>JAFTHM010000056.1 GCA_017457425.1 Alphaproteobacteria bacterium
GTAGCTTCTTTACTCGGCGCTTGGATTTACGACTGGGTTGATGTTAATGCCGTTATCGGTCTGTCAAGTTTATACACATCTGTTTCAACGAGGTTATTATTCTTTATTCCGGATATTCGTTTAGCCGAATCTACTAAAAAAACACTGTCTTCGGCTTATTTGAATTTGTTGGCGTCTGTCAAGATTGCCATGAAATCAAAAGAATTTCGTTATTTGGTTATCTATTCTGCTTTTTTGACATCGGCTTATCAAATTTTTATGTGGAGTATGCAACCGATGATGAAAGCGGCAGCCGTTCCAGTCGGATTATTCGGTATGGTCTTTTTCATGAATCATATTGCAAGGGCGGGGGGCTCTTATTATGCACATAAAATCTTGCAACATATTTCATTAAATAAACTCGGTTGGATAACTTATACGGGTTTTGTGGCCAGTTTTGTAGCCGCTATAGGTGTTATTTACTCTGATTGTTTGATGCTCACACTTTCTTTGCTTGGTTTTATTTGTTTGATGATTGGGTTCCAAGTTTCTTATTTAATCAGTGCGATTGCTCGTATTCATGAAATTTCATCTTCTGCTGTTCGGGCAACGGCAGCATCCATTAATTCAATGGCTGGTCGGTTATTGACGGCTCTGTGTTTGATTTTATCTAAGTTTATTTTAGATGGTACGTCATTAGAGTGGAATTTAGTGATTTTTATGACCTTGTTTTTGCCCAGCTTCCTTGTGTTATCCAAATTTAATCAAATTCAAACCAAATAGGGGCATGATCTGACGTTTTTGGCCATCCTCGGACCTCTTTATACACACCGCCGTTGGTTAACCCTTGGGCAATATTATAGCTGACAAAAAAATAATCCAATAACATCCCTAAGTTGCGTGGATAAGCTCCTCCCATAAAATCCCAAAACGAATAATAATGGTCTTCGGGATGAAAATGGCGTATCACATTTGTCAGGGGCAGGGCAGATAGCTGATTGAATTTTTCTCTGACCGGTGGTACCATTAAGGCATTATTGCGGTACAAGTCGGGATTATAAACATCACTGTCTTTGACAATGACATTAAAATCCCCGCCTAAAATAACGGGCTTTTTGTCTTTCAGGAGTGATTGAATATAACACTTTAACGCCTCCATCCATCTCAGTTTATATTCTAACCGAGAGGTATCCAAAGGATTATTTGCTGGCGGATTACCGTTTGGAATATACACACAAATAATATGCGTATCATCGGATAAAACGGCTTCAATAAAGCGTGCTTGTGGGTCTGCTTCGGTTAAAGAGGGTAAGTGTGTTTGCACCCGTTTAATTGGCAGCTTAGATAAAATCGCTACGCCGTTATACGATTTTTGTCCGCAAATGACACTGGTATATCCGGCCAGTTGAAAATCAAAAAACGGAAAGGTTTCATCGGTGGCTTTGATTTCCTGTAATAAAACGATGTCGGGGGCATATTCGGATAAAAAACGACTAAGGGGTTCCATCCTTGCACGCACTGAGGCAACATTCCACGAAACGATTTTCATTCTAACAGTCTCCATAAAAAATAGGCTTTGGTCATTGTACCAAAGCCTATCCCATCATGCAAGAATTTTATTTGTCTTGCCCTCTTTTCTTGAATAACCCATTGAAAAACGGTTGTTTATCTTGAGGTTCTTTTTTGAGGGAGGAGGCAGAAGTTTTATCTGTGTCCCTTCTCAGCAAATTCAATTTTGCAATATCCATTAAGGTTTCTCGTACACTTTTTTTCGGTGCGGTTTCTATACCGGCCGATTTTAACATATCCTTTTGAATTTCGGCTTCAACGCCACTGGATGTCGCCTCTGGATTGACGATAGCCTCTACCGCTTTTTGCTCGGCCTCTGTTAATGCCGGAGCTGCCGGTACTTCGGCCGTTTCTTCTTGCATTGGCGGAACGATAGGTGTCGCAACCGTTTCTTCTTGTACTTGTGGTACAACAGGCGGTACTGCAACAGCTTCTTCAGCCGTTTGTTCAATTGGTGTTGCAATGGCTTTATCGTCATTTGAAACATTCTTTGTATTTTCTAATGCTTTTTCCCATGCCCCTTTTGATTGTTCACGACCGATTGGTTGGCCGGTACCGTCTATATAGGCTAAACATTTTCTGCCTTCCAATTGAATGGCAAAGATTTCCATTTGAATAACATCACCTTTTTCTTCGGCCTCTTTTAAGAATTTTCTCATTTCCTTATTTTTGGCAGCTGTTTCTGGCGTGTAGTATTTATCATAGCCTTTTTGGACTTCATTACCAC
>JAFTHM010000057.1 GCA_017457425.1 Alphaproteobacteria bacterium
ACTGTCGGCCATTCGGATAACGATAGTGTTTGTCCCATCGCCGCTTGACGCACTAAATCAATACCTCGCATATTTACATCATTTATTGTTTCATTCGCTCGATATTTATCCATACCATAGGAATATCCGGCAATACCACCAATAGATAACACACCGATAATCGCAAGTGTTCCAAGCATTTCCACCATACTGCGACCGGATTCGTAGTTTTGTTTCATCATAATTCTCCAAAAAAAACACCACCTGAACGCTGAGGGTGGCTGGAAGTTAAGAACTATTCAAAAAAACAAAAAATAGCGCGGTATATTGAGCAATCGCCTATTTTACCGCCCTCCAGCCTTGCCGGAAAGCGATAATCTATCCCTTTTAGGGATACGTTTTTTTGAAAAAGGTTCTTACGCCTTAGAATGCGCGTTCTGTCATTCCGTTTTTTACTCTATCAAAACGGATACTATATTGCAATATTTTTTTTGTTTTATTATAAAAAAACTCCCACCAACCGGTAGGAGTCCTTTTTATTTATAATCCTTAATAACTACGAGCGTAAATCACATCCATTGTGGCTGGTTTACCGGAAATCAAACAAACACCTTCTGTTTCGGATTGATCAAACGGAATACAGCGAATAGTGATTTTCATTTCCTTCATTTTTTCTAAGGTTTCTTCATCACCGCTCCATTTACCACGCACAAACGCCACTTTCGGTTTATCAGAGCCCAACCATACATTTTGGTTTTTAAAGTATTCTTGCATTTCCTGGGGCGTTTTAATATCCGTCCGTAAGTTATCATACAGCCGTTTTTTGGCCGTTTCAAACATTGTATTTTGAATAGCCGTCAACCGTTCAGCAATTGTAGAGGTAAAGTCATCATAAGATTGAACTTGTTTTCCCTCGGGCGTTCCGAGTTTCAACCGCTCACGCACCATTACGTTGTTGCCATCCATATCACGAGGACCAACTTCAACAATGACCGGCACGCCTTTTCTGGCCCATTCCCAATATTTATCCGTTGAGTTTTTATCCCGTGTATCCACTTTGACACGAATTTTTTCATCAAATGCCATTTGCGAAGCAATTGTCGCGCGAACTTTTTCGGCATAAGCCATCACAGCATCAACCTTAGCCGGATCTTTCAACATCGGTACAATAACAACTTGATATGGTGCCATCACCGGTGGAACAACCATACCTTCATCATCGGCATGAGACATAACCATACCCCCAATCAAACGGGTTGTAACGCCCCAAGATGTCGTATAAGCGTATTCCCACTCACCATTTTTATTTTGGAACTTAATATTGGCAGATTTAGCAAATGTTTGGCCTAAAAAGTGTGAGGTACCGGCTTGTAAAGCACGACCGTCTTGCATCATCGGTTCAAAGGTGTAAGTATCCACTGCCCCCGGAAATTTTTCATGTTCCGGTTTTACCCCCGGAATAACCGGAATTGCCAAACAATTTTGGGCAAAGTCTACATAAACTTTCAACATTTGTTTTGCCTCGGCTTGCGCTTCATCATAGGTCGCATGAGCGGTATGCCCTTCTTGCCACAAAAATTCACGAGTCCGCAAGAAAATACGAGGACGCATTTCCCAACGCACCACATTGGCCCATTGGTTAATCATGACCGGCAAATCACGATAAGATTTAATCCATTTGGAAAAAGATTCCGCAATAATTGCCTCAGATGTCGGACGCACGATAAGCGGTTCTTCCAAGGCAGAGGCTGGTACCAACGTACCATCAACTGAAGTTACTCTGGAATGCGTTACCACAGCCATTTCTTTGGCAAAACCTTCTACATGGTCGGCTTCTTTTTGGAAAAATGACAAAGGAATAAACAATGGGAAATAACAATTTTCATGTCCTGTTTCCTTAAACTTATCATCAAGCAAGCGTTGAATGCGTTCCCAAATACCATATCCCCACGGCTTTACAACCATACATCCTGGAGATGGAGATAATTCCGCCATATCGGCAGCCGTTATCACATTTTGATACCATTCGGGATAGTTGTTTGCTCTTGTATTTTGTAAAGCCATTTTATTTTCCTTTCTTATTATAACAAACCGGCTCTTAATAACCGGTCAGGCGAATTATACCCAAAATTCATCCTCTTTTCAAGGGGATTTTACCTGTTTTATGCATTTTAATTACATAATTGCTATCTCGGCAATTTTTTGAACGATTTTTTGTACGCCGGCCAATCGGTCTGTCGGTTTATCCCAAGGCCTCATCACAAGCAGTTTTTGGTCCGGTTTAATACGAATGGTCCCCATTTGTTTGGATATATAATCCACCAATCCCGCCGGATTTGGGAAAATGTTCTGATAAAACGAGATATTAGCCCCCTTTGGTCCCGCATCTATCCGATCAATATGCGCTTTTTTAGCCAATAATTTTAAAGATACCGTATTCAGTAAATTATCAACCTCAACAGGATAAGCCCCGAATCTGTCCACCAATTCGGCACGCAAAGAGTCTATTTCCTCCGGTATTTCTATATCACCGATACGCCGATATAATTCCATACGTACATCCAAATCCGCCACATAGGTATCCGGAATGAGTACAGGCAAACCGATGGAAATTTGCGGTGAAAAATCATCATCGGGTTGAGTTGGGACACCAGCCGTATTTTGTTTTTCATACCGTAATTTTTTCACCGCATCGGCCAACATTTTTTGATACAGCGCCACACCGATTTCACGAATATGACCGGATTGTTCTTGCCCCAGTAAGTTCCCTGCCCCACGGATATCCAAATCATGACTGGCAAGCGTAAAACCTGCCCCAAGAGAATCCAAACTTTGCATGACATTCAACCGTTTTTGTGCCGTTTCGGATAATCTTTGATGAGGTGGCGTCGTCAAATAAGCATAGGCCCGCAGTTTACCTCGCCCCACTCGGCCACGTAATTGATAAAGAGCTGCTAGTCCAAACATATCCGCCCGATACACAATCATGGTATTAACGGACGGCATATCAAGACCGGATTCAATAATACTGGTGGCAAGCAGTATATCATATTTTTTATCGGCAAAATCCGTCATAATTTTTTCTAGCTGACCGGCAGCCATTTGCCCATGCGCTTTAACCACTTTTACATCCGGTACCAATTTGCGCAAGATATCCTCAACTTCGTTCATATCCGAAATTCTGGGACACACAAAAAAGGTTTGCCCCCCACGGAAGTGTTCCCGTAAAATAGCCTCCTTAATAATCACCGCATCAAACGGTGTTACAAATGTCTTAACGGCCAATCTATCAACCGGTGGCGTAGCAATAATACTGAGTTCTCGCACCCCTGCCAACGATAATTGCAAGGTTCTGGGGATAGGTGTTGCCGTCAATGTCAACACATGAACACCGGTTTTAAGTTGTTTTAGTCGTTCTTTATGTTTCACACCAAAATGTTGTTCTTCATCAATAATGACGAGGCCTAATCGTTTAAACTTAATGGATTGACTTAATAAAGAATGAGTCCCGACAACAATATCTAACGTCCCCTTTTCCAGTTCATCCTTAACCAATTTTGCATCATGAGAACTGACCAAGCGAGACAACGCCCCAATCCGAATCGGAAAGTTTTTAAACCGTTCAGCAAAATTGTAAGCATGCTGACGAGCCAACAATGTCGTTGGGGCTATCATTGCTACCTGCTCACCATTCATGGCCGCCAAGAAGGCAGCCCGCATAGCCACCTCGGTTTTACCAAATCCGACATCACCACACACCAATCTATCCATTGGACGCCCCTTGGCCAAATCACTTTCAATATCGGCAATGGTATGCAGTTGATCATCCGTTTCGGTATAAGGAAATCTGGCACAAAATTCTTGATACATACCATGAGGCGCCAAAATTTTCGGCATTTGATTGAGCTCTCGTTTTGAAGCAATTTCAATTAATTGCCCAGCCATCGCAAACAGGTCTTTTTTAACCCGTTCTTTGCGATTCGTAAAGGCCTGAGACCCCAATTTATCTAAGCTACCCCCTTCATTACCGTAACGGGATAAAACATCTAAATTTTCCACCGGCACAAATAATTTATCGCCACCGTCATATAAAACCCTTAAACAATCGTGGGCTGCCCCACCGATTTGCAGTGTAATTAATCCATCAAAACGACCGATACCATGCACGGTGTGTACAACCAAATCACCCACATTAAGCGCCGTAATATCCGTAATATAATTCGTATTTTTTTTACGTTTAGGCGTTCGGATAATGCGTTCACCGAAAATATCCGTTTCGGTCAACACCCATACTTTATCATCTTGAAAGCCTTTTTCAAATGGTGCAACAAGAGAGGATACTTTAGCATTTATAACCTCTTTCCAAGTGCGCGCTTCGGGAACGGATAATTGTTTTTCTCTGAGCAATCCAACGATACGATCCACAGAGCCACCGGTTGCCGCCGTTATGACAACGTGTTTTGAACTGGCCCGTATATCATCTGCCACATATCCCATCACATCTTCACCAGACCGAACACGAATATCCACATAATCTTTTGAGGAACGCCCTTTCATATCGGTCATATTGGGTTCAACAAACGGCGAAAATGATATACAATTAAAGGTTAACAGTTTTTCTGTCATCTCATCTGGCGACAAAAAGAATAAATCAGGGGCAATCGGATAATATTTACTTGTTCCGAAACCGTCCTTTAAAGCCTCGCATCTGGCCTCATAATATTCCATAACCTGCTCATGACGGGCATTAAGGGCGTCTGCTAATCCATAATCGGATACGACAGTGAAATCCGGCACATAATCAAACAAAGTTTCCATTTTATCGTGAAATAAAGGCAAAAAGTGTTCTAACCCTTGGGTATATCTGCCATGTGATACAGACTCATACAGCGTATCTTCTCGCCCTACGCCAAACATATCACGATAACGGGACCGAAACAAGGAAATGGACTGGTCATTAAGAGCAAACTCACGCATTGGTTTTAAGGATAACTTTTCTACTTTAGACCCACTGCACTGGGTAATGGCATCAAACTGACGAATGGAATCAACTTCATCACCGAAAAAATCTATTCTAAGAGGTGAGGTAAAACCAGCCGGCCATAAATCCACTAATCCGCCCCTGATGGCATATTCCCCCGTTTCCATAACAGATGAGGTATTTTTATATCCATTTTTGGATAAAAATGTTTTTAACGCATCAAAGGAAATTGTATCACCCTCTTTTAACGTTAAAGAGGATTCCTTAAAAAATGTCCGCTCCGGTACTCGTTGCATAATGGCAGCGGCCGTTGTTAAAACAATACCTTTTGTTAAACCACCTTGCGCTAAATGAGAGAGTGTATCAATTCTTGTCCCTTCAATATCCGGCGACATAGCTACTCGGTCGTACGGCACCGTATCCCAAGACGGAAACGATAAAATCGGTATCGTCGGTAAAATCAAAGAAAATAGGTCTTTTAAAGATTGTAAACGAGCCTCATCCCGCACAATATACAACACACAAGGATTTTTTTTCAAAATCTTTTCAAAGACACAGGCTTCATATCCAACCGGTATACCACAAAGTTTCGTTATATTATTCATCTTTTAAAAAAAGGCAAATCCGACAGAAAATAATTTTTCAACTTCACCAACATATCCCCGTTCCACAAAAACGATAACACGATCCTTTTCTTGGACAATTAAATCTTTATTGGGCATTAAAAATAAATCCCCTCGTATTACACCGCCAATAACAACACCGTCCGGCAAAGAAATCTTACCCAATGGAGATTTTGTAATTTTGGATGTTTTTAAGGCTTCAATTTCCAATACCTCTCCAATTCCTGATTGCAAGAAGTAATCGTTTTTAATACGGCCTTTGCGAATATGTTGTAAAATAGATGATACCATAGCAGCATTCGGATCTATTGTTGTATCTACTCCTAATCCGGATAACAAAGCATCATATAAATCATTTTGAATCAGTGCACAAGTTCGTGGAATACCGTTTCGTTTTGCCAATAATGACAATAAAATATTGTTTTCATCACTATGAGTTGTGGTCATAGCAAAGCCGTAATTTTTCAAATTGAGCTCTTCCACCAATGTTTCATCTAATCCATCCCCATTAATAATTAACGTATTTTGCATACGCTCTGCCAAAAATCTGGCCCGTTCTTCATTTTTTTCCACAATCGTTACATTATGCGAAATCGTATCTTGTTCCAAAGCTCTGGCTAACTGGGACCCTATCCGACCGCCACCGAAAATAATCACATATTTTGGCGAATCGTTTTCGTATCCCAAAATATCCAAAGCCTGAACCAAATGACGTTTATCAATAACAAAATAAACTTCATCCCCTGCCCGAACGATAGTTTCTTTTAATGGCATGACCCGAAAACGACGATTAATTGCAACAACCTTGACGGACAATCCTTCAAAATTATTATGAATCTCAGCAACGGATTTTCCCACCATCGGTGATGTTTTTTTACATTTTACCCCGACAAAACGCACCAAACCATCCGACATCGGCACCATTTCAACCGCATTTGTTAACGGTAAAATTTGCATAATACGATTAACGGTTTCAACTTCTGGAGAAATCACATACTCAATGGATTGTTCTTGCAAAAATGTTTTATATTTGGGTTGTAAATATTCACCGGATGAAATTCTGGCAATGCGTTTTTGAATATTAAAAACGGATTTTGCCACACCACAAGCCACAATGTTTGTTTCATCATTACCAGTAACGGCCAAAAAAACATCGGCATGCATCCCACCGGCCTTGTCCAAAATACTAGGGTAAGCCGAAGACCCTACAATTGTTTGAATATCCAATTGTTCGCTGAGATTACCCAATTTATCGGCATCTTTATCAATTAAAACAATATCATGATTTTCTTCACGCAAATACTTTGCCAACGCAATCCCAACTTGGCCAGCCCCTGCAATAATAATTTTCATTTACCCCTCGCCTTCAAAAAAGTCTTTAATCATCAGTTTAACTTTTTTTAAATCTGTTTCAACATACACCTTTTGACAAAACTCTGCAAGACCTTTTTTCCCCTTCGCATACCAAGCAATATGTTTACGGGCAACCTTTAATCCGTGCAGTCCATAGTAATCCAACATTAAATCCAAATGTTCCAACACCAAATCAGCCAAATCAAATTCCGGTTTTTTACCCGTTTCAATTTCGGATAATATCCAAGGGCGCCCTAAAGCCCCGCGCCCAATCATTAAGCCATCAGCGCCGGTTATACTTTCGGCTGATAACGCAGACTCTCTATCCACAATATCCCCATTAGCAATCACCGGAATGGATACAGCCCTCTTTACCTCGGCAATTGCCTGCCAATCAGCCTAACCCGAGTATCCTTGGTCTTTGGTGCGTCCGTGAACGGTTAAACGAGAAGCCCCCGATTGAAACATCAGACGAGCAAACTCAATCGCATTTTGACGTTTTTCATCCCATCCAAGACGCATTTTAACGGATACCGGAATGTTAACGGCATTGGACACAGTATTTACAATATCGGCTGCTCGTTCAGGTTCTAACATCAATTTAGCCCCCGAATAATTGCTAATGAGTTTTTTAACCGGACAGCCCATATTGATATCAATGGCACGTATTCCCATATCCTCAGCAATTTTGGCTGCCTGTGCTACATGAACAGCATCCGGTCCAACCAGTTGAACGACAATATTTTCTTCATCGGCAACTTGCATCATTTTTTTTGTAACCGGATGCGAACGAAGTAAGCTTTCTACCCCCACCATTTCCGTAAATAGTGTCTGTTTCCCAAATTTACGGACCATTTGACGAAAAGGTTTATCGGTAATACCGGCCATTGGAGCCAAAAACAACGGTTTCATTTGGTCTCCTCAAGGCGTTTTAAAACGGTTTCATATTCTTCCGGTGTCATAAGATCGGCCAGTTCAACCAACTGAGGCGAACGACTTTCTAAATCCACTTCATGCGGAAACAACTGCCCTGTCGCTCGGGCTAACCAATAATAAGCCATTTCATAATCGGGATTTTTTTTATGCCACATCATATCAGACAACTTCATTTGAGCCGGAACATATCCGTTTTTAGCCGCCTGTTCATACCAAAACTCTGCTTGTTCTAAATCTACCTGAACCCATTTATTTTCGGTATAAATTTTACCCAAACGCATACACGCTTCAAAATGACCTTGTTGCGCGGCCTTTTTATAATAAGCAAGGGATTTTTTCGGATTTTGTTTTGTGTTTTTGCCAAATTCATAAGCCTCAGCCAATACAAACTGGCTATGCATATCACCATAATCGGCCACCTTAGCATGCCATGCTAAATCCCAGTAATCATCATCTTTTACAATATTAGCCACCGGATTAGCAGCATTAAATTCAGAAATAGTTTTAAGCGGTATCTTGGCCGGAAACGATAACTCTTTTGTCTTTGCCGGTTCATTTGCACAAACCGGTAGCACAAAAAAAGTTAAAAAGGCACATAAAAATAATTTCCTTTTTCGCATAAATATGGTATAGCAGATTTTATAAAAAAAGGAAAGAGTAAAATGACACAAAAAATAACGATTATCGGGGCAGGACTTGCAGGATCTGAAGCCGCTTGGCAATTATTAAAACGTGGATTTGCCGTTCATATGATTGAAATGAGACCGATTAAACAAACGCCGGCTCACTCAACCGATTTATTTGGAGAGTTGGTTTGTTCTAACTCTTTACGGTCGGACGACGCCGAAACCAATGCCGTTGGCCTGTTACATCAAGAAATGCGCCGTTGCGATTCGCTGATTATGAGCTGTGCCGATAAAACGGCTGTACCGGCTGGTGGCGCTTTAGCCGTTAATCGTGAAGAATTTGCAAAGATGATTACGGATACTTTAAAATCTCATCCGAATTTTACCTTAGAAATTAAAGAAGCCGATTTACCGTTAGATAGCTCTGAACCGGTTATTTTGGCGACCGGTCCATTAACCGGAGATAAATTAGCCGATGAGTTAATGACTTTAACCGGCACAGACTCCATGCACTTTTTTGATGCAATTGCGCCAATCGTTTATACTGACAGTGTAGATATGAGCAAAGCTTGGTATCAATCCCGTTATGATAAGGGTGACGGCACGGATTATTTAAATTGTCCTTTAAGCAAAGATGAATATAATGCCTTTATTGATGCGTTGCTTGCCGGTGAAAAAGTGGATTTTAAAGAATGGGAAAAAAATACCCCCTACTTTGAAGGATGTTTGCCAATTGAAGTCATGGCAGAGCGTGGTCGTCAAACGTTATTGTTCGGACCGATGAAACCGGTTGGACTGCGCAATCCACACGAAGATAATCGCCGGCCTTTTGCCGTTGTACAACTCAGAAAAGAAAACAAACAAGGCACCCTAATGAACTTGGTCGGTTTTCAAACAAAACTAACATACGGGGCTCAAAAAGAAATCTTTAAAATGATACCGGCGCTGGCCAATGCCGAATTTGCCAGATTGGGTGGTATTCACCGTAATACGTTTGTATGTGGACCGAAAGTATTGGATGAAACTCTCAGATTAAAGGCGGCTCCTCATATTCGTTTGGCCGGTCAAATTACAGGCTGTGAAGGCTATATTGAAAGTGCCTCAGTTGGGTTATTGGCGGGGTTATTGACAGCTAATCCCGATATGCCTTTACCACCGGCCGAAACAGCATTAGGGGCAATGCTCCGCCATATTACGATTGAGGCCAATGATACAACGTTCCAACCCATGAATATTAACTTTGGTATTTTTCCACCGGTGGAACGATTGCAAAACGGTAAAAAAATCAAAGGCGCAGATAAAAAGAAACTGTATACGTCTAGGGCTTATGAGGCACTAACAGAGTGGTTAAAAAATATTCAATAAAATATCATTGAGGGGTAGCGACTAAAACTGCCCCTTTTGCATAACCAGTTTCTTCACGACGTAGATTTATTTCTTTTATTTCAACCGTTTTGAAACCGGCTTTTTCCAAAGCTGATTGAGTAAACTCTAAACTATATAAATAACGCCCATTCGTGGATAACTCGGTATCGTTTTTATCGGTTGGGTATTCAATGGAAAAAATAAACATCCCATCGGGCACTAAATGCGATTTTACCCCTTGTAATAAATCGGACAGATTATCTAAATACCCCGTCAATTCCAATGCTACGATTAAATCAAAGGTATCTTTTGATGATTTTAAATACTCAGACACCGATGAACAAATCAATTTATCATATACACCCGTTATGTGGGCAATATCCAGCATATTTTGGGAAATATCCACCCCGATTAATGAGTTAAAGTTTTGCTTTAACTTTTTACCAAAACTACCTGTTCCACAAGCCAAATCCAATACTTTTTTAAATTGTTTTTCAGATACTATTTTGAGGATTTCGTCCAAAGCGCTGGCCTCTAATTTTTCCATTTTTTCATCATATTCGGTGGCAAAAACATCATATAATTTTTTGGCATAGGCCTCTGCCACACTTGCATCAGTTGATGATTTTTTGCCCGTTAAAGCCGTCAATGTATGTAATGCCACGACACTATCCGGAAAGTGTTTTACCCACCCTTTTACAAAATCAAGAGCCTGTTTTTTACCATCTTTTGATAATTTAAATAACCGCTCTAAAACACTGGCAATACGAAATTCCAAAGCCGGATTATCAAACCCTCCGACCAATGCATTAAAATACAATCCTGCTGCCTCAGAATATTCCCCTACATCTTCTTGAATAACGCCCAAATTATAAACGGCAGACATATTTTTCGGATCAATAATCACAGCCTCTTGATAATGATCTAAGGCTTCGTATTTTCGCCCTTGACGATACAACAATGTCGCTAAATTATGATGAGCCATAAAGAACCGGTTATCTAGATTGATTGCTCGTTTATAGGCATCTTCGGCCAAATCCTCCTGACCTTTTTTTAAATAAATATTTCCTTGATTCGCAAACGCATCAGCATAGTACGCATTACTGTTCGTCGCAGATAAATATAATTCAAGAGCCTTATCTTCTTGTCCCAAGTTTTCTAAAATCAATCCTTTTTCATTTAAATATGCATGATTTTTCAGCATATCTAAAGCTTTATCTATAGCGTCTGACGCTTTTTGCAATTGCCCTTTATGCCGATATAAAACAGCTAAGTGATACAACACATCCGGTGTTTGGGGCGCCTGTAATAATAAGTTTTCACCTTTTTCAAAATCATTTTGTTTTTGAGCCAATATTGCCAACCCAATAAAGGCCTCTGCAATACTTTTATCTGTTTCAATAACTTTTTGAAAAGCAGAAGTGGCCCAATCGGCTTGCCCCTTTTGAGCATAAATCAGTCCGATTTGAGCCAATACCATCATATTGTCTTTATACTTTTCATAAAATGACAAAGCCTCATCTAAACGCCCTTGTTTTTGTAAAACTGAGGCCAATGCTAATGCATAATTATCTTGGGTTGGATATAATTTCACGGCTTGATACAACAAATCAGATGCCGGCTCTAAAGCACCGGATTGAAAGGCAAGTAATCCCAATAGATACAATCCGTCCCCATGCGTGGGTTCAATATTTAAGACACGACGAACCAACTCCTCGGCCTCATCAAATCGCCCTTCATTATAGGCTGAAAAAGCGGTATCTAAAAAGCTGTCAATTTCATTCATCATCAATGGATCCTCTGCGTCCGATAACCATTTCTCGGTTAATGTTAACACATTCTATCAACCCGAACCCAAAAAACAACGTTAACATTGCCGTTCCACCATATGATACCAATGGTAAGGGTACACCAACTACCGGCATTAATCCCATGACCATTCCCATATTAATAAAAACATATAACGCAAAGTTAATTGTCAAACCAAACGCCAATAATTTACCGAAAAAGTTATTACATCTGAGCCCAATAATAAAACCATACGCAATAATAACGCCATATAAAAATAATAAAAATAATGAACCAACTAAACCGAATTCTTCGGACAAAACCGTAAAAATAAAGTCTGTTTGTTTTTCCGGCAAGAAATTCAACCGACTTTGTGTTCCTTCCATAAAACCTTTGCCGAAAACACCTCCGGATCCTAATGTAATTTTGGATTGCATAATATGGTATCCGGCCCCTCTGGGATCACTTTCCGGATTTAAAAAGGTTAGCACACGTTGTTTTTGATAATCATGTAAGCACATCCATAAAACGGGTATGGATATTAAGCCGCCAACACCGACAACAACGAATTTCCAAATTTGAACACCTACTAAGAAAAACAAAGCCACCGATGCAAACACCAGCATTAAAGCCGTTCCCAAATCGGGTTGCAATAAAATAAGAGCCACAGGCATACCCATCAGCATTAAAGGGGGTATCATAAAACGAATAGAGCGTACTTCATCTAAACTTGCCCCATGAAAATACCTGGCCAATGCCAGTACTAAGGCAATTTTCATCACTTCAGACGGTTGAACCTTGACAAATCCTAAATTCAACCACCGTTGAGCCCCCATACCGACATGACCAAAAAATTCCACACCGACAAGCAAAATCAAGGCCATCGCATAAATCACATAAGCATACTTCATCCATAATCGTAAATTTGTCAGTGATATGAAAAATAAAATGCCTAAGCTCATCAAAAAACGTAAAAATTGTTTACTGGCCCACGGATCCCAATTCCCATTGCCAGCCGAATACAATAACATCAATCCAATAAAAACAACTAAACAAATCAAGGCTAAAAACGGCCAAGAAAACAACCGTATCTTATCCATCAACGATAGATTATAATTTTTTAAATAACAGTTTCTATCCTTAAAAAAACTCACTTTTTAGTTTCCTTTTTCTTTTGAGCATCGTCATATTCTAACCGTAAAACTTCTTGCAACATTTTTGAGGCAATCGGAGCGGCGGTTTTGGCTCCCCCTCCTCCGTGTTCTACAACAACAGCGACAGCATAGCGTGGTTTATTTACCGGAGCAAAGGCCACAAACATGGCATGATCACGATATTTCCAAGGCAGTTCATCTTGAGATTTAATCCCCTCTTGGCGTTCTTTTAAGCTGATACGACGTACTTGCGTACTAGCCGTCTTACCGGCCATTTTTTGCCCTTTATAGGTAAATCTTGAACCGTATGCCGTCCCTTCTTTTTCATTTACGACAGCATTCATCCCTTTATACACCACATTTAAATGGGACTTAGGTATCCCTAAAAGTGATACGTTATCAGTTGCTTTTGTCTCTTTTTTAATCAATGTTAACGGCACGTCATTTACACCATTTGCAACGACCGTTATCATTTTAGCCAATTGAACCGGTGTGGCATTCAAAAAACCCTGACCAATACTCAAGTTAAGCGTATCCCCCATACGCCACCCATCACCCTTTACGGCTTCTTTCCACTCACGAGACGGCAACAACCCTTTTTTTTCTCCAGCGAGTTCAATACCCGTTAACCGTCCAAAACCTAACTTATTCGCCATATCCACAATTTTATCCACACCAATATCTTGAGATTTTTCATAATAAAAAACGTCACAGGAGTGTTTTAAGGCCTCTACAGCATTAACCGGACCATGACCAGCCCGTTTCCAACAGTGAAACAATTGATTCCCAAGCTTTGTTCTCCCTGTACATTTGACCCGAGTATTCGCCGTCATATCTTTACCGCCCAATCCCGCTAAAGTTAAAATAATTTTAAATGTAGACCCCGGCGAATATAAACCGGCAATAGCTTTATTTTGCAAAGGTGTTTTGGGATTTTCAGATAATTTTTTCCAATTTTTAACCGACAACGGAACTGTAAACAAATTCGGATCAAAAGACGGAGCCGAAACCAATGATAAAATTTCACCAGTACGAACATCTGTTAAAATCAATGAGCCGGATTCTTTACCAAAAATTTCCAATCCATATTTTTGCAAACGACTGTCAATTGTTAAATGGACATCTTCCCCCGGAACAGGCGGTGTATCTTCCAATACCCTAACAGAACGACCATAAACATTCACTTCCGTTTTTCTGATACCAGGTTTTCCTTGTAATTTTTCTTCAAAAGCTTGCTCAATCCCCAGCCGGCCAATACGATACCCTGGTAAATCAAACAGCGGATTTTCTTTATCTCCTTCTAAGTCTTTATCGTTAAGCAAGGAAACATACCCCACAACATGCGTTGAACTGTCGCCAGCCCCATAATATCGGTTAATCCCCTCTTCAATCACAATGCCGTCTAAATCCGGTGCATTAAGTTGCAATAAAGACATTTCCTCAAAAGTCAAATTATCTTTAATCCGTACCGGCATAAAGGCCCGTTTACGAGAAATATCCCGTTCAATACGTTTATTTTCATCCTCATCCAAAGGTAATAAGTCATTAAAGCGTTTCAGTGTTTTTTTATAATCTTTTGCTTGTTCTTTAATTAAAACGGCTTGGAATGTTTTTTTATTTTCGGCTAATTTCACACCATTTCTGTCATAAATATAACCACGAGGAGCTAAGGTCAAACGAACGGACAACCTATTCTTTTCGGCCAAAAGCAAATATTTTTCCCCTTGTAAAACCTGTAGATAAAATAACCGACCGGCCAAAATACAAAATAAAACAAAAAAGAAACAGCTTAAGAAAATAACCCGTTTTATTAAGACATGAGTTCGTTCAAAACGCCAAACTGTCATTTAAGGCCTCCCAATCTTTAAATTGAGCCAACCACATACCCATGCCATCACCGGATAAGTCAAGACCAACACACTATATTGAAAAATAATAGGAAGAAACGGTGGAATAGATAAAGAAATCAGCATAAAAAACAAATACATCAACAATAAAACACCGCCGCAAACCAAAGCATATGACATCCAAAAATCCGCAAAATTAAGCGTTAAAAAATAACGTCTGTTTAAATTAGCGATAAAAAAGATAAGAACGTAAAAAAATGTCTGCAAACCGAAAGGAGTACTCATTAAAGTATCGGCAAACACGCCTATAAAAAAAACACATATCACATTTAAAACCGCCGGATGAAAAACGGCATAATAAAAAATAATACTCAACACAAACGGTATCGGCATCCGATAGTATGGATTCAATGAAAACGGCATCACGTTAAACATAACCAACAACACACATAACAGTGTCGGCAACGCATATTTAAAAGTGGATAATACTTTACTCATCGGCCGGACATTCACATGTTTCTTCTTTAATTAAGGTATCATCCAATCCGAAATCAACCAACCGAACAAATTCATTTGTTTTAGCATTGACATACGGTTGCACAGCAATTTCTCCATCAACTGATATAACTGTCCCAATAGCTATACCAGATGGAAACACACCGGCATGACCGGATGTAATCACTCTATCTCCGACAGAAATTTCGGCCCCCTCCGGAATAGAAATTAACTTTGGATAATCGGTATTATCACCGGTTAGAATACATAAAAAACGTTCTTTACCAACCATAACAGGGATACGGGAAGTATAATCCGTTAATTCCAATAAACGACTGACAGAAGTACCAACTTCAACAATACGTCCTAACATTCCTTCGGGGAAAACAGCAACTGCCCCTTTTTTCAAGCCATTTTCAGAACCGGCTTGCACAATCAACGTTCTGGCGAATGTTCCTCCAGTATCGGCCATAATCCGTGCGGTTAAATAAGATACCTCTTTAGAGGGAACATAATTTAAGGCTTTTTCCAATTCCTTTTTATCTGCCGCTAATTTTAAGGCCGTATTTTTCCATCCAATTAACAGTTGATTTTCCTCTCGTAATTGTTTGTTTTGTGAATATACCGTCAATATATCCCGAACACCACCAATAGCTGATTTTCCCCATCGCACCGGAGCACCGATTACATGCACCACCGGCATAATGGCATCAGCAGTCTTATTTTTAATCCGAACCATATACGGATTTTTAGATACGCCAATTCCAATTAATCCTAAAGCAATAATTAAAAAAAGAACGGGCGCAAACAGTTTGACTTGCGCCTTTAATTTTTTTAAACGAAAAAATTTATTTTCCATTTATCGTTCTTCTTTCCAAATATTAATACATACTGGTCAAAATATTTTCAAATTTATTAATTTCTTCCAATGCCTTACCTGTACCCAAAGCCACACATTGTAAAGCCCGCTCGGCAACAGATACCGGTAATCCCGTTGCATCACGCAACACTTCATCCAACCGACGTAATAAAGCGCCGCCTCCGGTTAACATAATACCTCTATCAACAATATCGGAGGCCAATTCCGGATCTGTATGTTCTAAAGCCACCTTAACAGCCTCTACAATCTGACTGACCGGTTCTGACAAAGCTTCGGCCATTTGACGTTCCGTCACAACAATTTCTTTCGGTACACCATTCATTAAATCACGCCCTTTATCGGAAATGGTTTTACCCTCTCCATCCTCTGGAATAGAGGCAGCAGAAATAGCCTTTTTAATCCGTTCGGCAGAGGCCTCCCCAATTAACAAGTTGTGATTCCTGCGAATATAGGAAATAATGGCTTCATCCATTTTATCCCCACCAACACGCACGGAACGAGCATACACAATACCGCCCAAACTCATCACGGCAACCTCAGTTGTACCACCACCGATATCAACCACCATGCTACCGGACGGTTCATTTACCGGCAATCCTGCCCCCAAAGCGGCAGCCATTGGTTCTTCTATTAAAAATACTTTTCTGGCTCTGGAATTTTCGGCGGCCTCTTGAATAGCACGACGTTCCACAGCCGTAGAACCAGACGGCACACAAATCACAATTACCGGACGACAAAAAGAATTATGACCGATGGCTTTTTGAATAAAACGACGAATCATTTCCTCGGCCACATCAAAGTCGGCAATCACCCCATCTCTTAAGGGGCGAATAGCTTGAATTTGCCCCGGCGTACGTCCCAGCATTTGTTTGGCTTCATTCCCAACGGCAATAACATGTTTTTTACCACGAGCCTCAGCCAACGCCACCACAGACGGTTCATTTAAAACAACGCCTCTGCCACGGACATAAACTAAGGTATTGGCCGTTCCTAAATCAATGGCCATATCTGATGTAAATGCATTCATCAGTCTTTTTAATCGTGTTAATTTCAACATATAATGCCTTTCTTTAAAGTAATTGTTTAATGATGATATATTTCATACACCACTTCTGACAGAAAAACAATATTTTTTTTGATTTTTTTGTAAAAAAATGACAGATCCATTTAATTATAAAAAAACGGGAAGAAATCCCGTTTTTAATTTTTTAGGCTGCCCGCCCTTTTCTGCGTTTTGCCATTTTAAAGGCATTGACACGCTCATTCGGCCGTTTAAATCCTTTTTGAGGAATGGGTTTTTGAGGCACGACAGGCAACTCAATATCTTTATCGTTGACTTCTTTCGGTTTTTCTTTTATTTCGGGGTCCGTTACCAATGATACCATACCGTCACGAAATTCATCCATTTGAGAACGACGATAAGCCTCACGCTTTGCTTGTAATTGTTGCTTTTTCTTTGCCATCAAAGCTTTTTTCAGGCGTTCTTGAGTTTCCCGTTGTTTATTGAGTTCAATATCTTTCATAGGCGACTCCTTTCATTTACTACCCCCATTTTAGCATAAAAAAGTCAAAGCGTCAACTTTTTAATTTAACACAGACTAAGTGCCTCGGAATATTGTCTTTTTTCAATCAAATGCGTAATTGAACGCAAGTTCTTTTGGCCCCTTAAAACACTTTCCATTGCCGGATAGGAACGACGGGTTGCATCCAATGCCAACATTTTCAACATTAACTTGGAAAAACCGCTAGACACTTCCGGCAATAACCGACAGCTGAATCTGGCAATAGAAATCCGCCCTTGCATTGTTTTTTCCAATACATCTAATGCGGTACGTCCTTTATCATCAGTAATATTCACATCTGCCCCTAAATCCAACAAACATTTTGTAACAGGCGGTGTCAAAATACTACTGACGCTATACATTAACAATGTCTTTCCCGTATCATCCTTACGGTTAAGTCCATAAGATTGTATCCAATTTCTTATGTGTTCTTCGTCTTGTTGAGCTAATTGTTCTAAATCATGCGTAATCATAAAAATATTTCCTTCTTTTATTTAAATTAAAAATGCAAAACTAAATGTGAAAAATAAAATGTATATGCCCCTTAACGGGCAAAATAAAAGAAAGAAAAGAAATAAGAAGAACCGGCAAACAAGGTGTTTGCTTTTTCAAATGTATGCCGTGATGTTAAATCAATTTGCATAAAGTTCTCCTGTAATGGAGGATATTTTAGATATCTTTTTACAAATTGTCACGAGATTTTTTTGAATTATCTAAATATTGTTCAAAATATTTTTTAATACCTCTTATTTTTATAAATTTTTTACCGACTGTACGATATGGTCGGTGAAAAAGTGATGTTTTTCTAGTATTCATCTTAATAACATATAATAGAATAATAAGATGCCCAATTATGCGGAAAAGTAGCCAATGAACCAATATCCAACGCAACCGTATATGCTGTACTTGCTGTTGGTGTATAAAAGCGGGCAGATGCTAGAAAACCGTATTCACAGTAACGGTTCGGCTTATTTGAGCCTTTTAGCCTTATTCGCCGACATCCACCCTTTCGGCGAATGCCAACATATTTTTTAGGTTGGTGTTGTCCAACCTCTGTGAATTCGGGATTTCTAGGCCTACATTCTATTAAGGAACTGCTTAAGTATAAATAACACAAATTACTTTTGCAAGAATAAAATCCTTGTTCATACATTGTTATAAAAAACAGATTCCACTCCAAAAAGCGGAATCCGTTTAATCTTATTTCTGAAAGAGTCTTTATTAAACCCCTTCAGCCGGTTCAATGGATTTACCTTCATGAATTTGCCAGTATTCACCATTACGGCCCCTTTTAAACTCTTCTGTACCGTATCTGTCCCATTTTAATACCAATATATCATCGTGTCGGGTAATCGTGGCATAATCTTTATCACCTTTTTCTAAAACACGGTACAAACGATGTTTTGATGTCATAATCAAATCGGCTTGCCAATAGCGGTGATTCACCTTTATTTTTTGTTCCGAAAAAGACATCATGATCGGTTGTAATGCAGCATCATATTCCAAAATATCGTAAGTAGATACTCTGCGGATTTGAGATTTTAACTTTGCCACATCCGGATTAACTTTTGCCACATCGTTAATACGGGCCATCAAGTCTTCATCAATAATATAAAAATATGTCGGATCGGATACATAACCGGATAAAATTTCCTCTTTAACTTTGTTCACTAATTCTTCCGGTTTTTTAGTCGCACGAGAATTCAAAAAGCCATAGTTAACGTTTTTGTTATGTTTAATAGCCCATTTCCACACATCTCGGTAATTTTTGTTATGAGCAAAAATAAATACATTATCATACCGTTTAGCTAACTCATCCCATTCGGGTGTATTTGTTGCAACCGGAACGGGTCTGGCCTCCCAAATAAAGCTGGCTTTGGATTTATAGGTCGGATACAAATCCCAAATTTGAACCAATAACAACACCGGAACAATGACAAAGGCCATTTTACCAAATTTATAATAAGCCGTTTTGATAATAAAATAAGCAAGCAAATACCAAACAGGCCAAAAGAAACGACCAGAATAACGGAAAACGCCACCAATCCATTCAACCAATTCGCCCGGTTTATAATCCAAAATCATCACCGTTCCCAGTTTTACTTGCGGAGAGAGAGCAAACACCACAAATCCGGTTAAAATAATAACCAACAACCCATTACCTTGCATTTTTTCCTTAGAAAATAATCCAATAACTTCACGCAAGCACAAAATCAACAAAATTAACAATCCTAAACCAAAATAGTTATCGGCATCAAAATCAGCTTTTGGCGTTAATGTATTAAAAAATTGTGATTTACTCCAAATCGGGTTGAATAAAGCCGTTAAGTTTAAGGCTAATCCTCTCCATCCGCCACCGGATAATTCTCCACCGGTTTGATACATACCCAATAAATAGTACCAAATTCCCATAACGGCACCGGTTGCCAAAATGCCTTTACCAAAGGATTTCCAAGAAACCGCTTTTTGAACAATAACTTGTTTATACCAAAGCAAAACAAAGAAACCAGTACACATTGGCAAATAATACGGACAGGTCAACATACACAGCGTGTACAAGATATTAATATAAATCCATTCTTTTTTACCCAACCGATTATTCAACCACAACAAAAGAGAAAATAACAAAATAAAGTGAGGCATTAAATTCACATGTACAAACACACGCATCAACATAATCGGTGAAGAAATAAAGAATAACGAACCAAGCACAATCATAAATTTATTTTTAAAGGCATGTCGGAAAATGTATACAGATGCAACCGCTTGTAAAATATAGCAAATAAACATCCAAGGCCCCACAAATTGAACCGTTGCCGGCAATCCAAACCATTTATGCAAGACTTTAAAAATCAAAGAAAGCATTGGCGAGCCATCCGTTCCATGGACAGAAATACCAAACGGATAGCCCATATTATCATGCATAAAAATCGGCCAATGCCATTCATCCATCCGATAAAAAACACTCCCCAAATAGGATACGGTAAAGTCTCCACCTTTATTGACCCAATCGGTATCGTACACGTTAAAAGCACGAGGTCCAAACATCACAAAAAAAGCGACTATGGTTATCAACAACGTTGCAACCAAATCCCAATTTTCTTTGGAATAAGCCAATATTTTTTTGAACAATTCTTTTAATTTATTCATTTTAGTTATCCTATCTGTTATTTTTGTTCTAAAGAAGTTTCATCCACAATATAACTGGGACGATTTTTCATTTCAATAAAAATCCGACCGATATATTCACCGATAATGCCCGTTACAAAAAGTTGGCATCCGCCCAATATTAACAAAACGCACATAAGGGAAGCCCAGCCGGTAATCACACCGCCGGCAAATAATTTCATATACAGTACATAAGCCGTAAACAAACATCCCATTAAGGCAATAAAAAACCCCAAATAGATTGCCAATCTCAGTGGTTTTATGCTAAATGATGTCGCACCAGCCACCGCTAAGGCTAACATTTTTTTCAAGCTGTATGAACTGCGACCGGAAAAACGGGGTTCTACCTGATACGATATGGCAAATTGTTTAAATCCCATCCAATAAATCAGTCCACGTAAAAACAGAGCTTTTTCGGGCATATTTTTAAGTACTTGGACCACCTTTTTATCAAGTAATCTGAAATCGGCAGCCCCAGCCGGCATTTTCAACCCCGTAAGCACCCGAAAACACTTATAAAAAAATCCGGAAGAAAATCGTTTAAAAATACTTTCAGTTCCTTTATCTTGACGTATGGTATAAACAATATCATATCCTTTTTGCCAACCGTCAATTAACTGGAGAATTAAACGAGGCGGATGTTGCAAATCCGCATCCATAGAAATCACACAATCGCCTGTTGCCACATCTAAACCGGCTTTTAGAGCATATTGGTGTCCAAAATTACGAGAAAAAGAAACGTAATGCACTCGTGAATTTTCATGATGTAGACGTTTCATCACCTCTACAGTCTTATCAGATGACCCGTCATTCACCAAAATAATTTCGTAATCGTGATATTGACTTAAAATTGGAACCAGCTTATCCACCAAATGAGAGAGGTTTCCCTCTTCATTATAGGCCGGCACAACAACTGATACTTTAAAACTTTGCATTTTTCACCATATTATTACTAGATGACTTGTTTTATCCGATTTTCAAATAAATGTAAACCCTTAAAAAAACTTTTTTTAAATTATCGTCCCTGCCCTGAAATTTGTGCCTGTGTTCGTATATAATCGGCCACCTTTTGAGCCACATACTTATCTTCAAATCGTATCTGTTCTTTATCGTTTTTTATGGACATACAAGTATGATAAGCCTGCATAATTTTACTCAATCCCTTATCCGGATTGGCATAAAATTTTTCATGCATATCATGCAATATCTTTTCATGTTGATGCACGACAGAGGTATGGGGGTCCATCCGATGAATGGCTCTGGCTTGCATACGAGCCTCCCAATCCATCGCAAGTTCTTGTTCTTTTGTATAAAATGCGGGTTTATCTGAATGCTGAGGCATTTTTGAAGGGGAAACTTCCTTTAAAAAGGCCCGTTGTATTGCTCGCAAAGTTTCTTTCAGTGTCATAACTACTCCTTTTTTCCTATACCATATATCCATATGCACGGTTATGTCAATAAAAAAACCGTTCCAAAATGCAGGAACGGCTTTAATCATTTAAAAAAATCCTTATTTTGAGGCAACCGGCCATTCGGCGGCATGTTTTGCATTAAATTCAATCCATTTTTCATCAGCCTCATCAGACGGTGTAATGGCCCCTTGCGGACATTCGGAAATACAAACACCACATTCAATACAATCATCCGGAGACACAACAACCATTGTTTCTCCCTCACGGAAAGCATCTACAGGACACACTTCTACACAACTTTTGCACAATCTGCATGAATCATTTACAACTGACGGCATACCTAATTCTCCTTTTTATAAGTTAACCTGAGGGCGATTATAGCTAAATAAAAAAAAATAGCAAGAAGTTTTTTTATAATTTCAACGAATACCTGTAAAATCCATCCGTTTGAATATATTTTACAATTCGTTTTTCAATGCCCGTGGCGTATCCCAAAAGCTGTTATCCCGAACAACCATAGGAACAATTTGATAAGAATAAACCATTACCCCCAATGGATTGGAAATATTTTTTGTATTGGCAAAACTCACCCGAATAAAGGCCTTATAACGTTTACGATCAAGAGCATGTTGTTTTTTACACTCAATACATTCTGGCGAATTATCCATACAATTATGGCACAACGGATTAAAGGTATCCGGAATGGGCATATCAAATACGTCAAAAATAGCTTGCCACATATTTTCGTATACATATTCTAATTCATACAAGTGTACATCCCGTACATACCCTTTATGACGAGCCAATTCAAAATCGCGTGTTGCCTCTGCTTTAAAAGCCGAAAAAACATTTTTATATTCAGACAACAACCCCACCATACCATAGCCACCGATTATCTTTCCCATCTTATCATTATCGGCTAAAATCGTATGACGCTCCAAAAGGTATTGTTTGATTAAATCTTCTGCCACTAACTGAGTTGCCGCAACCGTTTTTTGAGGATGTTCTGCGGGCAATAACATTTTCTTTCCGGGATCAATATAAAACAAATTCACAGCCTTACGTGACATAATAGATACGTCAACCCGTTCAACCATATAGGTATAAATACCGCTTAAAGCCAACGTAACCCCTAAGTTAATGAGAATAAACGCCGCCAATAAACGTGATGTTTTTAAATATCTACGTTCCGGCAAGGCTCGAACCTGCATATACTCAGGATATCGTCCCAATACATCCGGTGAATTACTTTTTTTTGAACCAAATAAATCCTTAAGTATTCCCATAGTTTACCCCAAATTTTCCTGCATGGCATATCCGCCGATAGGACGCATTAAAAAGACATTCTTTTCCTGTGCTTTTTTAAAGAGAACGATTCGTTTATCGTCAGGTGTAATATATCCATCCAATTCTACCGCAAACAAATAAATGCGAGATAAATGATAGGCCGGCCACACTTGATGAACGGTTAAACCAACCTCTTCCAATAACGATTTAAGAGAGGCAATACTGGTTTGAGAACTCATTTCAATCGCAAAGAGCGTTCTATCATTTCCAGTTGGTAAAAATGGTGCCCGACCAATGACATAAGCTTCTTTTTCCGATGTCGTATTTTTCTTTAAAAATGGTAATTTTGCAACAATTTTTAATGTTTCATGAGACCCACAAGATAGTGTTGTCCACCATGATTCTTCAGCCCCATCAAATAGGGGTAAAACAGCGACCCCTGCCTCATCAGAATCTACCTTTTGAATAGTTTGAGATAATGACAAACAAGGGATATACCGACAATTTGTCCCAAAGTGTTCCTTAGATAATTCCAACATATTTTGAGACTGCTCTTTAACATATACCGCCACATTAAAAGCCCGATGGATTTGTTGTTCAATGGAAATAATTTCTCGCATAATCTTGGACAGCGAACCCACCGGCAACATACCGTTGTTTTGTTCAATCGCATTACGCATAACCTTAGCTTCTCTATCCGGTCGATACGAAATTTCATCTTCGGGGATATTTTCTTGAACGGACAACGCCTTAACAGCTTCAAACCGGCGAACAAGCAAACTCAAAATTTCGGCATCAATCGTGCCGATTTGATTTTGAATTTTTGTAATCATACTTTTATTGGACATAGATATTACTCAGCTTGCAAACTTTTACCGATAGAAATATCAAAAATCACATCAGATCCGTTTACAGCCGTTGTACTGAGCTGAATGGTTGCCACTCTGTTGCCTTTTGAAAAAGTCAAAAAGCTGTTCGCCGAACGAATAACCGTTATTTCCCGCCATCCGAATTTAGGCATTTCTTGCATATAAAAATCAAACAGACTGGATTGACTGTAAGGGGCCGAAAAAGCCAAACGTCCAATCAAAGGATCATTACCAAACAACATCGTTTTTTTCAAATCCATTGTTGCCTTTTCTGGAACGGGGATTTCACGAAACTGAGCAAAATTCGGTGTAGATTGCATTGTACCATCCGTTGCGAATGTATCTTCGGATTTAAACGATGGTTCTAAGCGTTCATAGCTACATCCGACAACGCCCAAGCAACTGACCAATAACAGACAAAATAAACGTTTCATGATTTTTTCCTTTCATCAATATTTATCCCTACATTAAAAGGTTTTTCATCAAAAATCAAGATATAATTTTTAAAATAAAAATAATTTTTCTTGCGTTTATTTTTTTTCGTATTATGATACCTTATTATTTAATAAAATAGGAGATTTTTCATGTTTAGTTCATTTGATTTAAGACAATGTGCCAGCGCCTTTATTGTTTTATTTGCCATTATTGATGCGGTTGGTGCCCTCCCCTTATTGGTTCGTTTAAACAACAAAGGGAAGGAAATTAACCCCAAGCGTGGGGCCATTTTATCCTTTATCATGTTTTTAAGTTTCTTTTATATTGGAGAGGCCTTTTTAAAATTGTTCGGATTGGATATTTCCACCTTTGCTGTTGCCGGTTCTATCGTTATCTTCTTAATTGCCTTAGAGATGATTTTAAACACCGAGTTTTTTAAAGATGGTCCAGATGCCGAAAAAGATGCTACCTTTATGCCGGTTGTATTTCCAACATTAGCCGGTTCAGGCGTTTTAACAACTCTTTTATCCATTCGGGCCCAATATCATGACATTAATATTTTAATTGCTTTAATTGCTAACGTATTTGTTATATACGGCGTTTTTAGTCGCTTCAAAACGAATCGAAAAAGTGGTCAGTAAAAGCATTTTAATTATGATACAAAAATTATTTGGCGTTATCTTATTGGCTATTGCCATTAAAATTTTCACAACAAACTTAACCATTGTGGTAGAAAAGTTGATTCGTGATTTTAATTAATAAGAAGATAGTGTATTTAATGAAAAAGGCCTTCAAATGAAGGCCTTTTATGAAATGGTAGCGAAGGACGGGTTCGAACCGCCGACACAAGGATTATGATTCCTCTGCTCTACCAACTGAGCTACTCCGCCATCGGATGAAGATACTTATAACGCTTTTAAAAACGATTGTCAACAAAAAAATATTGATTTTTTCAAAAAAATGATATAAAATTCACACTATAATAAAATTTTGTTATTTTTTAATATATTATAAGGAGTAAAATATGGCAGAAGTTTTCTTTAACGGCCCAGCTGGCAGATTAGAAGGACGTTTTCATCGTTCAGAAAACCCTCGGGCCCCTCTTGTTTTAGTATTACATCCGCATCCGGCTCAAGGCGGTACAATGAATAATCGGGTTACTTATGCCATTTTCCAAGCCTTTGTAAATATGGGATTTTCCGTGCTCAGATTTAATTATCGTGGGGTCGGAAACTCTCAAGGGGAAATTGACGGAACGGGCGTTGGCGAATTAGCCGATGCTATTGTTGCCTTAGATTATTTGCAAAATATGGATTCAGAAACGAATGTCTGTTGGATTGCCGGATATTCTTTTGGAGCTTGGGTAGCTGCTCAAGTTTTAATGCGTCGTCCGGAAATCAGCGGATTTGTTTTTGTATCTCCTCCAACGAATATGTATCAATTTGATTTCTTATCGCCTTGTCCGGCATCCGGATTAATTATTCAAGGTGGACGAGACACAATCGTATCCGAAACATCTGTTGAAATGTTGGCCGAACAACTGGCCGGCCACCGTTTCGTTCATGTGGAATATTGCCCAATACCATCTGCCGATCATTTGTATTCCAAAAACTTAAAGGAAATGTACGATATTATTGTCAGAATGGTACCGGATATTAAGTCCAGAAAACCGAAAAAGACGTTAAAGAAAGTTAAACATCCTGAAATTCCAAATGATGATTATTAATTTCGGATAACAAAATTTTGTTTGATTATAAAAATAAAAAAATAAGAGGGAAATCCCTCTTATTTTTTTCTACCATTTTTTATTCCCTGGCTTCCTCTTCTGGTCTTGGAACACACCCTTCTTGTTTGATTGCTTCTTGCAAGAAAGAGGTATAAGCGGCAGCTTCATTGGCATTGGTTGCCAACGTTTTAATATTAAACCATCTGTCCGCATTTGAAATATTATTTAATGGAGCGACATAATAAAATTTACTGTTCGGACATTTAGTTTTAATTTGCCCAACCAATCCATTATTATCATAGATTAAAGAGCCA
>JAFTHM010000058.1 GCA_017457425.1 Alphaproteobacteria bacterium
CTATCGGTGTGGTAACGATTAACTGTGCCCGTTTAGGTTATATGTTCAAAGGTCAAGAAGAAGCTCTTTACAAACGTCTTGATGACTTAATGGAAATGGCCAAAAATTCATTAGAAATTAAACGTAAGGTTATTTCTTTGCACTTAGAACGTGGTTTGTATCCATATACAAAACGTTATTTAGGTCGTTTCAACAGCCATTTCTCCACAATTGGTGTCAATGGTATCAATGAAATGATTCGCAACTTCACAGGCGATAAAGAAAACATCACAACCGATTGGGGACGTGAATTTGCCAAAAACTTCTTGACACATATGCGTGAAAAACTCATTGCTTTCCAAGAAGAAACAGGCAATATGTATAATTTAGAAGCAACCCCAGCCGAAGGGACAACATATCGTTTTGCCAAAGAAGATCAAAAAAGATACCCCGGAATTATTCAAGCCGGTACAAAAGAAGCTCCGTACTATACGAACAGCTCTCAATTACCGGTTGGCTTTACGGATGATCCATTCAAAGCATTGGATTATCAAGATGATTTGCAAACACAATATACAGGTGGTACTGTATTACACTTGTACATGAGTGAACGTATTTCATCATCGGCGGCTTGTAAATCATTGGTTCGCAAGGTTTTAGAAAACTATCGCTTGCCATATGTATCTATTACGCCGGTTTACTCAATCTGCCCGAAACACGGGTATATTGCGGGCGAACACAAATTCTGCCCGAAATGCGATGCCGAATTGCTTGAAAAGAAAAAAGCTGAGTTGGCTAGCTAAGACTACCTTTTAAACTTGACAGAGAAATTGAACAAGTAAGTACGTAAAGAAGTTAAGTTAAATTTGTTAAAGCGTTCAATCACCTGTCCTTAATTTAACAAAAACAAAATATAAATATAAGGAACAGAATATGACAGAAAAAGAACTTTTACAAAAATATGAATCCGAACGTCAACCGGTGGAATGCTGGACTCGTGTGATGGGATATTTCCGTCCGATCAGCCACTTCAATAAAGGTAAAAAATCTGAATTTGCCGAACGTGTTTGGTTCACCGAAGATAATGCTTGCTCTTGCGAATTGCAAAAAGTGGCTTAATAATAAAATCTATTGTGTATGGGCCGGCTCGGATATTTATTCGATTCGGCCTTTTTTATGAGGTGTCAGATGTTTCATATAGCGGGTGTTATTCCATTTACAACGATTGATTTCCCAGATAATTTAGCAGGAGTTATCTTTTTTAAAGGGTGTCCGCTAAAATGCCCCTTTTGTCATAATCCGGCCTTGCAGGAATTATCAGAGGGCGATGAAACGTGGGAAAATGTCTGTGCCTTTTTTAAAGAGCGTGTCCGTCGTTTGGATGGGGTTGTGTTATCGGGTGGAGAACCATTGATGCAACCGGATATTTTTCAAGCTGTTCAAACCCTCAAGGAAATGGGGTATAAAGTGGCTATTCATACCTCAGGTGTATATCCCGAAAAATTACAGCAGTTGGCGCCTATGCTTGATTGGGTCGGCTTGGATGTCAAAGCGCCATGGGATAAATATGAGGTGTTATCGGGCCGACCTAATATGGCGGATAAAGTCAAGCAAAGTATTGAAATTTTACAAAGTGCCGGAACGCCGTTTGAAACCCGAACAACATGCGATCCCAGATATTTGACATTAGAGGATATTGAACGATTAACAGATGAGTTGCTGGCGATGAATGTATCCCATTATGCGATGCAAAAATACCGGACGTTTGATGGGGATAAAAATCCACCCAGTATTTCTGAGATAGACTCTTTTTTCAGTAATGCTGAGTGGTTAAAGGGTATTCAAGGAAAATTTCAATCGTTTTTGACACGTGAGTAAATTATAAACTGTCAATAATTGGTTTAAAATAGGCACAGACTTTTTGATAAACTTCTTGTTTAAAGTCAACGACATTGTTTGGCACATCTTCCAATGACATCCACTGAAAGGATGAAAATTCATCATAATCGCAAACGTGTAAATTAATATCGTCATCCGTACCGGTCAGCTTAAATAAAACCCATTTTTGCCGTTGTCCGATATAGGGGCTGGTGGGCATGCGTTGTATGACATAATCCGGAAAATCATAATAAAACCATTCGGGTGTTTCGGCAATTAATTCGGCCGTTTTTGGGGTTAGTCCCGTTTCTTCATACAGTTCACGCCAAGCTGCCTCAACCGGTGTTTCCCCTTCGTCTATTCCCCCCTGAGGCATTTGTGTGGCACAATCCGTATATTTGTCGGCATCACTTCTTAAGCCCATCCAAACCTTTTTGTCGGGATTAATAATCATGATTCCCACATTTTTCCTGTACAAACGGGTTTTATCGGGATTCTGTACGTTCACTTCCACTCCTTGGGACAGCACGGACGCATTTTTAGGGGATACATCTGTCATTATTTTTTATCCTTTTTATCAGATTGAGGAGGGATTTCAACCGCTTCGTGCATAACAGATAAAGCGTGTACGATATCTAAGGCACGATCCAATTGATAATCTTTTTTGTCTTTTGTATCTTCATCCTCTTTTTTATCTTTATCGTCAGAGTTATCTCTTAAGAGTTTTTTCAGAGCCTTTTGTTCTTCTTTTTTCTTTAAGGCCTCTGCTTTTGCATCAATGGCCTTTTTCCCTTCTTCGGCTGCAATTGCTTGAGGTAAGTCGGCTTCGCCATAGCCTTTAATCGTGGCTTCTTCCTCTAACTTAGCACGGGGGATAATAATATCTGGAGTAATGCCTTTGGCTTGGATGGAATTACCGGATGGCGTATAATATCTGGCTGTTGTGATACGCAGACCACCAAATCCGGGGATTTCCCGTACGGTTTGAACGGACCCTTTCCCAAATGATTTTAATCCGACAATAACGCCCCGTTTATGATCTTGCAGAGCGCCGGCTACAATTTCCGAAGCCGAAGCAGACCCTTCGTTAATCATGACAACGATAGGCAACCCATCTGTTAAGTCTCCGGC
>JAFTHM010000059.1 GCA_017457425.1 Alphaproteobacteria bacterium
AAACTGGCTGGTATTTTATAGGAACAAGTTGATGACAAACTGATTGTCGGAATTGGTGTGAACTGTGCTTCTTGCCCCGATAATTTACCGTATCCGGCAACACATTTAAATGGTAAGATAGGGGCAGATCAATTGGCCGATTTGATTTTAGAACAATTGATGTATTGGACCGGCCTGTTTGAAACGGATGGATTTATGCCTATTTATCATCAATGGAAAAGGTATGCCGTTGGAATGGGTCAAACGATTACCGTCCGATTGCCGAACGAAACATTACAAGGAATTTTTAAAGATTTAAGCGAATCCGGCGCTTTATTATTACAATTACCGGATAATACAGTTAAACACATAACGGCGGGAGTCGTTTTATTAGATGAAATGAAATATGATGAATGATATTCAAAATGTGGGGGAAGAGTTAATTATTCCACCCGAAAAATTGGTTTTTATCCCATTGGGCGGTGCCTCCGAAATCGGTATGAACTTTTTTGCCTATGGGTATCAAGGAAAATGGTTGATTGTGGATTGCGGTATCGGGTTCCCTGGGGATGGATTACCCGGGGTTGATGTTCTGTTACCCGATCCGACATTTTTTAAGGATAAGAAAAAAGATATTGTCGGTCTTGTTGTGACTCATGCTCATGAAGACCATATCGGCGGTATCAGCTATCTATGGCGTGATTTAATGTGTCCGATTTATGTGACACCGTTTGCCGGAGAATTGTTGGAAGGCAAACTCAATGAAGCCGGCTTGCTCGGTCGTGCAAGTGTCAATGTTGTGGAACAAGGCTCTGTTTTAGATTTAGATCCGTTTGAGGTTGAATTTATTACAACGACTCACTCTTTACCGGAACCGAATGCGTTGGCAATTCGTACCAAAGTTGGTACTGTTGTTCATACGGGCGATTGGAAATTTGATTCTTGCCCATTAATTGGTGAAGAAATGGATATTAAACGGTTGAAAGAAATTGGTAAAGAGGGCGTTTTGGCCTTAGTTTGCGATTCAACAAATGTGTTATCCGAACCATCTGACGCCACAGAAGAAGATGTACGTAAAACATTAACGGAATTAATCGGGCAATATCCTAATCGTCAAATAGCCGTTGGGTGCTTTGCCTCTAACGTAGCTCGTGTGGAAAGTATTTATCATGCGGCGGTGGCAAATGGCCGAGATGTGTGCTTAATGGGCCGATCTTTGTGGCGGATTGATGCAGCGGGACGGGCTACCGGTTATTTTAAAGATATTCCGGAATTTTTATCGGAATCTGAGGCTTTGGAAAGACCAATCGGAACGGTGCTGTATATTTGTACAGGCTCTCAAGGCGAACCGTTTTCGGCGTTGACAAATTTGGCAGCTATTACCCCGCAAAAAAATTCAGTGTATTTTGGGGCGGATGATGTGGTGATTTTTTCCTCTCGTGTGATTCCCGGAAATGAAAAAGCCATTGCGCTTTTACAAAAACGCCTGAAAGCAAAAGGTATTAAAATCATTACGGATAAGGAGGCTTTGGTGCACGTTTCCGGACACTATGCCGGTGATGATTTGCAAAAAATGTATCAAATTTTAAAACCCAAAATTGCCTTGCCCGTTCATGGTGAAGCAATGGAATTAACCGGACATAAAGAAATGGCCGAAAAAATGGGGGCAGAATTTGCGTTCGCATTGGAAAACGGCGAAGTGATTGCTCTTGATGATACGCCTCAAATTTTAGGCGAAGTACATGCCGGTATTTTGGCTGTGGATGGTAAACGGATTATTCCGCTAGATGCCGAAGTGATTAAAAAACGCCGTAAAATGATGGAAGGCGGGTCTATGGTGGCCACAATCGTGGTGGATAAAACAGGGCAAGTTCTGGGCGAACCGCAATTTTCCTCTTTCGGCTTGCTGACGGCGGATGAAACGCACGTGAAACAGTTGGCCGAATCGGTAAAACAAAGTATTGCCGATTTGCCAAGTGAACAAAAAGAACGTGATGATTTAATTGATAACGCCACCCGTACAGCAATTCGTAAATTTTTAAATGAACATTATGGTAAAAAACCACTTGTGGAAATTCATCTGGTGCGGATTTAAAAAGGTGTAAAAAAATCCCCCTCAAATGAGGGGGATATATTCGTATTTAGCCGAAAAACTATTTGCAGACGACCATATAAAGATGTGATGAAGCCATGTAGTGATCCTTGTTTCTGCGATCCAAATATATACCAGAAACTGTATCTAAATACACATTTAGTCCCATAGAATTACTAATTTCTCTAGTCCATACCCAACGACCCGCCCATTTGTTGTGTAGGGCTTGACCTAACGATGTTAGAGAGTTAATATCAAAATCCGTGGCGAAAGTGGAGCCATCCCACCCTATCACCAAATCATGGGTGCTGATCATTCCATTATAGGGTAAAGTCTGGCATGCTGATTGGGCATCCCACCAACTCATTTTATCTTTTGAAAGGTAATATGTTTTACCATTTACAGTTAATTCTTCAAAATCTACATTAACACACAAGCCACTGGGGGTAGGCCATTCGGCACTGTCATTTGTATCCGCACAATATTGTTTCTCTCCACAATTACATGTTTCAGCTTGACAAGTTTCTCCGACGCACCAACCGGTTTTATTGTCATCGGTGGTGCATTTTTGTTCGTAATCAGATACCGTTACGCATGTTTCTGTCGCCGAATCGCATTTTTGACAAGTCCCACAAACGGTGCTACCGCATTGTTTGCCGGCCTCGCCTGTGTCGGTTGTTCCCGAACCACCACCTTCAAAATAAAATGTCATCGTGTTGTCTGAAGCACAATCATTTTTAGAGTCAGATACTCGTTCATTAATATCTATTTGAATTGTGGAATTGGATAATCCATCATAAATCATTTCGCAAACTCGTTGAGGAATCTTGTTATTTGCTCCCACATCAAACATAATAAGACCAAGCTCATCATCGGAATATGCTGGATTAGAAAAATCATAAACAGAGGATTCTTTAGTCCATTCATCTAGTGATAATACTTCTCTTCCTCGACTGGCTTGTGTCATTAAATCAACAGCTCTCAGTATAATATCATTAACTGTTTCATTAGCACGATATTTATCCATACCATAACTATAGCTCGCAATACCACTAATAGATAATACACCTATAATAGCCAAAGTCCCCAACATTTCCACCATAGAACGACCGGATTGTAATAGTTTGTTTTGTTTCATATTTTTATCTCCATAATAAAAAAATCGCTCTGATGAGAAGCGACCGGAAGTTGGAAACTATTTAGTGGAATAGCGCGATATATTCACCGCTTGGTTTATTTTATCGCCCTCCGGCCTAGCCGGAAAGCAAAATACATCCCTTATAAGACGCCACTAAAAGAGGTTTCCACGCCTCGGGGCGGTCATCACGTCGCCTTAAGGAAATTATAACAAAATAAAAAAGTGCTGTCTATAAATTTTTTTAATTATATGAAAAAAAGCCTCTGTTGTCAGAGGCCAAAGTCAATTTACAACCTTTCCCGTAGTACTTTTTGCATGGTATCAAACATTAATTTTGACCCATGTCCTCGAGAGGGTATAATACAAATTTTTGATTTCGGTAAGGCCAGATGTAAATCCCACGCATTTTGAATAGGGCAGTTCATATCTAACCGATTGTGGAAAATAAAAGTCGGGATATGGGCAATTTTATGACACTCTTTTAAAATTTGGTCGTATTTTAAAAAGTAATTGTTGGAATCATAGTGGAAAAAGATAGTCGGATAAGACATATCTGCCTCAGAAAACGGACCTTCCGGTAATTTTGGGTCAACACAGCCCAACATCTTTTCATAAGAAGCATATCCCTTTAACGCCTTATCATGGTCTTTTTTCTTGTTAGATTGTAATAATCTGTGCGTATATTTTGATAAGTTTTTACCGCCGGCTTCTTCATTAAATTTATCCAGTAAATCCGGATAGAATAAACGGCTGGTCTGAGCCATCCACTTCGAATCGGTTGCACCGGCTAAGAAAATGGAATTAACGACCAGTTTTGAAACACGTTCGGGATATTTTTGAGCGAATAATAAAGCAAGTGTTGATCCCCAAGACCCACCGGCGATAATGATTTTACCGCTGATACCCAAATAATCCAATAAACGAATGCCATCCATTAGTGAATCGTGTGTTGTGTTATGGGATAGGCGTTCTTTATATAAACTTTTACCACATCCTCGTTGGTCAAATAAAATAACTCGGTATTTTTTCAAATCAAAGTGTGCAGCATGTTTTTCTTTTGAACAACCACCGGGACCACCGTGAAAGGCTAAAATCACTTTGCCATCAGGATTGCCGAATTGGTGATAAAAAATTTCATGTCCGTCTAATGGGGGTAAATACCCACTGTCAAAAGGACGAATTGTGCGTTTGAAAAATGAAAACATAGGATGCCTCCTTATCTATATTTAAAAGGGTACCAATGAAAAAATATTTTTGCAAGCATTTTCTTGACCTTTTTTTTATCATTTATTATATTTTTTTTAGAAAGGAAATGCCAATGAGTGTGTTATTCGCTTTTTTGATAACGTTGGGGGTCGGATTGGCAACGGGAATAGGGGCAATATTTGCCTTTTTCGGTAAAAAAGAAAATACCCTTTTTTTGTCTGTTTCTTTGGGCTTTTCTGCCGGTATGATGATTTATTTATCCTTTATGGAAATTTTACCGACTTCTATAAATAGTATCTCTAAAATCCTCAGTTGTACGGGATTTTTTATAGGTGCTCTTCTGATTGGACTCATTGATAAAGGCATTCCCAATAACGAAAATCCGCATGAATTTTTTCATCGTCCATCGGATTTAAAACATTTGCAAACTGAACATATTCGGCATCATTTATTAAAAACAGGCATTTTTACAGCCTTTGCCATAGGCTTACATAATTTTCCGGAAGGGTTTGCGACGTTCTTATCATGATTGGAACAACCCCAGGAGGGAGTAGGGATAGCGATTGCCGTTGCAGTACATAATCTACCCGAAGG
>JAFTHM010000060.1 GCA_017457425.1 Alphaproteobacteria bacterium
TGCGATTATGGGCATTTTATCCATTGGCGGTATTGCGGGTTATAATTATGGCATAAATAAATACCGAGCAAACACCATCATTAATGATATTATGTTGCGCGCAACGGACGCAATCGCTCAATTTGATGCAACAGGTGATGCGAATTTATCCGAATGGCCAACGATAACCGCTGGACAATACACCATTGGATTAGAAGATGATACCATCGGCATTCAGATAGATGGACTGCCTAAAGATTTATGTCAAATGGTATTTGACAATATGATTAATAATGCGATGATAAAAGTTGGAACAACAGAATATGATGCACCATCGGATGATATATGTGGTGATAACAATACGATGGTCTTTTATGTAAATTCTCCTGAGGAAACGGAAGAAGAGGGAGAAATTTGCGGAATAGCTGTTGATACAGGAATTGGAGGTTGTTATCCGTGTTCGTATCCTCACACGATTATGGTTCTACCAATGGCCTCGAATCATGATAGCTGTGTTGCATGTAATAGAACATTTTCCGCTGGTCCTAGTTCTATACAATATGTTCAGTGTTCACCAAAAAAATAAAGAGTGTTTTATGTAAAACAAATGCTACGCATTAACACATCAATCACAATTTTTGAGAGCATTTTCAACAATTGTGTATCTCACAAAAATTATTAGCTCAGGTGGTAGATTCCTTTTTTTTGCATCTCTCTTGAAAAATGCCGATTGTCTCCCCATCATTTTAACTGAAGAATCTTTAATAAAAAAGGGGGGATATTATGCAAGAAGCTTCAGAATTATTTGATGAAAAACCATCTAAACGAGCATGGTTATTAATTATCAGTTTACTCACAATTGCCTTAGGTGTTTATGTGTTATTTAATCCGATTGAAGCCCTGTTAGGTTTGGCTATTTATATTGGAATGGCATTTGTTTTAATGGGGTTTGGATACTTAATGGTTTTTCAAGAATTTAACAATTATGCCTATTTGGCGTTGTCATTATTGGATATTGGGGTCGGTGTGTTGTTATTAATCAATATTGGATTAACAACGGCGACATTACCGTTGATTATTGCCTTGTGGATGTTGTTTACGGGGATTGCACAATTTGTGGAATCTTGGCGGATGAAAGAAAATAATACCTCTGCGTGGATATGGTTTTTAACATCGGGTGTGATGAGCATTATATTTGCGTTATTCGTCTTTTTCCATCCGGTTATTTCTATGGTTGCGGCGACAACGTTAATTGGGTTATATTTTATTCTTCATGGTATTTTGGAATTGGTTCATTATATGCGTCAAATTTAATTGTTTGGCAAGGTTGAAAAAATCAATCTTGCCGTTTATATTTTTTATATGACACATTATTATTACCATTATCCAACACCAACCGGAGAGATGACCGTTATTGAAAACGGACATGCCATTACGGGCATTTCTTTTGGTCGGCAACATATTCCTGACGGTATTTATGAACAAACCCCCTTGTTAAGAATAGCGGGCCAGGAATTAGCCGAGTATTTTTCGGGTCATCGGTATCATTTTGATTTACCATTTGAATTTGAAAACGGGTCGCCTTTTGAACAACGGGTGTGGCAAGCTTTATTTGATGTGCCGTATGGTCAAACGGCGTCGTATCGTGAAATTGCCGATAAAATCCAATCTCCCAAAGCGATGCGAGCTGTCGGACGGGCATTGCACAAAAATCCGATAGCCGTTTGTTGCCCATGCCACCGTGTTGTTGGCTCAAACGGTTCGTTAACGGGCTATGCCGGTGGATTAGAACGCAAAAAACACTTGTTGGATTTAGAACGTCGGCAGATGTGTTGTCCGAAAGAATAATTTTACCGACTTATGACGATTTGAAACAAAGAAAAATCCCTCTTACCTTTAGGGTATATATCTGATGAAGAAGGGGGATTTATGTTGGATGAAAA
>JAFTHM010000061.1 GCA_017457425.1 Alphaproteobacteria bacterium
GCAAGGAAAAAGAGGGGGAAATCTACAGACGGTTTAAATGATTGGTGCGGGAAGAAACATTGTCTCAAATTTCAAAGAAATTAAATTTAGTCGATATGATAATTACCAAAGAACAAGAAATCAGAACAAATCGTTCCATTTTGGCAGATGTGTGTGAGGCGTTTTTAGTTGCTATGTATTTGGACAGCGGATTAGAGGCCGTTCGTGTCTTTATGGAACCGATTTGGACACCGTTATTGCATATGGATAAAAAAGCACCGAAAGATGCTAAATCCGCTTTGCAAGAATGGGCGCAACAACATGGTCATAAATTGCCGGTCTATACACTGATTGAAAAAACGGGTGAAGAACATGCGCCGCAATTTGTTATACAAGTTGAAGTTGTGGGTGTGGGGCAAGCAACCGGTCAAGGAACGAATAAAAAAACAGCCGAACAAACGGCTGCACAAAATTTATTAAAACAGGTGAACGCATGACGGATATTAATAATCAACATTTTGCTTTTGTGGCGGTTTTAGGAGCGCCGAATGCCGGAAAATCCACGTTGGTTAATCGTCTGGTTGGGGCTAAAATTTCCATTGTGTCGCCTAAAGTTCAAACAACTCGCTCTCGTATTCGGGGCATTTTTGTTGAGGATGACACACAATTAATTTTGGTTGATACACCGGGAATTTTTAAACCGGGGCGTCGGTTGGACAGAGCGATGGTTGCTTCGGCTTGGACCGAGGCCGAAGATTGCGATTTACGTATGTTGTTGGTGGATGCCGTTAAAGGAATTGACAAAAATACGCAAAGTATTATTGCCAATTTAAAAAATAATAAACAGCGGTGTATTTTGGTCATTAATAAAATTGATTTGATTACGAAAGATAAACTCTTGCCACTGATTGCCAGTTTAAATAAGGCTGATATTTTCACGGAAACCTTTTTAATTTCTGCCGAAACCGGTGAAAATGTTGAAGAGCTTAAAAAACACCTGATTTCAAAGGCCCCCAAAGGGATGTGGATGTATCCGGATGATCAATTAACCGATTTGCCGAACAGGTTGTTTGCCGCCGAAATTACACGAGAAAAATTATTTATGGCTTTGCAACAAGAATTGCCTTATTCCGTTGCCGTTCAAACAACCGCCTTTAAAGAGCAAAAAAATGGCATTCGGATTGAACAAACCATTTATGTGGAACGTGAAGGGCAAAAATCCATCGTACTGGGTAAAAACGGCCAAATGATTAAAAAAGTCGGTGAACGGGCCAGATATGAACTATCTAAATTATTTGAAACGCCGGTTCATTTATTTTTGTTTGTAAAAGTGAAAGAAAATTGGGTAGAAGATCAAAGTCAATATTCGGATTGGGGATTGGATTTTAATGCCTGAGTTTAAAACACATAAATCACTGGTATTATCCTCACGAAAATTGGGGGAAAATTCGTATGTGGTGAGTTTGTTTACACGGGAGTTTGGTCGTCATTTAGGTGTATGCAAAAAAAAATCACCGCCGGCAACCGGTACATTCGTTGAAGGCAGGTGGCAAGCAAGATTGCCCGAACAAATGGGGACATATTATTTGGAAAATGCGGAACCGTTAAGTGCTTTGTTTTTGGATGATAAAAAACGCCTTGCCTGTGTAGCCAGTGTGTGTGCTTTACTGGATGGTGTATTGCCGGAACGCCAACATGTTGGGTCATTGTTTGATGAAACGATGCAAATGCTGAACGATTTAGAACAAGACGATTTTTTACCTCGCTATGTCAAATGGGAACAAAATTTGCTTGGGACAATTGGCTTCGGTCTTGATTGTTCGGGGTGTGCCGGTGGTGGAAATGATAATGATTTAGCCTATGTTTCCCCCAAAACAGGACGGGCCGTCAGTCGGGAAAAAGGTAAGCCTTATCACGATAAATTATTGGCTCTGCCAGCGTTTTTATGGACGGATACAGGGGCCACTCAAACAGATATCCAAGCAGGGCTAAAATTGACGGGTTATTTTTTTGAAAATTATTCTCCGCTTAAATCTTTACCTAAAGTGCGAGAATTGTTATTTTGAGATTCGTTTTTACGTTTAAAACATTTGGGCCATCTGATAGAATAACCGAAAAATTTATTATAAAAATAATATATCGTTCTAGCACTTAAAATTAAAATCATAATGATACTGGCTAAAAATAAACTTCTTTCGTCTTTAAAAATGCTTAAAAAACTGTAAAATTTTTCTTTAATAATAAACCAATGAATAGCCATGATAAAAGAGGCCACGCTTAAAGCAACAACCCAATCGCCTGCCAACTTTAAAATAAAGCTTATCCACCCATTCGTTTGAGGGGTTAATTTGATGCGTATTTTTATGGCGATAAATAAAGCGATTGAAACCTCTAAAAATAACAGAGCATACCATAAATGCCCACTAATAATTAATGCAGTCAGTATCAATAAAAATGCTATGTGAATCATAATTTTTTATCCTTATGATTTTTAAAAGCAAAATACTTCAGCATAATCCAACTGAAAATTGTTAATATGGTTAAGGCTATGCCTTGTGCCACATAGGGATTGACATTTAATCTGTCCGTCATTATCCATAACAATCCGGCATTTAGGATATAACTGATACCCCATGTTTCTAAGCACTTGATAAATTCGGGCCACGCCGGTTCTTTTGAGGCAAATACATAAATTTTTTGTGTCCAAAAGCTGTTAACAGAACTGATGGCAAAGGATAAAGCTAAGGCGATTTGTTCATACTGTCCGTCAAATCCCCATAATAATCCGGCAAATAAAAGATATGAAAAAACGGTATTATAACCACCAACCAACAAAAATCTGAGTTTTTGAGGCCACGTCATCCACCACCGATATAATTTTAAGTATAATTCCACCATGTAACAAAGCATATCTTGATAAATATCCCTCGTCAAGAAAAACTTGAAAAAAGCCTCATCTTATGATATACTGGCTTTATGAAAAATGAAAAAATGTTATTGGTTTCTTGTTGCGCTCCTTGTAGCGGGGGCGTGATAAAAATGTTGGCTGAACGAGGCGAAAATTTTGCCGTTTTATTTTATAATCCGAATATTCGCCCCTTATCAGAATATGAACGCCGGCGGGATGAAAATAAACGTGTGTGTGATGCTTTTAACGTGCCGTTTATTGAGTTGGACTATAACCCTTGCGTGTGGGATGAAGCAACAAAAGGACTATCAAATGAACCTGAACGAGGTCGTCGGTGCGATATTTGTTTTTATTTGCGTTTAAAAAAAGCAGCCGAATATGCCAAAGAAAACGGTTATACCAGCTTTTCATCTGTTTTGGGTATTTCCAGATATAAAGATTTTGATCAAGTATGTCGGGCGGGACAAAGAGCCTCTGATGACGTCGGGATTGCCTATGATATGACGAATTGGCGTAAAGATGGGGGTGAGCAATTACGCCAAGCGGTGGAAACAGAATTTAATATGTACCGCCAACGCTATTGCGGATGTAAACCACGATAGAATAGGCGTTTGAAAATTTAATTATTTTTACTCATTTATTTGAAATTTTATCATTGCATTTTAACATGAAGTTTGATAGAGTCATTCTTGAAACGTGTGATGTGCGTTTTGGGGTGTCGTAACCTCTGTAGAGCACGTCTGTGCAAGACGATAAAAATGCTTTCCGGCACGGCTGGGAGGCATCAAAATAAGTTTTAAGGGTTTCCCCCTTTAACAAATATGTTGCACTATTTTGCTCTAATAGTTACGAACTTCCAGTCGACACTCATCACGGAGATTTTTTTTGAAGGAGAAAAGTATGAATGAAATAAAGTATGAATCCGGCCGGTCAATGGTAGAAATGCTCGGAACTTTGGCAATTATCGGCGTATTAAGTATCGGCGGAATTGCCGGCTACAGCTATGGCATGGATAAATACCGTGCGAATACGACTATGAATGATGTAAATTTACGCGCTGTGGATTTAATCGCTCAGGTTAACCGTGGTGGTGATTTATCTCTGGCAGAATGGCCAGAAAAGTCCACGGCTGGATATATTATTACGCTGGAAAAATCCGTGGAAGGTATGACGGGCGGGATTAAAATTTCCGGTATTGAAAAACAAGTTTGCGAAATGTTGGCCGATGAGTTGTTGCCCGAGGGTGTATTGTTGACTATCAACGGAGAAGGTACGGCTCAAGGTAAATGTAAAGAAGAAAATACACTTATTTTTTATTATGATGCAATCGTGGGAGGCGGCGAAAATGATGGTGAAGAATGCAACGGTGTGATGGTCAATGATGTATGTACGCCTTGTCCCGAAAATACGACGTTGTCTTCTGATAAAACAGCCTGTTTGTGTTCAAATGGTGGTCCGGTAGATTTTGATACAGGGGAATGTTTAACGCCGTGTGAAGAAGCTTTTTATAATGCCTTTCAAATTAGCAACATGCGAGGAGATTTAGTGTCTGTTGATGGAACAACAGTTCGTTTTGATATCCCCGCTGATGGGACACAGGTTACGGTAACGGTTGATTCTGATGTGAATGCCTCTCATTGCAAATTGAAAATTGAATCCGGACAAAATATTATATTGGATTTAAGCGCTCATAGTGTTTTTGTGGATAAATTATCTGTTGATGGAGCAATGAC
>JAFTHM010000008.1 GCA_017457425.1 Alphaproteobacteria bacterium
ATGCATTAAGGATACCCGTGTTTCATCACCCAATTTTTCGGACATATCCATACGGAACTTTTGTCCCGGAATTAAGCGTACTTTGTCCTTTTTAAATTTGCCGACTCTGAGTTTAGGGCCTTGTAAGTCGCATAAAATCCCATACGGACTTTTTTGTTCCCGACTCATTTGTCGGATAATCTGAAAATTTTCAGCATGGCGTTCATAATCTCCATGACTGAAATTTAACCGAAAAACATTTGCACCGGCTTTAGCTAAGGCCTTAATCATTTTTTCACTGGAGGTCGCTGGTCCCAATGTACAAACAATTTTGGTAAATGTATTTTTCATGACTATCCCTTATTCTGTGATGGATAATGTTATATTACCGATAACGGATTGATCTTTGCCGATACTTTTAATACCTGTCCCGATAACACCATTAGAGGCCAAATTAAAGGCATTGCTGGCATTCGTACACGGTTCCAAACAAACGAAGTTTTTGCCTTTCGGGGTATATAACACAACATGTCCGAATTGTTCGTCTGCCGTCATTTCAACCGAGTATTTTTCGGTTGGATAGGTGAGAGTGGCTGTCCCGTCAAATCCACCGAAACAGGTGTCAAATACGGTTCCTTTTAAAGGTTTTCCACCTTCAAATTGCCAAGCCTCAGGCGTCGGGTAGGGGCGATCAAAAATCGGATCGGATTCATGAGCCCATACCATTTTTGTTTGAAATGCCAGCTCCATATCTTTAGATTTGACAAAAAACGGATGAATTCCCATACCACATGGCATTGGTAAAATGGCCGTATTTGTGATTTTTAATTGAACGGATAAACCGGTGGAAGTTAGAGTATAAATAACTTCTGCTTCATATGAAAAAGGGAAACCATTTTCTTTATCGTGGGACATGTGTAATGTTGCCGATGTATCCGATTGTTTAACAATTTTCCAAGAGCTTTTCCAACCATCTCCATGGATAGGATCGGCAATACCGGCTTGATTTTTTTTCATTTTACGGGTAATACCCCAATAAACGAAACTTCCTCCCCGAATACGTCCGCAAAAAGGCAACATTAAAAACATGGAGGTACTATTGGCATCTAAATCCGACGTTGTTTTATCGGTTGGACGTAAAATATCCCGCCCTTTATATTTCATGAAAGAAAGACTTGCCCCAATCTCTGGCAAAATACCGATTTGTAAGTTGCCGTTTGATAACGTAATTTCTTGCATATTTATGCCCCTTTCTTTTTGGATTTTGTTGTTTTTTGAGTTTTGGGTTCCTCTTTTTTATCCATACTTTGTAAAGCATGTAAGGCCCGCAAAATAAGTGAATCAATGGTATCGTCTTTTGTATCCCGTCCGCTGACACCAAAGGTTGCTGTAATAAATGCCCCCGTTTCGGATTGCAGATTTTTTTCTTGGATTTTTTGTTTTAACCGTTCTGCCAAGAAAACGGCATTTTCAGCCGGTGTTTCCGGTAAAATTAACGCAAACTCTACATCACCAATACGTCCTAAATAATCGCAATCTCGCATAGCTTTGCGACAAATGGCAACGGTTTCTTGCAATATCTCATCACTGAATGTATATTCCATATTTTTATCCGGAGCATGGAAATAATTTAATTTCATAATTAAAACAGATATTTGTCGGTTATATCTGGCCGCACGGGATAATTCCGTAGCCCCCACTTCCAGTAAGGCTTGACGATTTAAAACGCCTGTTAACGGGTCAACTGAGGCCAAATAACGTAATTCTTCCTCTAATTTTTTACGCTTAGTAATGTCAAAACCAACCGACCGGATTTCTAACGGATGACCATTTTCGTCGTATATGACACGATTTGTCCAAGAAATCCAAAATGTTTCACCATTTTTCTTAACGTTTTGAGTTTCGTTTTCTACATACATTTTCGGATTATTAAAAATGCGAGAGATAATGTTGGCTTGCAAGGAATCTTTGCGTTCCGGTTTGGGAAAAATAGTGTTAAAAATATTGTTGCCGATAAGTTCTTCTTTTGAAAAACCGAACACTTCTGTTGCATAATCGTTTGCGGCGGTTATTTTTTCATTTAAATCAATGGAGAGAATAATACTTTTGGAGGTTTCGGGAATAAAGGGATCAAGAGGGTTTTTTGCACTTTGTTTTGTATCTTCTAATTCTTTTGTCAGTTTGGCATTTGTTTCAATCATATTAGATAACTTTCGGCGCAGATGCTTAGACCGATTCATAAAAACAAAGGTTAATAGGATAAAAATAGCTGTAGTAATAAGGAAAAAAATTTGTGCTGCTGCAAAACAATTAACACCTTCTGGCATAAAAAACTCCTCTTATTCATTAAAATATGTTCCTAGATTAGCGACATTTTAATTTTAAGACAAGTAAAAAAATGCTTTTTCTTGACTTTTTTTTCAAAATAGGGCATTTTAAATAAAAATTATGGATATCAAAATGAAAAAACATGAAATTAAAACACTGGCTGATAAAGGGTATGAATACGGTTTTGAAACGGCTGTAGAAAATGAAGTTGCTCCCAAAGGATTAAATGAAGAAGTGATTCGTTTTATTTCTGCCCAAAAAAATGAGCCTCAGTGGTTGCTTGAATGGCGGTTAAAGGCATATCGGCATTGGTTGACAATGACGGAGCCGCATTGGGGAAAACTGGAATATCCACCTATTGATTATCAAGATTTATACTATTGGTCGGCTCCTAAAAAAGATGGTCCCAAAAGTTTAGATGAAGTTGATCCCGAGATTTTAAAAACGTATGAAAAATTGGGTATTCCATTAGAGGAACAAAAAGTCTTATCTGGCGTCGCCGTTGATGCCATTTTTGACAGCGTATCTGTTGCGACAACTTATAAAGCTCAGCTAAAAGAAAAAGGTATTTTGTTTTGTTCTATGAGCGAGGCGGTAAGGGATTACCCGGAACTGGTTCAAAAATATTTGGGTTCGGTTGTGCCGTATACGGATAATTTTTTTGCGTGTTTAAACAGTGCCGTCTTTTCGGATGGGTCGTTTGTGTATATTCCAAAAGGGGTCAAATCTCCTATGGAATTATCCAGCTATTTTCGGATTAATGCCAAAAATGCCGGTCAATTTGAACGCACATTAATTGTCGCCGAAGAAGACTCTTACGTTAGTTATTTGGAAGGGTGTACTGCCCCTCAGCGTGATGAAAATCAACTGCATGCTGCTGTTGTGGAAATTGTGGTTTTGGATAGGGCAGAGGTTAAATATTCCACCGTTCAAAACTGGTATCCTGGGGATAAAAATGGCAAAGGCGGTATTTACAATTTTGTAACGAAACGAGGTCTGTGCCATACAGATGCAAAACTGTCTTGGACACAAGTGGAAACAGGCTCTGCCATTACTTGGAAATATCCGAGTTGTATTTTAAAAGGGGATAATTCGGTCGGAGAATTTTATTCCGTAGCCCTCACCAATCATTATCAGCAAGCCGATACCGGTACAAAAATGATACACCTTGGTAAAAATACGACTTCTACGATTATTTCTAAAGGGATTTCGGCGGGTTTTTCCAATCAAACCTATCGAGGGTTGGTTAAAATTGCCAAGAATGCTGCGGGTGCCAGAAATGTATCAAAATGCGATAGTTTGTTAATTGGTGATAAGTGTGGGGCGCATACCATTCCGGTTATGGAATGTAGCAATACATCTGGTGTGATTGAACATGAGGCAACGACCAGCAAAGTATCCGAAGACCAATTGTTTTATGCTGAGGCTAGAGGATTAAATCAAGATGAAGCCATTGGTTTAATTGTGAATGGATTTTGCCGAGAAGTGATGAAAAAATTGCCAATGGAATTTGCGGTAGAGGCTCAAAAATTAATCGGTATTAATTTAGAAGGGAGTGTCGGATGATTGTTGATGAAGAAATTTTAATCAAGGCCATTAATAAATGGGGTAAGCATGCTCAATTGTTGATGGTTTTGGAAGAAATGAGCGAATTACAAAAAGAAATTTTAAAACATATCAACCGTGGCAAAGATAATTTAGATGAAATTATTGATGAAACGGCCGATGTAGAAATTATGTTGGAACAACTTAAATATATTTTTGGGATTCATAAAAATGTTGCGGAACGTATTCCTTTGAAATTAAATAAAGTTAAAGCAAGATTGGATGATTAAGATGGCATTTTTGGAAATTAAAAATTTATGTGCTAAAGTTGGGGAAAAGCAAATTTTAAAGGATTTTTCCTTAACAATTAACGAGGGGGAAATTCATGCGATTATGGGCCCAAACGGGTCGGGCAAAAGTACGTTGTCTAATGTGATTGCAGGGCATCCGGCGTATGAAGTAACTGCCGGTTCCATTACCTTTAAAGGGCAGGATTTATTGGCTATGCGTGCTGATGAACGGGCCAACAGCGGTGTGTTTTTGGCTTTTCAATATCCGACGGAATTGCCCGGTGTCGGAACGGCTTTGTTTTTAAAAACGGCCATTAATGCGAAACGCAAATTTTTGGGATTACCCGATTTAGATGCCGTTCAGTTTATGAAACGGCTTAAGACACGGGCAACCGCTCTCGGGGTTACGGATGAAATGTTAAAACGCCCTGTAAATGTGGGGTTTTCGGGTGGTGAAAAGAAAAAAATGGAAACATTTCAAATGGCCTTTTTGGAACCTGATTTTTGCATTTTGGATGAAATGGATTCTGGGTTAGATATTGATGCGTTACGTGTGGTTGCGAATGGGGTCAATGTCATGCACGAACCACACCGAGCCTTTTTGTTAATTACCCACTATCAAAGATTATTGGATTATATCGTGCCGGATTTTGTGCATATTATGGTGGATGGTAAAATCGTCCAATCCGGTGATAAAACATTGGCCTTACAGTTGGAAGAAAAAGGGTATGAAAATTACAAATAATATTTCTTTAACGGGCTATAACGGCGTTTTAACCGAAACGGTTTTCGGGACAGAACCGATGGAAATTGTGGTGCCGGAAAACAGTGAATTTACGGCCCATATTTTGCATATTTCCGGTCCGATAACCTTAAGGGTTATCTTAAATGGTGAATATGCCAAATGCGATATAAAAATAGCGTATTTATCCAATAAAAACAATCATAACAACATTAAAGTTGAAGTAATACATCAATATAAAAATACGGCTTCTTCTCAGGTTATTAAGGGGATTTTAACCGATACGTCCAAAATGGTTTTTGATGGGATTATTCGCATTCCCTTTGATTCACAAAAATGTGATGGTCATCAAAATCATCGGGCTATTTTGTTGTCGGATACAGCCAGTGTTCAAGCCACTCCTGAGTTGGAAATTTATGCCGATGATGTGAAATGCTCGCACGGGTCAGCCGTTGGGGCTTTGGATGAAAATCATTTGTTTTATTTGCTCAGCCGAGGTATCCCTATGGACGAGGCCAAAAAGATTTTACTTAAATCCTATGTGATGGAAATATTGCCCGAAACTTGGGAACAGTACGTTGATGAATGGATGGATGAAAATGTTTAAATCTGACTTTCCTATTTTTCAAAATCATCCCGAATTGGTGTTTTTAGACTCTGCTGCTTCGGCACAAAAACCCAAGTGTGCGTTGGATGCTATGATTGATTTTTATACGCATTCTTATTCCAATGTTCATCGGGGAAATTGTGAAATAGCTGGTCATGCCACTGAATTATATGAAAATGCGCGTCAAGTTGTGTCAGAGTTTATCGGAACAACACCCAAAAATATTGTTTTTACATCCGGTGCGACGGCGGCGGTTAATATGGTTGTCAACGGATACGAAAAATTGTTAAAGGCGGACGATGAAGTCTTAGTCTTTATCGGGGAACATCACGCCGATTTTGTGCCTTGGCAACAAGTATGCAAACGTACAGGTGCTACCTTTAAAATAATTGGCGTCAGAGCGGATGGAACGGTTGATATGGAGGATTTTGCCTCAAAATTATCCGATAAAACAAAATTAGTAGCCGTAACCCATGTATCTAATGTGCTGGGGGTGGTTAATCCGGTACGACAAATTGCCGATATGGCTCATGAAAAAGGGGCAAAGGTTTTGGTTGATGGTGCTCAAAGTATTGCCCATATTCCAGTGTCCGTGTCGGATTTAGATTGCGATTATTTTGTCTTTTCCGGTCATAAACTTTATGGCCCGACGGGTATCGGCGTGCTGTATGGTAAAACTGAGGCTTTGGACATATTGCCGCCAACGGTTTTTGGGGGAGATATGGTGCGAGAGGTTGGGATAAATGATACTAGTTTTGCCGATGTGCCTGCCAGATTGGAGGCTGGAACACCGGCTTTTGTGCAGGCTCATGGATTAGCCGAAGCGATTCGTTATGTATCACAAATTGGTATGGATAAAATTGCCGAGCATGAGCAAAAATTAACACAGAAATTGCTGGCAAAATTAAAGCAAATTCCTTCTATTCAAATTATGGGAGAGGGTATTCACAATAATGGATTAGTGTCATTTAATATTGAGAGTATTCATCCGGCGGATATTGCTTTTATGCTGGCCAAACAAAACATTTGTGTGCGGGTAGGGCATCATTGTGCTATGCCAATACATACGTGTTTAAAAAATACGGTATCACTGAGGGTGTCATTCGGTTTGTATAATGATGAACAAGATGTGGATACATTTATTGGCGCCCTTAAAAAAGCACTGACATTTTTCTAAGGAGGGAAAATGGAATTATCAGATGAAGATATGCTGAAAGTAACGTTGTCGGATGTGCCACCCGAAGCGGTTCCGAATTATAAAGCAACAGTCGGTCAGCCGTTGGCGGAAGGAATGCCCCATGCCACGAAAGATGATATTATCGGTGCGTTAAAAGCCGTGCAAGACCCCGAATTATTTATGAATGTCTATGAATTGGGATTGATTTATGATATTCAGCAAAAAGAAAATGGAGATGTCTTTATTTTAATGACGCTGACATCACCCATGTGTCCGATTGCCGGAGAAATGCCCAAAATGGCCGCTACGGCAGTTTCTACTGTTCCGGGGGTAGGTGTTGTGACGGTAGAATTGACCTTTGATCCTCCTTGGACCATAGATCGTTTGTCCGATGAAATTAAATTAATGATGGGTTTGGATTAACGCATTATTTTTCTGTGTAAAAAAACTTGTCTTTATTTGTAATTTATGATATAATGCTTATGTAAGGATTAATTGTGAAAGGAGTATTATTATGAGTAACGAAGAAAAATTAGTAGGAATGGTAACGACAGCCGTTTTTGCTCTCTGCGCTGCGGTTGGAGGATATGCACTAAAGGAGAGGCTGGAAGATCAAGATAACCTTGTTAAGCGTGGAGATAATACACCGCCTATCAATGTATCTGTAAAACCAGAAGTTAAAATAGATAATAAGAAGGCCGCGATCATTTATTGTGATGATAACTTAAATCCTAAGTATGTATTGTCTCCTGAAAAGGAAGCTCCGGTATTGGTGGATGAATATAAAAATGCTGGCGAACCGTTGATTTGGGCCTCAGAACCGTTGCTATATCGTGGTAATATTGCAAATGCTTTTACGCCAACCAATCCTCAGGAAACAGCCACACAATGGTATTTGAAAAAATCAGATGGCAGTGTTATAACCTTAACGGGAGAACAAGTGAAAGAAAGTCGTCAAGCATTTTTGAAAGCAACAATGGATAATTCAAAAACTGCGATGCTTTTAAATCGTCGTGCTAATAATAGTCGATAATTTAATACGTCATTTTCGGTTCAAAAACTCTCTGTTTGGGCAGAGAGTTTTTTTTAAGTGTATGGTAGATAAATAATATCAGTTTGAATGAATAGAAAAATATATATCATTTTTGTCATGAGGTATAAAAATTTCGTATTTTTTTGAAACCGTCATAAAAGTTTCTTATTTATTACTTGCATTTTTTGAAAAAGTGGTTTAAAACTGTTCTATTATAAATAAAGAGAGGTAAAATTATGGAACAAGATCAAAAACAATCTATTAAAGAACTCGCTGATTTATTGCATGAAAATAATTTAGGGGAAATAGAATATGAAGCAAACGGCGTCTATATTCGTTTGGCAGCTCCGACGGCTCATACGGCGGTTGCGGTTGCAGGTTCAGCTCCGGTTCCGGCCGTGGTAGAAGCGACGCCGGCTCCTGTTGCCATTGAGCCGGAAACTCCGAAATATGATACGATTGATTCTCCGATGGTTGGTGTTGTGTATTTGTCCAAAGATCCGAAATCTGATCCGTTTGTAAAAGTTGGGGATACGGTTTCTGTCGGTCAAACCGTTTGTTTGGTTGAGGCCATGAAAACCTTTAATCCGATTAAATCTACAAAATCCGGTAAAGTTGTAGAAGTCTTAGTCGAATCCGGCTCTCCGGTAGAATATGGTCAACCTTTGTTTAGTGTGGCTTAAAATATGTTTGAAAAAGTTTTAAT
>JAFTHM010000009.1 GCA_017457425.1 Alphaproteobacteria bacterium
CGTGGATTAAAAGTTCATTATTTAAATAAAACAGATGATGATTGGCGTGAAACTTTATCGCCAGACCAATATGCTGTTTTACGTCAAAAGGGAACCCAAAAACCATTTATTGGAAAATACCTGTATTTTTTTGAAGACGGTGTTTATCGGTGTGCCGCTTGTGGTAATAAACTGTTTGATGGTCGTCGTAAATTTGCCAGCTCTTGTGGATGGCCATCTTTTGATACTGCTTTACAAGGCAGTGTTAAAATTCGCAAAGATTTTTCACATTTTATGATTCGTGATGAAGTCATTTGTGCCAGATGTGGGTCGCATTTAGGACATATTTTTTCAGATGGTCCCACCAAAACGGGGGATAGATATTGCATTAACTCAATTGCTCTTGATTTTGATAAAAATCAAATGATTGACGCAAAAGATTAAAGTAATGCTTTATATTAAAATTTTGCTTGTGAACCATAAAAATTTATGATATCTTTTTTGGTGGAGGATATCATGCAAGAAAATTTTACACTGAAAAATGGTAAAACGGTTTTAATACGGGATATTGTTCCAGATGATTATTTGGCAATGCAAACTTATTTGCAACAGCTGGCAACCGAAACAATTTTTACCAACCAATATGTGGGGAGAAAGCCTCGCTCAAAAGAAAGTTTTGATAAGCAATGTGATAATCCGTATTTGTGGGGTGTTGGCGTTTTTGATGGTGATAAAATAGTCGGGGCTTGCCAATGTTTTATTTTTTACCCCGAACATTTATGGTGTGGTTATACGGCTCAGTTCGGTGTGCATATGTTAGAGGAAGTACAATCAGGTGGTCTTGGTAAACATTTAATGAATTTGATGGAACAGTGGTGTATCGGTCAAGGTATGGAACGCATTGAAGGGGCAGTGAGGACTCAAAATCATAAAGCCATTTCTTTATACCTTAAGTGCGGATATGAAATTGAAGGATTATCCAAACGCAAAGCCCTCATTAATGGTGTATGGCACGATGAATATCGTATTGCGAAACTGTTAAATAATGTAAAGGGCTAGGTTGTTTTTGGATGGTATTTTCCCCATATAACCTAAAAAGGGGGGAATATGCATGAAATTAATCCAAAAGATATTTGTCCGACCGATTTGGTGTTGGATGTTAGAACAGTAGCCGAACATGATAAAATGGCGTTAACGATGCCACATTGGCATGTGGATATAGCGCACTTAAATCCGATTAAGTTTATTAAAGAACATGGATTGGATGGTTCTAAAACCCTTTATATTTTGTGTCGTCATGGTGGGCGAGGTATGACGGCTGCCGAAAAATTTATTCGTGTCGGTTTTACAAATGTTGCGGTCATAAAGGGGGGTATTTTAAATGCGCAGAAAGAGGGGATGCAAATCCTTTATTCGCACAGCATTTCTATGGAACGGCAAGTACGAATTATGGCGGGGAGTATCGTTTTAACGGGTATTTTATTGGGACTGTTTTCACCGTGGTTTTACCTCATTTCGGCCCTCATGGGCTTGAGTTTAATTATCGGGGGTATTCGTGGGCGTTGCCCTTTGGTGTATATCCTATCCGAAATGCCTTGGAATCAGTGAGAATTTAGCTATAAAAATCCCCCTTGGGTAAGGGGGGGAGTAATTTATTCGGCTGGTTTATCTACACACGATTTACCATCGGCGGATTTTGTTTGCCCTTCGGGACATGAAGCGCATTGTATGTTGGAATCACTTTTCTTAATATAATAACGATTTTTACACCGCCCGCACGCATCAATGGATGATGCATGTGTTTCCGGTTTATCACACGCATAACATCTAGGACGATGCCAGTACCACATATCAAAAACCCAAAACTGCCCATCAGGACAAATACATTCCGTTTTATCTGTATTTGCAACGGCACCATATTTAGCACAGGAAATACATGCGCCGCCGCCACCCAATTTTTCATTCCAAATAAAATGTTCTGAATATTTAGATTCATTTTTTGCCGCACAGTTAAAACACTCTTCTTTGGTCGCTTTACCATGAGCAAAAATACCTTTACAATTTACGCAGTAACCTTCTCCCAAAAACATGACATTTTCATTTTTATCCATACATCTTTGACAATATTCTTTTGTCGTCCCACTCAATTCTACTCGAGTACATGAATAACAATTAGTATCGCCACCACTGTTTGGATCAAATCCATACATCGTATCACCACAACGATGACAATTTTCTTGTGTTAAATCAAGTTTTCTTGAAAAACTGCAAGAAGTGCACTGACCACTTGTATTTTCCGTATATCCTGGAGCACACTTAGAACATGTATCATTATAACAATACTCGCCCTCTGGACAGTTTAAATCGTCATCAAAACAGTGCTCGCCTGTACAAACGGAACATGTACCATACTCCAACGAATCTGCGGTAATTTCAAAAATATAACTCAGTTCATTTTCTGACTTATTGCATGTCCATACGGACTGCCCATTTGCTTTTAACATTAGCAAATATTCCGGTTTTGTTTTTAATAAAATATCACAAGCTGTATCCGGCACACCTGATACATTCACGGAAATGAGATTTGGCAGTGTTTCTGATGTGGAATCATAAATAAAATCGTTTAAACTCGGGAAAGAAAAACTATATTCATAAGGGCTTTGTGTATCTAATTCCATATCCGGAAATTCCCCTGTTTCCACGATTTGGCGTACGGAATTGGGGTATTTTGTTTCTTGGTAAATCAGACGAATATCTTGCAAGACTTGATTGGCCCTATGTTTATTTATACCATAATTGTATCCCGCAATACCGCCGATGGTCAGTACGCCCATAACCGCCAAAACACCGATAGTTTCCACCATAGAACGACCAGAGTCATTTTTATGTTTCACGTTAAACCTCCATAATAAAAAAAATCGCTGAACAAGCTCAGCGACTGGAAGTTCCTAACTATTTCACACGATATAGTGCGGCATATTCACCGCTCGGTTTATTTTGCCACCTTCCAGCCCGGCCGGAAAGCGTACAATTTCGTCCTTACGCTTAGGACGCGTGTGAAAAGAGGTTAGGACACCTCAGTCTTGAGCTTTACTCAAAAACCAAATTCACTTTATCCAAAATAGAGGGTAAAATCAAGCATTATTTTTTATAGCAATAAAAATATAAAAAATCCTTTTCTTTTGGTAAATTGTATGATATAACCTATCACAGTTTTATTTATAAGAAAGGATAAAGTATGCAACAACAATTAGACGAGTTAAAATCAAGTGTTTTAACGGCCATTTCTAATGCCGCTTCTTTGCCGGCCTTGGATGAGGTTCGTGTGGGTGTTATGGGTAAAAACGGAAAATTAACCGCTATGATGAAGGGGTTAGGGGCCTTATCACCGGATGAACGTAAAGCCATGGGGCAGTTGTTGAATGTGGTTAAGGAAGAAATTGCCACGGCAATTGAAACGAAAAAGGCGGATTTAGAAACGGCAGCTCTTAATGCCAAACTCGCTACGGAAACGGTGGATGTGACTTTGCCGGTGCGTCCTGAAACGCATAGTGGGCGTATTCATCCGGTGTCTCAAGCGATGGAAGAAATGTTGACCATTTTTGCTCAAATGGGATTTGAACTCGCTGATGGTCCGGATATTGAAGATGACTGGCATAACTTTGAAGCCCTTAATATTCCACAAAGCCATCCGTCTCGTCAAATGCAAGCGACTTTCTTTATGGATAAAACGGCAGATAAGGTATTACGGACTCAAACATCCGGTGTACAAATTCGGACAATGGAAAAACACAAATTACCGATTAAGATTGTGGCTCCGGGGCGTGTGTATCGGTGTGATTATGATGCGACGCATACACCAATGTTCCACCAAATTGAAGGGTTAGTCATTGATAAAAAAACGAATTTGGCTAATTTAAAAACGGTGTTGACCGAATTTATGAAATTATTCTTTGAAACGGATGACGTTACACTCAGATTCCGTCCGAGTTATTTCCCGTTTACAGAACCATCTTATGAGGCCGATGTCGGTGGGGTTTTGGCTCGTGCCATTGGTAAAGAATGGTTGGAATTACTGGGATGCGGTATGGTTCATCCGAATGTATTGCGCAACTGTGGTATTGATCCGGATGAATACCAAGGCTTTGCATTCGGTTGTGGTGTAGACCGTTTTGCGATGATGAAATACGGTATTCCGGATTTGCGCAGTTTCTTTGATGCCGATATGCGTTGGATTAAACACTACGGATTTATGGCCGGCGATATGCCAAATATTTTAACGGGTCTTTCATTAACAAACGGTTCTAAAAGATAGGGGATAAAAAATGTTAGTATCACTTTCATGGTTAAAACAATATTTAGATACAAATGCAACGGTGGCAGAAATTGCCGATAAACTCACCTCTATCGGTTTAGAGGTTGAAGGCGTGGAAGATCGGGCTACGGCTATGGCCGATTTTATCGTGGGCGAAATTGTGGCTAAAGAAAAACACCCAAATGCCGATAAATTAAATGTGTTGAAGGTGAATGCCGGTACGGAAAACTTACAAATTGTGTGTGGGGCTCCGAATTGTTATGTCGGTATGAAATCGGTTTTGGCTAAAGTTGGCACGATGATTCCGCACTATGGCGAAAAATTGGAAAAGGGCGTTATCCGAGGCGTTGAAAGTTTCGGGATGATGTGCTCCGAACGTGAACTGGAAATTGGTGATGATCACAGCGGTATCATTGATTTGAAAACGGATAAACCGGCCGGTACGCCTGTATCTGAAGTCATTAAATCCGAAGTCGTCTTTGATATTAATGTAACGCCAAACCGTGGTGATTGCTTTGGGGTAAAGGGTATTGCTAGAGATTTGGCCGCAACCGGTATCGGGACTTTTATTGATAATCCGGCTGAACCAATTAAAGGCACATTTAAATCCCCGATTGATGTGAAAATTGAAGATGAAAATTGTCATCAATTTGTCGGTCGTTATATTAAAGGCGTTAAAAATGTGCAAAGTCCGGATTGGCTGAAGGATAGATTGATTTCTGTGGGGCTGCGTCCGATTTCGGCTTTGGTTGATATTACAAACTACTTGAATATCGGTGAATGCAGACCGCTTCACGTTTTTGATGTCGATAAAGTAGCCGGTGATTTGGTTGTGCGTTCTGCTAAAGAGGGTGAAACATTAAAGGCTTTGGATGAAAAAGAATACACCTTAAAATCCGGTATGACGGTGATTGCCGATGATAACGGCGCGCAAAGTATTGCCGGTGTGATGGGTGGTGAACCGACAGGATGTAGTGATGATACGGTTAATGTCTTTTTGGAATCGGCTTACTTTACACCATTATCTATTGCATCAACAGGTCGTTTATTGAATGCCGAATCGGATTCACGTTCCCGTTTTGAACGTGGGGTTGATCCGGCCAGTGCCGTCCAAGGTAATGAAATTGCCACAAAATTAATTTTGGATATTTGCGGTGGTGAAGCTTCTGAAATTATTGTGGCGGGGGCTGAACCCAATTGGGCACATGAAATTGATTTTGATTTTGGGCAAGTTAAACGCCTGACCAGTATGGAAATTGCCCACGATAAAATGGTGGAAATCTTGAAAAAATTGGGCTTTGGTGTGAATGGAACAAAAATATCTGTTCCGTCTTGGCGCACAAATGATGTCCGTCAAAGTGCTGATTTGGTGGAAGAAATCGTCCGTATTTATGGCCTTGATGAATTGCCTGAGGCGCCAATGCGTACGGATATGCCTCTGAAGGGTATGCTGACCACCTTACAACGCCGTGAAATGATTGTCCGCCGGACATTGGCCGCTCGTGGCTTAAATCAAGCACTCACATGGTCTTTTATGGATTCCAAACTGGCCAAACATTTTGATAGTAAAGGGATTAAATTGGCAAACCCGAGTGCCTCTGACCTAGATGACCTGCGGCCAAGCGTGAGTCCGAACTTGCTGACGGCAGTAAAACGCAATCACGACAGAGGTTTCGCAGAGGTGCAATTGTTGGAAGTCGGTCCGGAATTTTATTCCACACAG
>JAFTHM010000062.1 GCA_017457425.1 Alphaproteobacteria bacterium
CTTCCAACCGATTGGAAAGCGTGCTTATTGAGCGTCTCGCACTTATCAGACGCTGATAGAGAGGTTCTCACACCTCAGGGCAAAACTCTTGCCTTGAGATGACTGTATCAAAATATATGATTAAATGCAACTAAAAACTTTAATATATTTTTATTTAAATTCTGGTGGTATTTGAGGAACTATTTTGTTATCTATTTTTTGTACCATCGCATTCATCATTTTTTCCCAAGTACTTTCTTTGGTAAATAAGGTACTTTTTTGAGGAATGGCATATTCTTCCCAACCGGTAGCGGTTTGAGTATGTAAAATTTTATCGTTTTGTTTAAATTGCAACATGACATCATAATCTAACCGATAGGTCGTATTATCCAAAACATACCATTTAGGGGTGGGTGTTTGTGTTTGAGTCATATAGGCCTTTAATATGGTGAATTCGGCTGTAATCGGACTGGTTATATTGGTTGCTTTAAAACGATTGTGGGCCCAATCCAACAAAACGTCATTAGGGGTAATGGGTAAATCCTTTTCAATGTGGGGTAGGCGGTTATAGGTTAACACCTCTGATTGTGTATCCACAACTGAAACGTTTAAATAAACTGGCTCTTGGGTGGCATAAGTATTCACGTTAAATGTATTCAGTGGTAAAGCGGTACAGGCCCCCAATAATAAACTTAATCCAAGAACACCGTATTTCATTCAAAATCTTCCCGAGTGAAAATGTATTGTTCATTACAAAATTGACAACCGGCGGTAATTTTGCCGTCTTGATATAATTCTTCACGCTCATTAGCCGGTAGTTTTTTGAGGAAATTGAACATCTTATCCCGATAACATCTGCATTCATAGGATACAATGTTGTCCGGAAAAACGGTAATACCATTGGCGTGGAACAGGCGGAATAAAACCTCATCCGGTGTTAATTTATCCGAAAACAATTCAATATCCTTGACACTGTTTAATAATATACTGACCGTTTCCCACAAATCTGCTTTTTCTTCGGTTGATACACCTTGTTTGTCTGGCATTTGTTGTAAGATAATCAAACGAGCCGAATTTTTGTTTTGTCTGAGTATAATATCAGTGGCGATTTGTTCGGATAATTTAAAATAATCTTTGACGGTATCTACCAATGTATTACCGGTTAAGGCCACAACACCTTGGTAAGGTTCTTGTCCGATTTGTGCAACAGAAAATAACATTTGACCGGTACCGATAGCATCATTTATATTGGACAAATCTCCGGTCAAGCGTTCGTTATCATAAACAGCATAACCACGGATTTTATAATCGGTTGTTATATCACAAAATAATGTGGAAATAGGGCCATTCCCTTTAATTTGCAAAGAAAAAACGCCATCATATTTAATACCGGCACTTAAGGCTATGGTAAGTAATGCCACTTGCGTTAAGTAAGATTGTACCACTGGTGGATAGTTATGATTTTCCATCATTTTTGATATGGCGTCATCTGCCGCTATAAAAGAGCCACGAAACAGTCCATTTTCCAACATAAAAGGTTTAATAATATTCATTTGCTTTTTCCTTTGTCTTTTTGTAGTATTATGCTTGAAAGGAGCGTATTTGTCAATGGTAAAAAAAATCACCCACCAACGGCTATATAATATTACGCTATATTATTTGTCAAGATACGATTCGTGCACATCAAAAGTGCGTGAGATGTTGAAGCGTCGTATTTTAAAAGATGCTCAAGCAGGGGCCGAAGTGCCGACCGAAGTTAATGAATGGGTTGAAACGATTATTGGGCGAATGCAAGAACTTGGGTACATAGATGACCGGCGCTATGTTCAAAATCAAATCAGAGCGTTGTCCAGCGCCGGTAAATCAGCCAGATTTATGATTATGAAATTGACGCAGATGGGGATTGATATTGATTTAATTGATGAGGTGTTAAATGCCTCTGAGGATAATGATTTAACACGAGCCAAACAACTTGTTCGGCGTAAAAAAATGGGTTATTTGCGTCCCGAAAATGTACGGGCAGATTTTTATCAAAAAGATTTAGCCACGTTGGGGCGAGCCGGTTTTTCTTATGAAACGGCTAAAATGGCTTTGGCAGAGGATAATAATTTTTAAAAAATACAGACTTTTGCATTGATTCAACAAGTTTTTTATGTTATAAGTCCTTTTATGAAATCGCAACAGACATCTTCGTTTTTGTATACACAGCGTCAAGGTTTTTCCTTGATGACGGGGGCGTTTTTTGCATTAGGAATCGGTGTTTATTTCGCTTTGCCGTTTGAACCATGGGCATGGCTTATCGGATTGATAACTTTTATGACCTTGGTTTTATGGGTTTTGACCCGTCGTGATAATATGGCCCGATTGGTGTTTGGTTATGCCAGCTTATTTTGTTTGGGTATGTGTATTGCCTCGGTTAGAACATATATGGTATCGGCTCCGGTGTTGCCTCAAAAAATGTATGATGTTCAGGTGTCCGGTGAAGTGTCAAAAGTTGAAGCCAGACGAGACGGATATCGTATTACATTAAAAGATGTTTATATTGATGGTGTAAAAAAAGAGGAAACACCCTTTAAGATTCGTTTAAATTACAAAGAAACGACACCGCTCATGCGTGTTGGAGATTCTTTAAGCGGTTATGCTCACTTAGTGCCTCCGGTATTACCGGCCGAAGCTGGTGCTTATGATTTTTCGCGAACAGCTTGGTTTATGCGAATCGGTGCGTTAGGTCGGTTGTCGGAATTATCGCAGTATCATGTTAATCCGAACAGGTCAGCTCTTAATATTTGGTTTGAGGATATTCGCTCATTTATTTCAACACGGGTTCAAGAGGTTTTAGCACCCGACGCGGCGGCTATTGTCGTTCCTCTTATTATCGGTGATCAAGGATTGGTTTCTCAAAATCAATATGATTTGTATCGGATTGCTGGCATTATTCATGTTTTGTCTGTATCCGGATTTCATTTGACTTTGTTGGCTGGGTTGGTATTCTTTTTAATCAGAGGGATATTTGCGTTGTTCCCTCATTTTGGGACGGTTATTAATACCAAAAAATTGGCGGCTTTTTTATCCTTACTTGTGGTATTGTTTTATTTGTTTATTTCGGGACTTCAAATTCCGGCTGTCAGATCTTTTATTATGATAGCGGTTATTTTAATGGCTGTTATGTTGGACAGATCGGCTATTTCCCTCAGAACAGCCGTGCTGGCAGGTGTTTTTATTTTGGCAATTTGGCCCGAAAGTTTGCTGAATGCCGGCTTTCAACTCTCTTTTATCGCTGTGTTTGCAATGCTGAGTTTGTATGAAACGTTAATGCGTTGGTTTAAGGACAGCCCTTATCGCACACACTTATGGTATAAAATGTGGCTAATTTTTGTGGGCAGTGTTTGTGTCAGTGTTTTGGCAACCTTGTCTACGGCCCTATACGGCGCTTATCACTTTAATCAATTTGCTCCATACAGTGTGCTAGGTAATTTGTTGACTTCTGCTTTATTTTCTTTTGCTATAATGCCTTTGTTGTTAATAGCCGTTTTAGTGATGCCGTTTGGATGGGATGCGCTCTTTTTACGTATAACGGGGTCTTGTTTGGATATTATTACCCGTATTTGTGAATGGATAAAAACATTGCCCTATGCTGATGTGACGGTGCCATCTTTTGATACGTGGGGATTGGTTGTTGCAACGGCAGGTTTTTTGATTTTATTTTTCTTTCAAGGCTGTTTTCGTTTGATTGGATTGCCAATTATTATGGTCGGTTTTGGGGCCTTTTTGACAGTAGCACGACCGGATATTTTAGTATCCGAAGGCGGTAAGGTTGCAGCCGTTCGGTTGGAAGATGGGCGGTTAGCTTTGACAGACAAACAGGCAAATTCGTTTGTCAGTGATGTTTGGTTAAAACGAAATGGACAAAATCCGATAACAGATGAAATACCGACCATATCGGATAAGTTTGTTATAATTCGGGGCAAAAAAGTGGCGTTCAGCTCGTTATCTTGTGCGGATGCCGACTTAAGTATTTTGTTGACATATGAAATGGGCGATTGCCCTGAACCCGTTATAAAATTAAAGGATTTGTGGGATAATAAAACGCATGCCGTATTTATCATGGATGATAAAATTGAAGTTCGGCATTTGATAAATTATCTTGAAGAGAGGCCGTGGCATTACTTTTTACTTGCGCAGTTAAAAAAATAGGATTATATTGAGGGACAAGATGAATATAGATATATTACTACAAGGTACAGATTGGGGCGTTATGCATTTTAAATTTATTGCATACCTGATTCTGTTTTATACCGCATTGGCGATTGTTTCTGCCGTGTACGCTTTTTTATTGTTTTCTGATTGGCTAAAACATAAGTGTTTGATAAGTTATGTTCAAAGTGATTCTATGGAAGGGGTTGAACGTGTCCTAAAAACGGGTGTGGATGTGAATGAAAAGAATGTCTTTGGTAAAACACCTTTGATGGGAGTTGTGCGTTATGCCAAGGATATTCAAATACTGGAACAAATTTTGGGACAAGCCGATTTGAATGCGGTAGATGAAAGCGGTAATACACCGTTGATGGTCGCCGCTCAATACAATACGAATGAACAAATTATTCAAAAATTGATTTATGAAGGGGCAAATATCCATTCATTGAACTATTCCGGTCGGAGTGCTTTGATGTTGGCGGCAGCTCATAATACCAATACGGCCATTGTGGATATGTTGATTAATGCGGGTAGTCGGTTAAATGCAACGGATGCCGAAGGAAAAACAGCCTTAATGATGGCGGCTCAAACCAATCCAAATCCTCAGGTTGTTGAGGTGTTGTTGATGCGTGGAGCCGATAAAACAAAGCGGTGTAGCGGTGGACGTACAGCTTACGACTATGCGCACGAAAATGTGGAATTGTATCAAACTCAGGCTTATATGTCTTTAGAGGTTTAATATGAAACGTTTAATAATTGTATTAGGCCTCATCGGTATTTTAACCGGTTGTTCTTTTAGGCCTCGGTCTTTTGAAGGTGTATCCCATGCTCAACCTCAAACTGTGGCCTCGTTGGTTGGGCAAACACGGGCCGATATACATGCTCACTTTGGGACACCGATTCTCAGCCGAACAGAAAAAAACAAGACGCTTTGGTCATATCAAGCTTCTTCTTGTGCTTTATTAGTTTACTTTGATGAAACGGGTATTTGTCGTCATGCTGAAACACGTGGCAAGTGCCAATAAAAAAATAGGTGGATAAAATGAAAAAGAAAATAACTCCCAAAATTATGCCCGGTTTTATGGAATTATTACCGGCAAAACAATTGGTTTTTGAACGAATGAAACAAATTGTTCAAGAGGCTTATGAATCTTATGGGTTTGTACCATTGGATACGCCGATATTGGAACTCAGCGAGGTATTGTTGGCTAAAGCCGGTGGTGAAACGGAAAAGCAAATTTATCGTTTTACAAAAGGTGATACCGATATTAGTATGCGTTTTGATTTAACGGTGCCGTTTTCCAGATTTGTGGCCAAAAACCAAAATGATTTGGCTTTTCCTTTCAGACGATATTGTATTGGTAAGGTTTATCGTGGGGAAAGACCTCAAAAAGGGCGTTTTCGTGAGTTTTATCAAGCCGATATTGATATTATCGGCAGTGAAAAACTGTCTGTTGTTTATGATGCGGAAATTCCATCCATTATGTATCAAGTGCTGACAAAATTGGGATTAAAAAGATTTCATATTCGTATGAATAACCGTAAATTGTTGCGTGGTTTTTATCAATCTTTGGGATTGGAAGAACAATCAGCCGATATTTTACGCCTTGTGGATAAAATAGATAAAATCGGATCGGAAAATGTGCGTTTAGGATTGTTGGATTTAAATGTTCCCGAAACGGCGTGTCAGCAAATTTTATCCTTTGTTGAAATTGGAGGAACGGTTGATGAAGTATTGGCTCAGTTAGCTGATTTAGGGATAGAAAACGAATCGTTTAAAACAGGTTGTGAAGAGCTGAAAACGGTGTCAGATGCTTTGACAGCTTTGGGTGTGCCGCAAACCCACTATAAAATTGATTTAAAAATCACTCGAGGGTTGGATTATTATACCGGTACGGTTTATGAAACAACGGTAGATGATTATCCGACATGGGGAGCTATTTGCTCAGGCGGGCGATATGATAATTTGGCCGAAAATTATACGGACAGAAAGCTGCCGGGCATCGGTATGAGTATTGGTTTGACTCGTTTGTTTGATTTACTGGATGATGCTGGTTTGATTTATACAAATGGACAAACGCCGACAGATGTATTGGTTTTGCCGATGGGGGATGGGGTGGCTTATCCATTGATAGTTGCTAAAACGTTGCGTGAAGCCAGTATAAAAACAGAAGTCTATTTCGGGGACGTAAAATTTAAAAACAAAATGGTTTACGCTAATAAAACGGGCGTGCCGTATGTCGTGATTTTAGGTGAAGATGAGGAAAAATCCCAAGTTGTTTCTTTTAAAAATATGACAACCGGCGAACAAGAAACTGTTCCTCTGTCAGAGGTGGCAAAACGTTTAAACGACTGTTTATCGGCTCGGCCTGTTTTCCCCGTTATTACCCAAGAATAGTAAGGGGAAAGTTCTTAATGAAAAAGCCTTAATCTTTTTAAGATTAAGGCTTTTTTTATGTATATGTTTTTTGTTATCTTCCCGAATAGCGACTAGGGATTGCCATAGTTGGTTCACTGGTTTTGGGGGTGCTTTGTTGTGCCTTTTTCAAAGTACTGCTTAATGATGAGTTATTTTTTAATTCTGTTTTGATAACATCTACTTCATTTGCCATTTGTTCTTTTGAAAAAACATAACCGGATTTACTTTGCAGAGCCTTTATATCATTTTGAATAGCGGTTTCTTTTTCTTTTTTACTTAATATGTTATCTATTACAGTTAGAACTCCAAATGATGCAAAAACACCTAGCATACTTCCAGTGAGAGCTGGATTGCCATTCATGGCTGCGAGAAATGTTGGACCTATAATACTACCTAGAGTACTACATGCGAGTTTTTTAGTGAAACTCAGCTTATTTGTTTCTCTGTCTTTTGTTAAAATGTTGCGAATTTCATCCCGAACGATTTCTTTTTTCTCTGAGGCAGGTAATTGATCAAAACCCGGCATATCAATTGATCTTTTGGGTGGTTCAGGTAATTTTGTAAAATTATCATGGTTGTTGTTTTCGCTCATCATATCCTCCATTTCATTGACAATTAACCTATACTCTTATTATAGCATGAAATTAAAAAAAAGTAAAAATATTTTTTAAAAATATTTGATTAATTTGCGTTTTTTATATGGATTTTTGAGAGAAATATAATATTTAACAAATAGGTTTCACAGATGCGTATCTGCTTATTAAATTATCGGTTTTACCCAAGAATAATAAAGATAGGTAAATTAAAAGCGTTAGCTTTGATAACTAACGCTTTTGTTGTAATTTACTTTTGAATACTTCTAAAGAAATCGGTTCTTTTTTACGAGGTAATTCATTTAATCGTTTAATAGATTTTTCCATTGTATGTTTTAATCGGCTTAACATAAATGTTTCATATTTTTCAGGATTTCCTGTTTTTTTCAGCTCAACCATCACATCAATATACTCTTTTTGATCTTTGGGTGAAATTAAAATAGGCGGATATCCTCCTTGAATTAAGTAATAATTGGCGAGTAATCTAGATGTGCGTTTATTCGTATCAATAAACGGTTGAATGAAGATTGTATTATAATGCACATCTAATGCTTTTTTTATAGCTGTTTGAGGGGAGGTGTCTTTATTATTCGCTAATGCCACCAACAAAGAGGTCATGCGAGGACGAATCGTTGCTGGATTTTGTACAGCGATACCTAAGTCATACATTTGTACACCGACCCGTCTATAGTCATTTTTATGTTCGGGTTCAATCCCGTCCATTAAAGTTGATGCCGTTTGAATGACAATATCATGTGTTAAATTCGGTTCCGTATGGGCATATGTTAAAATATCGGTAAAGGCTTGTTCAAAATTGGCATTTTGTTTTCGCCATAATTTGATGAAGTGCGCATCTGTGTCATGGCTATCCGCTGTTTTATTTTGCTCTAGGGCAATAGAGGTATGTGTATTTTCGGCGACCATCCATTTCCAAAAGTCAAATTCCATTAATGTATTGACAAGTTTTGTTTGGTAAACAGAGTGCAAAGCATCAATATCTGTATATAATTGCTGAATGGTTGGAGATGGATTATCGGTAGTTGCTGGATAGTAAGGCGGCGTATTATCTGTGGCGACTGATGATTGAGGCCGTGTTTTGGCAATTTCGGCCGCTTGTTTTTGTTCCAATGCTTTTTTTTCAGCTTTACTTTTTTCTTGCCAAGTTGACAGAACCAGTTTACGTTCTGTGGCGGTTAATTCATTTTTATGGTCATGCATATATTTTTTAATTTCATCTGCCGACATAGCATTAATTATATCTGAAACAGCCATTTTACTCTCCATCTTATAACATAATATTCTTTATTATATCACATTATTAAAAAAAATGCAAATATTTTTTTAAAAATAATTGACAAAATAATTTTGCGCTTGGGAAAATAGCAAGATAATAATTTTTTTTGTTGAAAAAAAAGTGAGAATAATGAGGTATGTCTTGATTGTTAAAAAAAGCAATATGTTTGATATGATTTCTTATCGTATCTCCTGACAAACAAAAATACCCCTTAATTTCTTAAGAGATATTTTCGCTTGTTTTACTTAAAAAACAAAAAGGAAGCTAAATTTTTAACAGCGTAATAACCTGACTACGATTAGTTAGAACCTGTTAATGCTTTCACGCACGCATAAATGCGGTCTTTGAAAGAACGTTTGAAAACAACCACACCGTCTGCTTTAGCAAACAACGTATGATCTTTTCCCATACCTACATTTTCACCGGCACGGTAAACTGTACCACGTTGACGGACAATGATATTGCCGGCAATAACGGATTGACCACCGGATTTTTTTAAACCTAATCTTCTACCTTCTGAGTCGCGACCGTTTCTGGTACTACCGCCTGCTTTCTTATGTGCCATTTGATATTCTCCTTATATTAAGCGTTAATATCCGTGATGCGAATCACAGTTAAATCTTGTTTATGACCTTGTTTTCTTTTATAACCGTGACGACGGATTTTTTTGAAAACGATAACTTTTTCACCGCGGGTTTGTTTCACAATTTCACCAGCCACAGATGCACCGGCCACCAAAGGAGCACCGACTTTATCACCGGCCATTAAAACTTCATCAAAAGACACTTTTGTGCCGGCTTCACCCGGAATTGTTTCCGTAATGATGATAGAATCTTTTTGAACTTTGTATTGTTTTCCGCCTGTTTTAATTACTGCAAACATTGTTTAATTCCTTTATTTTTCCCAAAATAGGATTGCATTTATACACTAATTTTTAACGAATGTCAACAACAAAATTGTTTTTATTCATTATTTTTTATAACTCACACCAACAGAACCCATATTTTTCAAAGTGTTCCATCGTTGTAAGATCAAGCTGTTGCTTTTTACTGGACATTATCACAAAAATTTTCTATTGTAAAGAAAAAACTTTCAGAAGAGGGAATAAAATGGCAAAAAAAGAACAAAAACAACAAAAAACAACCTTAAAAACATATTTTTTAACCGGTATTTTGGTAACGGCGCCGATAGGTTTAACCATTTGGCTTGCTTGGGAAATTGCCTCTTATATAGATTCGCAAGTCATCGGGTTGATACCAGATAAATATAATCCGACAACTTATCTGCCATATGGTATACCGGGATTGGGGATTTTATTGTTGGTGGCATTTTTAATTATCGTTGGTATGTTTACGGCCAGTTATTTCGGCCGAATCGGTGCCAAGTTTTGGAAACGCTTAATTGCCAGAATGCCAGTTTTGTCTGGCGTGTATAATGCTTTTAAAAAGATTTTTGAAACAATGCTGGGGGCGGGTAAAGAAACGGCATTCAGAAAAGCGGTGTTAGTAGAATTTCCACGGCGTGATATGTGGACAATTGCTTTTGTGGCAGGGGCTACCTATGAAGGCGTGCAAGATAAATTTAAATCTGAATTGATTAGCGTGTATGTGCCGACTACACCTAACCCGACTTCGGGATATTTTGTGTATGTGCCGAAAAAAGACATTATAGAATTGGATATCGGTGTTGATGAGGCATTTAAAATGGTGATTTCTACGGGTATCGTTAATCCGGAAAAAGTGAAAAAGCAAAAAAAATTGACAACAAAGTAAAATTGTAGTATCCTCGCATTCATTACTAATAAATTACGTGTGAGGATTATAATGAACGATTTTAAGAAAATTTGCCTATTATCTCTTATGGCAACAACTGTGATAACAAGTTGTGATGATTCAAAGTCATTAGTTGAGGTTATTCCTGAGCAGAAAATTGTAAAACCAAATCCGGAAGATACTCTCGTGGGGACCGTTATTGCGACACAAACGGTTGCACGGGCAAGAGATTGCGAAGCACATTCTTTGATTTTTATTGATACGGATGGAAATACAAAAACGGCTGAATATATTGGGGCATTATATTATTTGAACAGTGGTTATAGTCAATATATCCAAGGGGCAGGCCAAGCCTTTAATGCCGAACGTACCGGTATGCAAAAAACAATCACTCAGTGGCGTCAAACATTACAGTATTTCCAACCCATTCAAAAGGAAAGGGAATAGATTTTATTTCGTTGTATAAAAACTCCCAATTGGCATATTGGGAGTTTTTGTGTTAAATAGATTATCGGCAAAGGTTTTACTTACTATATGTAAATTGGCCGGAACCTTGATTGTAATACAACTTATTTTCCACTTTATCCAACATGGCAGGCACACCCTCAGGATCAAGAACGGGGATAAAATCAGCTATCACTCCCGTATTAGCATCATAAAACTTTGCAGTGGCTATTTTGAGATGGCAATTATATGCAGTACTACCGTATACGGCAAATAAATAAAAAGTACCCGGTGTCCCACCCATGCTAGAAGTTCTTGTTGCACTTCCGTCAGGACTAGTTAGTTCAGAAATACCGGTTGGTGTTCCACCATTGGTCTTATATACAATCTCTTGCCATTTGTAAGCGTTAGAGGTTGAAATATTGCTATTATTACCCAAACCTAATAATCCATCCGATGTTTTATCAATGTATGCACTTCCATAAGGACCAAACCCCATCAACTCTCTTGTTGCACTTTTTGTATAGCAAAGATTTATAACAGCTTTTGACTCTTGGTAAGTTATTTGTGTATCAATATACTGTCCACCATCGCTTTCCAAATATTCTAATTCTTGACACGCATATTCACAAACTCCTGTTTCTTGTCCCTCTGGAATAATGCAGCCCATACAGACATCTTCGGTTTGACATTCTTTATTCGTAGAGCATTCTGTTTGGTCTGGCAGTTGTTCGCCTCGTCCGATATTAATCGTGTCTTCAACATAAAACACCATCGTATTTGTATCACCGCATTCTAGTGTATCGTTTTCTTGCCCATATATGGTGGCATTAAATTTTATGTCGGCATGATTTTTCATACCTTCGTATACCATTTCGCATAATTCTTTAGGCAGTCCATCTACTTGAATGCCAATGGTTTCCTCTTCTAATCCAATTGTGTATTTCCCCGCTGTTATTGTCGGCCATTCGGATAAATTTGCATCACCTGTTGCATCAAATTGAGCGATTGCGTCCGTTGCGCGCAACATAATATCATTAATGATGGTGTTTGCTCGGTATTTATTTATGCCATAATTATAACCCGCAATACCGCCAATGGATAAAATGCCCATAATCGCA
>JAFTHM010000063.1 GCA_017457425.1 Alphaproteobacteria bacterium
AAAATTTTACTTCCATTTAATGTATTCATACTCTTTTGATACACACTTTACCGTATTTTTTCAAGCATTATTTTTATTTGGTGCCAATACAAACCTTCTATCCCAATTTTATCCCATTAATCGGGCGCATAAAGGAATGACACAAGGCTATCGCCAAAGCATCCGAAGCATCAGGTGGCATTTTATCCGGCACATCTTTCAGCAGTGTATGCACCATTAAATCCACTTGAGATTTTTCGGCATGCCCGGCCCCAACCACCATTTTTTTAATTTGGTTCGGTGTGTATTCGGCCACTTTTATGCCATGTATCGCCGGTGCCAATAGGACAACGCCTCTGGCCTGCCCTAATTTTAAAGTAGAAGTTGGGTTCTTATTGACGAATGTTTCTTCCACAGCGGCCTCATCCGGACACCACTGCGTAATAATTTTACGCAAGCATCCGTGTAGTTCAGCTAATCTGTCGGCTAAATCCAATGTCGTATCGGGATTCACAACGCCAGCCGCCACGAATTTAAGTTTACTACCCTCTTTATCAATAATACCCCAGCCTGTATGACGCAGGCCGGGGTCTAATCCTAAAATACGGACGGGCATGTGTTAGCCTTCCAATTGAGCCAAAATCTCATCGGAAATATTGGCATTGGTAATCACACGTTGCACGTCATCATCTTCATTTAATACATCAATGAATTTCATGAGTTTTTGCGCTGTTTCCAAATCCGTAATATCCGTTTCAACAAGCGGTTTCCAATCGAATCTGGCCACATTCGGGGTGCCGAGTTTGGCTTCCAATGCCTCACGAACGGCGGCTAAATCTTCCGGAATACAAGTAATTAAGTGTTTATCTTCGGTCGTTTCCACATCATTGGCACCAGCCTCCAATGCCGTTTCAAACATAGCATCAGCCGTGGCAACAGCTAAAGGATATTCAATATAACCGATTTTTTCAAAGTTAAATGTAACGGATCCTGTTTCCCCCATATTACCACCGTTTTTAGAAAAAGCCGAGCGTACCGCCGGCGCCGTTCTGGCACGGTTGTCTGTCAAAGCCTCCACAATCACGGATACTTTACCGGGGCCAAATCCTTCATAGCGCACTTCTTCATAGTTGCTGGTATCATTGGCTTGAGACCCCTTAGCAATCGCCCGTTCAATATTGTCTTTCGGCATATTTTCACTGCGAGCATTTTGAATGGCTAAGCGCAAACGAGGGTTAGAAGACATATCTGGTCCGCCCCCTGTTTTAACAGCCACCGTAATTTCTCGGGCCAATTTTGAAAATACCTTTGCACGGAGCTTATCTTGAGCCCCTTTACGATACATAATGTTTTTAAACTGTGAATGTCCTGCCATAATAATTTTCCTTTCTTTAACTTAAATAATTTTACCTTATATCATATTTCGTGTGTATTTTCAAGATGGGCACCAATACGAACGGGAAAAACTTTCGTGGCTTTATGCGTTTGATCATCAATTTCAACCACGACACCACAAAAAGTCCCCTCTTTTTCAGCTGGCTCTAAGCGTTTCATTTTTTCCCCCACTTTAAAACGGCTGAGCGAACAATCAATCTGTTGACCAATCACCGAGGCATAATCGCCACACATACCAACATCCGTCATATAGGCTGTACCCCCATCCAGTACATGAGCGTCCGCCGTCGGGATATGGGTATGTGTCCCAACTACCAATGTGGCAACTCCGTTCATTTTCCATCCGAATGCGACTTTTTCGGCCGTGGCTTCGGCATGATAATCAACCACCAAAATATCGTATTCACCCCGATGAGCCTCTATCCATTTATCCATTGTTTCAAACGGATCATTATATTGACGCATAAACAATTTGCCAACCAACTGTACTACAGCCAAACGTTTTCCGTTTATCAAACGTTTAATGCAATATCCGAAACCCGCTGTTCCATCCGGATAATTGAGTGGTCTAACCAACGAATCGGCCGAATCCAAAATGGTAAAAATTTCCTTTTTATCAAACGAATGATTGCCAAGTGTAATCACATCAGTCCCATGAGCCAAAAACTCGTCATACATTTTTGGCGTTAATCCGAATCCATGAGCCGCATTTTCTCCATTGACAATAACGGCATCTAAATTCATTTTTTCTCGCAAAGCCGGCACTAAGTTTAAAACCATTTTTCGGCCGGATTTACCCACCACATCACCACAAAACAATATTTTCATAAAAAACCTATTTTTGTTCTAAGCCATCGGCTAATACATCAATTTTGACAGCCAAATTCGTTATTGCTCTGACCAATTCATCTTGCGTTTCGGTTGAAATACCACTGACATTTTCAACATTCTTTTGCAATTGAGCCTTTTCTTCGGCAAGCAATAAGCATATCATCGCCAGCAGTTGCCCCTCTTGCATAAAACCGATACTTTTCAAAAGTTGCTCAGCCTTTTTATCCAGCCCATCAGCCAGTTCTCGCATATGAGCTTCTTGCCCGTCATTACAGGAAAATTTATAAAAACGACCACCGATTTTTAAGGAAACAATAGCCATTATACGCCTCCTTTTTTATAATCGGACACCGCCTTATCCAAACGTTCATAAGTCGTTTTTATCACAGTTTTCAGCTCTGCTATTTTTTCATCGGCATTTATTTGTTTTTTCTTTGCTTGATGAATGGCCGCCTCCAACTTAATGACAGAACCTTCCAAAGCATTTAACGCACTTTTCAACCGTTCCATAAAGACTCCTGAATTATTCTTTCAAAAGATTAACATATTTTTGATTAAAGTGCAAGAAAAAACTAAGCTGTTTTTAAAAGTTTTTACACCTCTCGGCGGGCCTTAAAGGCCATTTGAAGTGTTCCGTCATCCAAATAATCCAATTCGCCACCGACTGGTACCCCACGAGACAAGGCCGAAATTTTGACACCACTATCAGCCAATCTGTCAGAAATGTAATGGGCTGTCGTTTGACCTTCAACCGTTGCCGGTAAGGCCAAAATCACTTCGGATACAGCTCCTGTTTCAACTTTACGAACCAACGAATCAATCTCTAACTCATCTGGACCGATACCGTCCAAAGCAGACAGGACACCACCCAAAACATGATAAACACCTTTAAAAGCACCTGCCCGTTCCAATGCCCACAAATCGGCAACATCTTGTACAACACACACCAACGATTTTTGGCGTAAAACATCCGAACAAACAGCACACGGCACTGATGTATCCATATTACCACATTCCGGACACGTTTTGATGTTATCGTGTACATTTTTAAGCGCCTCAATTAAAGGGGCAAAATGCGTTTGTTTTTTTGTCAGCAAAAACAAAATCGCCCGTCTGGCTGACCGAGGTCCCAACGTTGGCAATTTTGACAATAAAGCAATAGCTTGTTCAATTTCAGATGACGACATATTTATCCTTTAACAAAAGAGGGCTTGCTGCCCTCCAGACTTTCTCCTCCCCCAAAAAAGAAAAATTCGTTTCAAAGAGGAAAGAAACAAGGGAATAACAAGCGACATGTATTTTGACATACATAAGCGAGTTATCCCCGCCGTTAATTACCCTATGTACTTTTCCTAAAAAAAGAGGAAAAAATTCGTTTTAAAGAGGAAAGAAACAAGGGAATAACAAGCGACATGTATTTTGACATACATAAGCGAGTTATCCCCGCCGTTAATTACCCTTCAAAACGGATTTTTAAAAGGGCATTTTGAAATCTTTTGGAAGGCCCAAGGACGCTTGCATTTTTTCCATTTCTGTATTTAAAAAGTCTTCGGATTTACCTTTAGAATCATTAATAGCGACCAACAATAAATCTTCCAATGTTTCAACATCATCTTTATCCACAACGGACGGATTTAATTTAACAGATGTGGCAACACCTTTACCAGTCATTGTAATTTTAACGGCACCGGAAGCAGATTCGCCTGTAAATTCCAAATGTTCCATTTTTGTTTGCAAAGCGGCCATTTGAGTTTGCACTTGTTGTGCTTTTTTCATTAATTCACCAATATTCTTCATTATATACTCCTTATGTTTGATTGAAGATAGCGGTATCATACCTATTTTTTTTATCTTTTGCAATCTTTTTTATGTCTTACAAGCATTTTTTAATCAACACTTGATTTTTTTATGTATTTCGTGTATGATACGCCCAAAAATAAAGCATAAGGAATAAGCATGACAGATTTAAACCACATTCGTAATTTTTCAATCGTGGCACATATTGACCACGGCAAATCCACGCTTGCAGACCGCTTGATTCAACTGTGTGGTGCCATTACAGATCGTGAAATGAAAGAACAACTGCTTGATAATATGGATATTGAACGGGAACGAGGCATTACGATTAAAGCCCAAACCGTTCGGTTGAATTACCATGCAAAAGATGGACAAGATTATATTCTCAATTTAATTGACACGCCGGGGCATGTGGACTTTGGATACGAAGTCAGCCGATCTTTAGCCGCTTGTGAAGGGTCATTATTGGTTGTAGATGCCTCACAAGGGGTTGAGGCTCAAACATTGGCGAATGTGTATAAAGCTCTAGAAGCCGATCATGAAATTGTCCCTGTGATTAATAAAATTGATTTACCTGCCGCAGAACCGGACAGAGTTAAGGCTCAAATTGAAGATGTGATTGGTATTGATGCGTCGGATTCTCCACTTATTTCCGCCAAAACCGGTATTGGTATTGATGAGGTACTGGAAACAATCGTTAATCGCTTGCCGGCACCGACAGGTGATGTCAATGCTCCGCTGAAAGCCATGTTGGTGGATTCTTGGTTTGATCCGTATTTAGGCATTATCGTTTTAGTTCGCATTATGGACGGCGTTTTGAAAAAAGGTATGGAAATGCGCATGATGCGTGCCGGCACAACACACAAAATTGACCGTGTCGGTTATTTTACCCCTAAAATGGTGGATACAAATGAATTAAAAGCCGGCGAACTGGGCTTTATTATCGCCAACATTAAATCCATCGGTGAAACAAAGGTTGGAGATACCTTAACAGACGCCAAAAAACCGACCGCCGAACCGTTACCAGGCTTTAAACCGAGTTTACCGGTGGTATTTTGTTCACTGTTCCCGGTTGACGCCAGTGATTATGAAGCATTAAAAGAAGCTTTGGCCAAATTGCAACTCAATGATGCCAGCTTCGTGTTTACACCCGATAAATCTATGGCTCTTGGCCAAGGATTCCGCTGTGGATTTTTGGGATTGCTTCACATGGAAATTATCCAAGAACGATTATCACGAGAATTTAATTTGGATTTGATTACAACGGCGCCGTCTGTGGCCTATAAAATGCATTTAACAAACGGCACAATGGTGGAATTACACAATCCTGCCGATATGCCGGATGTTACCAGCATTAAAACCATTGAAGAACCATGGGTTAAGGCGACCATCATGACACCGGATGAATATTTAGGCGGTATTTTACAGCTGTGTACCGAACGCCGTGGTGTTCAAAAAGAACTGACCTATGTCGGCAATCGGGCCATGGTTGTGTATCATTTACCGCTTAATGAAATCGTGTTTGATTTTTATGACCGGTTAAAATCCATTTCTCGTGGGTATGCCAGCTTTGATTATGATGTGGTCGGATATGAAGCCAGTGACTTAGTTCGTGTCACCATTATGGTACACGGCGAACCGGTTGATGCTTTGGCCTTTTTGGCGCACCGCAGTCAAGCCGAACGTCGTGGCCGTCAAATTTGTGAACGATTAAAAGACCTCATCCCCAGACATCAATTTAAAATCCCAATTCAAGCCAGTATCGGCGGTAAAATTATTGCCCGTGAAGATATTTCCGCTTTCCATAAGGATGTGACGGCTAAATGTTATGGCGGTGATATTACACGTAAACGCAAATTGTTGGAAAAACAAAAAGAAGGGAAACGCCGTATGCGTCAATTCGGTAATGTGGAAATTCCACAAACGGCCTTTATTAATGCTTTAAAAATTGGAGATGATAAATAATGAGTGCTTTAGATCAAACCGCTATGACTTTTATTGATACCCCCTATCAAGGCGGTACGTTGGATACCGGAGCCGTGGAACGTCTTGTCTTTCGCACAGATGTGTTTGATTGCATGACATTGGTTGAAATGTGTCTGGCTATGGTTTATGCCAAAAAGAAACGCAAAAGTGTTGCCGAAACATTGGAATACATTCGCTATCGGGGTGGCAAAAAAGACGGTTTTTCATCCAGATTGCACTATGCCTTGGATTGGATTCACGATAATGAACAAAAGGGAATCTTAAAAAACATTACCGCCGATTTAAAAGGAATTGAAACCACCAAAGAAATTAACTTTATGACAACTCATACGATGTTGTATCCTAGATTAGTCGGGGCTCATATTAAGAAAATGGCACATACGGAAAAAATCTTGTCCGCTCATCCGTTTTTCATGATTCCGCCTTATCGTTTTGACCGAGCTATCAAAAAAATTAAAGACGGCGATATTGTCTTTTTTACCACAAATGCTATCGGATTAGATACGGCTCACGTTGGGATTGCCCATAAAACAAAGACCGGCATGACCTTTATACATGCATCTTCGTTGCTTGGGAAAGTGGTTATGCACGAAGGCACTATTGCCGATTATTGCCAAAAAATGAAAAATGTATCTGGTCTTATCGTCTGTCGTCCGGCATAGTGGGGAGACCGTATGAAAACAGATATTTTTACATTTGATTTACCCGAAAGTCATATTGCCAATGCGCCGGCAAATCCCAGAGATTCGTCTAAATTATTACATATTCGGGTATGCGATAATCAACCGACGTTAACGGATTTAACCGTTGCCGATTTGGATAAAATCTTACGTCCGACAGATGTGTTGGTTTTTAATGACACTAAGGTCATTCCGGCCAGATTATATGGCAAACGAGGTGAAGCCAACATTGAAATCACGCTGTTTAAACAATTAAACTTATCCGATTGGGAAACACTGATTAAAAATTCGCGTCGCCTCAAACAAGGTGATATCATTACTTTGGCCGATGATTTTAATGCTACCGTTATGCACAAAATGGATACGGGACCCGTCATTTTGCATTTTAACAAAAGCGGAGCCGATTTAATGACGGCTTTACATGAGGTCGGGACAATGCCTCTGCCCCCTTATCTTAAACGTTGACGTGGCGGAAAAGACTCAGACAAGGCCGACTATCAAACCCTTTCTGCCACCCATGAAGGAGCCGTGGCGGCTCCGACAGCCGGATTACATTTTACACCACAGTTATTTGACAGATTGGATAAAATGGGTGTTTCCAGAGAATTTATCACGTTGCACGTTGGCGGTGGTACTTTTTTACCCGTTAAAGTAGATGATACGGATGACCATAAAATGCATGCCGAATTTGGGGTTATTACACCGGATGTGGCCCAGCGTTTAAATCAAGCAAAACGTGAAGGGCGGCGTATTATATCCGTTGGTACGACATCACTCAGATTATTGGAATCGGCAGCCGATGAAAAGGGCATTTTACATCCGTTTGCGGGTGAAACTTCTATTTTTATTACCCCAGGATACCGGTTTAAATTTATTGATGTCATGTTCACCAATTTTCATTTATCCGGTTCTACGTTATTTATGTTGGTCTGCGCCTTTGCCGGTATTGAAGCCATGAAAATGGCCTATGCCTATGCCATACAAAATAACTATCGTTTTTTTTCATACGGCGATGCGTGCTTGATTGAACGGGCTTAGAACTTTTTTTATAAATAACATAATTTTTTGCATCACAAAAGTATTGCATTACAGTGTAATATTTGATATGTTATATGCAAGGCAGGCATTCTGCCCCGAGGTATGAAGACCTCTTTGAAGAGCGTCCGATAGCGGACGAAAAATATACGCTTTCCAGCAAAGGCTGGAGGGCGGCAAAATAGGTAGAAATGCCGAATATGCCACACTATTCTCTTCAATAGTCTTCAACTTCCAGCCACACTTTTTATAAAAGCGTGGTTTTCGTTTTAGTTATTAATAACAAAGGAAGGGAAACATATGGCTATGAATATTAAACAAGAAGAAATCAATATACTGGATTCTCGTGTCTTCGCTAACGCTACGCACAAGAATGACAGCAGAATGTCCGAATCCGGTCGATCTATGGTAGAAATGCTGGGAACACTCGCTATTATTGGAGTCTTATCCATTGGTGGTATCACTGGCTATAGTTATGCTATGGATAAATATCGGGCGAATGAAATCATTAATGATATTATGTTAAGAGCAACAGATGCAATTGCTCAATTTGATGCGACCGGAGATGCTAACCTGTCCGAATGGCCGACAACAACGGCGGGAGACAGTTTTATTGCATTGGATAACGAATCGTTGGGAATTAATATTATGGTTCGGTCTGAACATTTATGTCAAATGATATTTGATGGTGTTATTAACAAGGCTAGTGTTAAAATGGCCAATGGAGATGGCGCTTATACTTGGTACGACGCACCAGCGAATGATGTGTGCCGTGATGGTGTTAATTTTATGACGATTTATGCAAATGGAACCATTATTTGGGAAGATGAGGAAATAATTGAAACCGAAACTGAGACGGAAACTGAGACGGAAACAGAAACGACAACAACTCTTGCTCCAGAGCAAAGTGATGTTGAAGCAGTACAATGTGAATGGACCGATTGGATAAATGAGAGCCATCCATCTGATAGTTCAGATGGTGGTGATGTAGAAACATATGATTGGGTATGTAAAAAAGAGTATGTACAAGATATTGAATGCCGTTCCGCAACGGAACCTTATCTTCCTTGGGAAACATTAGGGCAAGTGGCAAAATGTAATACAGATGTCGGATTTGTTTGTAAAAATTCGGATCAATTTGGTGATGAACTATTCGCGTTATGCTACGATTATGAAATTCGTGTTTTTTGTTGCAGACCAACACAATAACAATACATTAAAAAAGGAATTTACCGACACAGACGTTGAATTCCTGATAAAAAAAATGCCCACCAAAATGATGGGCGTTTTTGTTATTTTTTCACTGTTTTTTTTGCAGGTTCCCGTCTGGGTTTTTCCACCAATTTTAGGTTTTTCTTTTTAGTGGCTACTTTAACGGGTTTGACCGGTGTTTGTACCGGTGTTTCTACCTCTTTTTCTGACGCCGGTACCGTATCAAAAAAATTACGTCCCTTTTCTGGCTTTTTATCTTCTAGTTTCGTAGACCTAAATACTAAGAGTACAGCTAAAGCAATCGCCATCACAAACACGACAGGAATACTAAGTTGTAAAGAGGCTAGCAACAATACAAAATTAATACTTAAAACACCAATCCAAGCTACTGTTGTGGCACGAGCTGTTTGCCCTTTGTTCGTATGATATCCCAAAATCCAAAAGAACAACTTTATCGTAATTTGCACCAACACATATCCGGCCCACAAAATACAGCAGAAAATCAGTGTCAATAAAGTAGAAAAAATACCGATAATCCCCTGCAATCCATTTTCTAAAGCGGCACGATCAATGACGCGATTACCAACTTCGGACCACTGAATAACTTGAATATCATTAGCTAAAGCCGGTACCTTAAAATACGCAGCATCAGACGACAAATAAATGCCCGAAGCAAAATTTAAATTAACCGGTATTTCGGGAACCGTATTAATGATTAATTCATCACTATACCCTTCTACAATCGGGATAGATAAATAGGTATTTTTCGGTTCAATCAAACGACCGTCGGCAATTTCCAACGTCGGCACTTTGCTAAAAAACTGATTCAGATAATCATTTGTTTGTGCATTTTTCATGACAATAGAAGAAAAAAGAAACCAACATGAAATACAAATTAAAACCGAAAATAACATAAAATATTTTATGCCAATTCCTTTACCGTTAGCAATATAATTTAACATCTTTTTCATTTTTTCTCTCCTTTTATTCTGCTATTTTATTTGGGTATTATACAACGATGCATATAAAGAATTTTGTTTATTCAACAACTCTTCATGCGTTCCGGTTTCTTGCACGATACCATGATCTATCACAACGATTTTATCCGCATTTTTGACCGTAGACAATCGGTGTGCAATCACAAAAACCGTCCTGTCTTCCATTAAATTATAAATAGCTTGTTGAACGATTTCTTCCGATTTATTATCCAATGCCGACGTTGCCTCATCTAAAATGACCATAGGCGCATTTTTCAAGAAAGCCCGAGCAATTGCCACACGTTGCTTTTGCCCACCGGATAATTTGGTTCCTCGTTCACCAATTTCGGTATCTAACCCATTTGGCAATGAAGCAATAAATTCATCTAAGCAGGCATTATGAACGGCTCGGTCAATTTCTTGTTGGGTTGCCGTTGCTTTACCTAACATAATATTTTCACGAATAGTACCGGCAAATAAAACATTATCTTGAAACACTATGGCAATTTGATCTCGTAAGGAATCTATATCAATATCCCGCACATCTGTTCCGTCTATTTTAACGGCACCAGATTTAACATCATAAAAACGAGGCAATAAATTCACCAATGTACTTTTTCCGCCACCGGAATTACCGACAAAAGCAACAGTCTGTCCTTTTTTAACCGTCAATGAAACATTTTGTAAAACCGGACGCCCCATTTCATATTCAAAACATACATTGTCAAATTCTACACCCGATTTAACACCACTAATTTTAACAGCATTTTGTTTATTACAAATATCTGGAACAGCATTTAATCGTTCAAAAACACGTTCAATGGCCAAAAATGACATTTGTACACTGGTATAATTTGACCCAATGGATTTAATCGGATGATATAACATTAACAAAGCCGTAATAAACGATACAAACCCACCAGGCGTTAATTGATTCGTTGTAATTAAATAACTACCCAGCCAAATCACACCCGCAATCCCGATAGACACAACAAAATGCATCATTGGTGTCAACATGCCCGTTTTTTTGGTCATGTTCATACCTAATTTGAAAACGGCTCGTAACGTTTCATTAAAACGATTAGATTGATATTCATACAAATTAAAAGAGGATACAACCCGATTACCACTGAACGCTTCATTATAATGTGTCATTACTCTGGCGCCGGAAAACACCGTTTTATCCATAATCCCTTTAATTTTTTTACGTACCTTTGTTAACGGATATAATGCACCAAACAGCACCGTAATAGCGATAATAGACAATTGCCATGAGTTATAAATCAATACAAAAATTAATGAAATTGATGAAAATAAACGTGTTGTAAATAATTTTAAATTACTCAATAATCCGCTACAAGCCATATCAGCATCTTGGTTAAAACGGAACATCACATCACCAGAAGTTGTTTTATCAAAAAATGAAGCATCACACCGCATCATTTTTTTAAACAAATCCTTTTTTAAATCCATGGTAATTTTATTACCAACCCATGTATTTAAATAGGTCGCCGCATAATTTAACGAACTTTGCGCCAAACTGAAAATAATAATTAATAAGGGCAAAAAAGAAGTCGCTTTAGCACTTTTTTCAATCATAACAATGTCCATATAGGGTTTTAAAACCCATGCAATGACGGCATCCATTGCCCCCAAAGGCAAAGTAACCAAAATTGCCAAAATGGCACGCCCCAAATACGGGCGGACATACGGATAAATTTTAGAATAATTTTGAAACAGATATGTATTTTTAAAACTTTTAAATATTTGCATATAGTTATGTTATCTTTTTTACCCGTTTTTGTCAAGACAATTTTAATTTGACTTCTGTTTCAGACTCAAATCACAAGTTCCGGATAATTTCATCAAAATTATGATGAAATAAAAAGTTTTTTCCACACCCGGCACGCTGTCCGGCAATAATATCCCGTTCGTTATCCCCTACACAAACACAGCAATCCATATCCAAAGCATATTTTTTTTGTGCCTTTAAAAATAAACCTTCATTTGGTTTTCGGTTAAATCCAGCTAAATCAGGACAATAAAAAACATCTGTTAACAAAACGCCTTGCTTAACAAATTCATTTTTCATGTAATCGGTAATGAGATGAAAATCATCATGTGAAAAATATCCTCGGGCAATGCCGGATTGATTCGTAATCACAATCAACAAATATCCCAATTGATCAGCAGTCTTACAAAAATCGAAAATGCCATCTATAAAAACAAATTTTTCTTTTTGATATACATATCCGTAATCAACATTAATGACACCGTCTCGGTCTAAAAATAAAGCCTTATCCATAAACTGCCCGTTCAATTAAATCACAAATCAAATGACCAACTGCGATATGCATTTCTTGAATATGAGCCGATGTCGTTGCCGGTACCGCAATGGTATAATCGGCCATTTGATGCATTTGCCCTTCTTTTTGTCCGACTAAAGCCACCGTTTTTATCCCCATTTTTACAGCTTGTTCAAATGCGGCCACTACATTTTGGGAATTACCGCTGGTAGATAATCCGATTAAAACATCTCCCGTTTTACCTACACCCTCTAATTGACGAGAAAAAACCACATCATATCCATAATCATTTCCAACGGCCGTAATATTTGATGTATCAACCGTTAAAGATAAAGCATTCATCGCCGGTCGATTCAATTTATAGCGCCCAACCAACTCCGCTGCTAAATGTTGCGATTGAGCCGCTGACCCTCCGTTTCCACAAAAAATAACTTTATGACCATTTTTGACAGCCGTTGTACATACATCGGCAATTTGCGTAATTTGTGGCGTATATTTTTTTAATCCTTGAACGGCTTCAGACAATTCATCAAATTGATTGTTAATATAGTTTTGCATTTTTATCTCCCTTCATTTTATCAACTAACCCCGAGGTTGAATACCCCTCTATTCTTTTTAACATAACGGCCTGCCCCCCATAACTGATGGCTAACCGCCCTTCCGGCCATTTATCCAAAGAATACCCTTCCTTTGCTACAATATCGGGCTTCAAGGTATCAACAATTTGTAAGGGCGTATCTTCATTAAATATAATCACGTAATCTACACATGCCATTGACGCCAATACCATCGCTCGTGTTTTTTCATCTTGGACAGGCCGGTTAGGACCTTTATACCGACGCACCGACTCATCAGAGTTCAATCCAACTACCAACACATCGCAATGGTGTTTAGCTTGCATAAAAGAATTTAAATGACCTAAATGACAACAATCAAAACACCCATTTGTAAAACCGATTTTTTTACCTTGGCGTCGTAATTGTTCCACGATATTTTCGGCTTCTGACACCGTGATAATCTTAGAATATTGATACCAAACATCATCCGGTATTTGACGAGATAATTCATTTTTAAGTTCCGATGCCGATACGGTAGCTGTTCCCACTTTACCCACAACAATACCAGCCGCTACATTTGCCAAATTCATTGCCTGATTAATCGGCATGTCGGCTCCCAACGCCGCCCCTAAGGTCGCTAAAGCTGTATCCCCGGCACCGGATACGTCAAAAACTTCTTTGGCTTGTGTCGGAATTTGTATTAATGTCCCCTCTTTAGAGATAGATACCATACCGTGTTCACTTAAGGTAATGATTAAATAATCAATATCATAGGTATTAAATATTTTTTTTGCCCCCTCTTGCAAACACTCATGGAATGTCGCCCAATCCGGATTGTATGTTTGATTGGTGGCCATAGAAAATTCTTTTAAATTAGGCTTGACCAAAGTCGCTCCTTGATATTTTGAATAATCAGCCCCTTTTGGATCAACGATAACCGGCTTATGAAATTGTTTACAAATACCAATAATCATCTGCGCCGTTTTCGGAGTTAATATGCCTTTATTATAATCGGATATCAACACAATATCGGCCCCCTTGATTGCTTGACTTAAAATCTTGTGAAATTTAGGCAACAAATCGGTTATAACAGGTATCATTTCTTCTTGATCTACTCTGAGTAAATGATGGTTTGAGGCAATTAATCTGGTTTTCACAATACTGGGATAATCTTGCAGTTTTAATAAATGAGAACGAGCCCCCGTATTTTGTAGCAATTTAGAAATTTGTCTTCCGTCTTTATCATTTCCAACAATACCGATAAAAGTTGTTTGGCATCCTAACGTCATTAAATTAGCAACAACATTTCCGGCACCCCCTAACATTTGTTTTTCTGATGTTTGTTGAAAAATCGGCACAGGTG
>JAFTHM010000064.1 GCA_017457425.1 Alphaproteobacteria bacterium
ACCTCCCGACAAAGCGTTCTGCCGTTCTGCGAGGAGCGATTGTATCTAATCCGCCAACATAATGAACTTGCGTAATATGGGCCGTTAAATCTTTTTGGTCAAAGGGGTTAAGTGTTTCTTCATGTAATTTTTTTTGTGTATTTGTATTTAAAATACCGGCCAGTGTTATAATTTGTGTGGTAATTGGAATACGACTGCCCAATAGCATAGCTAAAGTAGCTCCGCCATCATAACCGACAAATTCAACTTTAGGTGCTTGGTATTTCTTTATGAAATATAGGGACAATTCTTGCATTTCCTGAACGATTTCTCTATGAAAACGAGCGGTCGTATAAATGGATTTGTTTTCACACAACTCATTTTCAATATATTGACAAGGGCGGGTTAAATAAATAACGTTTTGATGTTCATCACGTTCGGCTAATCTTAGCGCAACGGGAACAGATGGATTAGGATTCCCATCCCCTTCAATGTAAAACCGAATGGGTTTGCCTTTTTGCATATTATTCTTTTCCAAAGTATAAAATGACAGGTGTTCTGTTTCAATTGTCTTTTGGTTAAAACCGTCTGGTGTATCCGGTATACCGGCACAGCCACTCATCAATATTGCACAAGTTGCAAACAACAATCCTTTTTTCATTCTATCTCCATCCACGTTAAGTTTTGTGTCCATAACAAATAAGATTTGATTACTTTATCAGGAAAAATATTTTTTAGCAATGCCTGATATGTTTTTAATTGTTTTTTATAACTATTCGGCACTTTATCAAGCGTTTGCGGAACATAATAATTACTTTTATAATCAATTAATAAAACCTCTTTTTCCAAGACAACTAAGCGGTCAATTTGACCTGAAATAACTTGATTATCCAGTACGCCGACAATGGGAACCTCAGCCAAAGAGGTTGGTCCGAACAAGTCTTTAAAGCGTTCATCATCCATCAAACGAAATAACGTATCCGGAATGTCAATATCGGCCGGTTTCATTTTTTCGGCCACTTGATGGCGTTTATCTTCTGAAATAGTCGGTAAATATTGCAATAATTTATGAATAAAGATACCTCGTTTTAATGCCTGAGCGCGTAATGCATCGGATACACTATGTTCGGCGTTTTCTTCTGTAATAGGGGCAGAGGGACGTAAAGGCTTAGGTGGCATAGGTTCTTGTGGCGGAAATTTCCATATCCAATCGGGTAGGGTATCTACTTGTTCATTTTGAACATTTTCTTGTTGTGAGGCAATTTCTTTTTCTTGTGGACATGAAAAACGTATAATGCCTTCGCTATCTGGTAAATAGGGTACTGAATCCTTAATTAAATCATACCAATTACCGGCTCGTGCTTTTGTTTTATTTTCCCATCCGCACACATATAATCTGTCCATTGGACGGGTAATAGCCACATAAAGCAACCGGCGATATTCTTTCATTTGTTCGGCTTGCCAAGCATCATATAAGTGAGATACCGGCCCCGTCTTTAATGCCGATTGAGGTGTCCAAATCGGCAAGTTATTCTCGGTCCACATAATTTTAGGCTTTTGATTTGGAATAAAACGTGTATCCGGTAAGAAAACAATATTGCCTTGCAACCCTTTAGACCCATGAACGGTCATAATGCGAACGGCATTTAAAGAGCCTTGGTCTAAATCTCGTTTGATTTCAATATC
>JAFTHM010000010.1 GCA_017457425.1 Alphaproteobacteria bacterium
GCCTTAGGGGAGGTTCCGGCCGACTTCACAGCAGAACCGGGTGATATTGCAAAAAAACGCCAAGAAATCAATAAAACGATTGATGGATACAAATCATTGATTGCCGATTCCGATTTAATGATTAATAAAGTAGATACACTCAACGGCCGGATACTCAGTTTACGTAATACATCTTTATGGAATACATTAAAAGTACGAGAACAATACATTATGCATCCAAAGATGTTTTATGAGTCCTTGGTTGGTTTTACATTGTTTATGGTGGATATTTTGAAATCTCCTTGGACATGGTATGACAGCTTAAACGCCACCGAAAAAACAAATATGCGAGTCTATGTATTAAAAGCAGGTATGACAATGTGCTTAGCTGTTTTTATTGCCGTTTTTGTCGGGCTGTATATTCGTCGTCGCTTTGGTTATCGTTCTCATATAGAAACACCAACCTATATTCAAAAAGTATCATCTGCCATCTGGTTATTTATGGCGCGTGGTTTATTGCCGGCCGGTGTACTTGGCGCTTTTATTTTTTGGGTTAATAATTACAATTTATTAAATAATACGCCATTTGGTACATTTTTAAAAGTTTGCGCCGCCTACATACTGGCTATTTGTTTATTGCAAGCAACGGTCAAAAGTGTATTTACTCCCAAACGAGGACAAAAATGGCGTTTAATTGATATGTCGGATGAAAAAGCCAAATCCCTCTGCCATACATTATTATTTTCCATTATTTTAATTTGCTTTGTTTCCTTCTTACAAAGCATGGCCAGACGCACCGATATGACAGTTGAAATGGAATATGCCGTTAAAGTGGTGGCCAACTTAGTCAAAGCAGCCTGTGTCATTTTGGTATCCGGTCGTATTTTTTACAGTCCGTCTCAACCAACCGATTCGTCGTCAGAAGATGAAAACACATCTACGGGTTCAAAAATAGGCACCCTAATTACATTAACAATGTCGGTATCGTTCATTTTGTCTTTATTTGGATATATCAGACTATCTGAATTTATTTTAAACAGATTCATCATATCCATTATTTTCGGAGGAGCCGTCTTTATCATCTATCAACTGATAAAAGTGATATTACATCAAATTTGCAAAATTAAATATTGGCAAAAATCTTTGCATATGTCTAAAAAATTCATGGGCAAAGTTGAATTTTGGATTGTTTTTTTAATTGCTCCAATATTCTTGTTCATTGCCACCTTCTTTTTACTTGGTATTTGGGGAGTATCTGTGGATATCTTACTACAAAGTGCCAAAAAAATCCTAACCGGTTTTTATATCGGTGGCATGAAGATATCGTTAACATCTATTTTTATGGGTATTGTGGCCTTTTTAGTTTCTTTATTTGCCTTTAAAATGATAAAAAATTCATTGCAAACCGGTAATTTAAGCAAAGTTGAAATGGATCCAGGTGTTCGCAACTCCTTGGTCGCCGGTATTGGATTTTTGGGTACTATTATTTCTTTACTGATTGCCTTAGTCGTTATGGGTGGCAGCTTAAAAGGATTGGCGTTGATTGCAGGGGCCTTGTCTTTAGGGGCCGGTTTAGGGCTTCAAAACGTTGTGAATAACTTTGTATCCGGCATTATTTTGTTATTTGAACGGCCTATAAAAATCGGTGATTGGGTCATCATTGCCGGTCAAGAAGGTATTGTTAAACGCATTAATATCCGCTCAACAGTACTGGAAACATTTACAAAATCAGACGTTATTATTCCAAACGCCGATATTTTATCCAGCAGCTTAATCAACATGACACATGACAGTAAATTCGGCCGAGTAGATATCACGATTGGTGTTGCCTACCATTCCGATATTGACTTAGTCAAAAAAATACTGTTAGAAATCCCACTTGAAAATAAAAAAGTTCTGCAAAAACCACAACCATTTGTGTCTTTTACGGATTTTGGGGCGTCCAGCTTAGATTTCAAACTCAGTTGTTATACGGCCGATATTACAAACCGAGCCGGCATTTCAACCGATTTGCGTGAACGCATTTTAGCCCGTTTCCGTGAAGAAAACATTGAAATTCCATTCCCTCAACAAGATATCCACGTTATTGGACCAGTGGAATTTAAAAAATAAAATGAGATAAAATTCATCCCCCTCACCCGAGGGGGAGTGTTATAGTGAAGATTTATATTTTTTTACAAAGAGTTTTGTAGTTTCTGTAAAGTGAATTAGTGTTATCTCCACCTGATATAAACCAGTTACCGGAGATTTCCATATTAACGGTTGTTCCGCAACACATATCATCTGGTGAATTAACACCGAAACATCCGTGATATATATCTTGCACATAAATGGAGGTTGGTACTCCGACACCAATAGCATCAAACAAAAGATTTGAACGTTCTGTGGCGGGACCAAATACATCGTTGTTCATCTCAGCATCAATTAAATCGCTATACTTAACCATTCTACCAAACCGTTGACAGGCAAGTTGAGCCTCCCAATATGAAATTCCATTATGAGATAAATACCATGTTTCTATAACCCCATCAATCGTAATGGTATATTCGTCAAAATCTAAAGATTTACAAATGCCAGATGTTCCACTTGGAAATGCTTCTGTACAGCTAGGAGCTGTAGTCGCACAATATTGATTGGCATTACACTCATCATTCGAGGTACAAGGACAATTATCGCTTTTACATGGTGGTTCTGTTGTTGTCGTTGTTTCTTCCGTTTTAGTACTGGCCGTATCATCCACATAAAACACCATTGTATTGGTATCACCACAAATATCATCATCTGTAGCCGAATCGTATTCCGTTGTCCCGATTTTAACCGTGGCATTATTAATCATACCTTCAAACACCATTTCACATAACCGTTTGGGTAAATCCGAAACCTGAATCCCAATGGTTTCATTTTCCAATCCAATAGCGTATTTACCGACAGTCGTTGTCGGCCATTCGGATAAATTGGCATCACCAGTACTATCAAATTGTGCATTAACATCTATAGCTCTGAGCATGATATCATTGATAATCGTATTCGCCCGATATTTATCCATCCCATAAGAATATCCAGCGATACCACCGACGGACAGGACACCGACAATCGCCAATGTTCCCAGCATTTCAACCATAGAACGACCGGATTCGTAGTTTTGTTTCATTATTTTTACTCCTTACATTAACACAACAAAAAACCACCTTTTTTATTAAAAAAAGTGGCTGGAAGTTGAAGACTATTTGTTAGTATAGTGCGACATATTCATTAAAGATAAAAATCCTTAACTTATTCAGACGCCTTCCAACCGCTTGGAAAGCGTGCATTTTATCGTCTCGCACTTTAGACGCTAACAAAGAGGTCTTCACACCCCAGGGACACAACCCGTGTCCTTAAGAAAAGTCGTACCACAACCGTCACAATTTGTAAAGAAAAAAAATAATCATAAATCCCTTTAGAAAAATCTAAAGGGATTGAAGTTAAAAAATGAAATAAAAATAAAATATTTTGTTTATGCTAACGCTGCATTTTTAGTATGCAAAACAGATTCCAATTTTGAAATAGCATCTGCTTCATTAACATTCTTTACGATGGCATATTCGGCCACCAATCTGTTCATGGCTTGTTCATAAATTTGGCGTTCAGAATATGTTTGTTCAGCTTTTTCCGGATCTTTATATAAATCACGCAATACTTCAGCAACGGACACCACATCACCTGAATTGATTTTTGCCATATACTCTTGAGACCGTTTACCCCATTGGACACGTTTGATTTTTGCTTTACCTTTTAACGTGCGAACGGCTTCATCCATTGTTGCTGAGTTCACAATTTGACGCAAGCCTGTTTTTTTGGCATTTGGCATCGGAATACGCAACGTTAATTTATCTTTATTAAAATTGACTGCAATTAATTCTAATTTTTGACCCGCCACTTCGGTTTGTTCAATATCCGTAATTTGACCGAGACCATGAGCGGGATAAACCACAAAATCACCGGGATTAAATGTGTAATCTTTTGACATATTTTTCTCTCCGTTTTTTGTTTACTGACAGGTGGAGTATATCATACTTTTTTCAATTTTAACAGCAAAAAATGAACTTTTTTTGAAATAATATCCAAAAAGATGTTTTTTGTTAAGTTTCTGTTTACTTTTTAAGGTTTTTAGCGTATAAAAGAGTAAAAAGTAAGGGGAAAACATGTTCAAAAATTTAATTATCTTTTTAAAAATGTGCTGGTTGGGTGCGACAACACCTAAATTAAAACTCAAATTACTGTCCGATATTCCGGTTGCTTTGATTGGAGGGCTGTGTGCTTTTGCCGGACCATTATTTTTATCATGGATTATAAAAAGCTTAAACGAAAAAGCATCTGATCAAGCATTGGCTTGGTTTTATGCATTGTTATTCACAACCGCTTTAGGTTGGATAATCCGATTTTATTGGCGCTATATCGTTGAGCCGGTCAGTACGGTTATAGAAATGAATTTACGCCATATCTACTTCAAAAAGCTGTTTAACAAACCGTATGCATGGCATTTAAATAATTCCGTGGGCTATTTTTCCGGCGCATTAGAACGTGTTTGTATGAATATTCATATGTGGCTATGTGATTTTCCGATGGATTTCTTGCCTGCCATCATTTTGGTGTTGTGCTTTTTTGGCTATACATTAAGCATTTCCGTTTGGTTGTTTATTTATTTTGTGGTCGCTTTAACTTTGCTGGTTGTTTTAACAAGACTGCTGTTTGATAAACGTATCGGATATATTGAGGCTTTGACCAATCAAACCTTAAAATTCAACAAAATTTTTATTGACTTTTTATATAACGTTCGGTCTGTCAAAAAAATGAATTTAATGACCTTTGCGGAAACAAAAACCAGAGCGCAAAGCGATAAAGTATGTCAAAAGGCCAAAGCAATGATGCATTACAATGCTGCGCAATGGGGAGCGATGGAATTTATTTTGCAAGGTATGACCTTGGGACCTATCGGATATTTTTTATACCAATTTATTCAAACCGGCTCCGGATTAGATGTTGTTGTCATGATTGCGGCCATTGCCCCTCAGCTGGAACAAACGGGGCGGCGTATGATGTATTTCATGACCTCAAGTGCAAAAGTTTTAACCGAATATGCCCGATTAGCCGAACATTTGGGAGATGTTGTTTTAACGGAAGAAAAAACAAAACCTATCGGCAAATGGCACACAATTACATTTGATGATACACATTTTGAATTTGTCAAAGATGGTCATATCTTTCATCACAAAGTACCATTTTTTGAAATTAAACGAGGGGATAAAATTGCCGTTGTCGGTCGTTCCGGAGAAGGAAAATCCACATTTTTAAATTTATTAACGGGACAGTTTCCTTGTCAATCCGGTCAAATTTTGGTGGATAAAACATCTTATACTGAAGCCGGACAAGCGTTTTTTGATAAACACATTACGTATATTTCTCAAGATGTAGAACTATTTGATATGAGCCTATACGACAATATTGTTATGGGAAAACGTGTTTCTCAAGACGCTTTACAAAAAATCATTGACGGTTGCCAATTAAATGAACTGGTGGCTCGCATGGATGGTAATTTGCACAGTGATATCGGTGAAAAAGGCGTTAAAGTTTCTGCCGGTGAAAAACAACGTATTAACTTGGCCAGAGGATTATTATTAAATCGAGACATCTTAGTGTTAGATGAAATTACCGCCAACTTAGATCCGATAACAACTCAAAAAATATGGGAATTTATCTTTACTGAATACGCCGATAAAACCATTGTGGCGGTATCTCATGAAAAAGATTTGCTCAACCATATTGAACGTCGGTTGGAATTTAAACGCGGATTGGGTAAGGAAGTTTTATAATATATTTAATAAAAAAAAGGGGGGATAGTTTAATCATCCTCCTTTTTATTTTATCCGATTAAAAAGAAAAGACTTGATTTTTGAAAAATATTTTTGTATACTGACTTTGTTTTTGGGGGTCTGTAGCTCAGTTGGTTAGAGCCGCCCGCTCATAACGGGCTGGTCGGGGGTTCGAGTCCCTCCGGACCTACCATAAACAAAAATAAACGACCTTTAGGGTCGTTTTTTTGTTTATATATAGCGTCAGGGTGGACTTGAAGCCCCGAGGAAGGGGGTTCGTCAGACGAATGACAGCCGGACGGAAGTACGGCGGTGCTTTTGCAGGAATGAGACGGAAAGGGACCCATTTGACAAATGGGAATTACCAATCCTGAAGGACCTACCATAAACAAAAATAAACGGCCTTTTGGGTCGTTTATTTATACAAATTAATGAAGATAAAATACCCTATGACCAAATATGGCAACAGGACACAAGCACTTTCCACATAACTTAAAAAGCCTTTTTGTTGTTTAATCCTTTGTATGACCCACATTAAATCTACCAATAATACGGGCAATCCAATCCAAAAAAACAACGTTAAAAACAGCTTATACCTTTCCGATACCTGAATTGTTGACAGAGCAAAACCCATATGAAATATCGGAAGACCTAACAACAAAGGAACAAATACAACCAACACAATCAGCATTCCACCAGACGCATGCGTTGCAAAACTAAGGCAAAACCACAACAAAATACTCATGCACAATGATGTTGTCAAAACAACACCATTACTCACTTTTTCTTTACTATCTTCTTGTTTGTTTATTTTATTTTCTTTTGATGTTTCTTTTCCTCTTATACCACGACAAATACGAGTCAAAAACCATAAAAGCAAGGAAAGCAATAAGACTACCCCACCAATGATAGCATAAATGCTTGAAAGACCAGGTACTGCTTCTCTATGGCACTCAGCTATGAACAAAAAAACACACCCGCAGTCAAAAAACGTATAATATTTTCGTATTGATGTAGTTTAAAAAACAGCGGCAAAAAAATGAGTAGCGCAAAGATACCCAAAGTAGCCCCTGCAAACCACAGCGCCATGCAACCTAATAAGCTGACTCCTATAATTTCCTTTTTGTTAGAAAGCATTTTTGTACCATTTTTTTCTTTATTTTCTTCTAACACTTCTTTTCCCTTTCATTCGTTTTTCTTTTTTGTTTTTGTGTTTCATCGGCATTTTAGATTTTGCCTTGATAACACAAACGCCCTTTTCTTTTTTACCACCACCAATGATATCAAAAACCATTCCACCGGTTACGGGAACGCATTCTTTCAAAATCACATCCACCATATCACCACAGGCAAAAACACGCCCGCTTTCCCGTCCAATTAACTTGGCGCCAGCTTCGTCTATTTCATAATAATCATTTGCTAAAGAACTAAGCGGAACAAACCCATCGGCCCCATAAGCATCCAGTCGGACAAATAACCCGAACGTATTAACCGACGAAATACGGGCTTTAAATTTTGCACCCACTTTATCTACCAAATAACCCGCGATATATCTGTCTATGGCATCTTGTTCGGCACTGGCCGCTTGACGTTCCATATAGGAAATATGGCGCGCCGTATCTTCAAACGTTTTAACTTCTTCATCCGTCAACGCCCCTTCCCCTAATTTTAAGGCACCGATTAAAGCCCGATGCACCAAAATATCAGCATACCGACGAATAGGAGACGTAAAATGCGCATATCTTTGCAAAGCCAACCCAAAATGCCCGATATTTTCTGGGCTATAAACGGCTTGAGATTGACTACGCAACACAAACTCATTAATGGCAAAATCTTTGGCCGTGCCGTCTGCACGTGTTAAAACGGCATTAAAATCATTGGGTGTTGCACTTTCACGCAGATTACCACTGTGTCCGATTGAGGATAAAAACGCATTAAGTGCCTCTATTTTCTCAGCACTGGGTCGGTCATGAACACGGTACATCGTGGCCCAGCCTTTATCTTCCAACGTTTCTGCCGCCGATACGTTTGCCAAAATCATTAACTCTTCAATCAATTTATTACTGTCATTGATTTCACGTTTTTTGATATCAACAACCACTCCTTTATCATTTAAAATCACTTGACGTTCCGGTACATCAATTTCCAAAACCCCACGGCGTTTACGTTTTTTGAGTAAGGCTTGATATGCCCCCGTCAAAGAGGATAATTCATTTTCCAACCCCACTACCGGTGTTTTTCCATCCATGGCAGATTGCACTTCGTCATACGTTAACCGTCTGGCGGATTTAATCAAAGCTCTACGGAAAGTGTGGCGGATTTTATGCCCTGTTTTATCTATCCACACTTCGCATACCATAGCGGCCCGTTTTTGATTTGGTTGCAGTGAGCACATTTTATTGGATAACGCCTCTGGCAACATTGGAATGACTCTATCTGGAAAATAAACGGAATTACCCCGCATGCGTGCATCCATATCTAACGCATCACCACTTCTGACATACCAAGCCACATCAGCAATGGCCACCATAATATGCCATCCACCGGCATTTGATTTATCGGTATCTGGTTCGGCCCAAACGGCATCGTCAAAGTCTTTAGCATCAGCCCCATCTATCGTTACAAAAGGAATAGTCGTTAAATCTTCACGGTATTTGCTTTTTGCCGGAACAGTGGCTTTAGAGGCCTCATTCTCACCAGCCTTTGAAAACATTACCGGCAAATTATGCAAATAAATAGAAATTAAGGTGGCGGCATACGGATCTGTTTCGGATCCGATTTTACGCACGAATGTGGCCTCAGGAAAACGGGAGCGCACCATCGGAATATCAGCAATCACAATATCTCGGTTATTGAGTTTTTCCACCGGTAAATTTTTTAACCGAAACGCTTGTTTTAACCGTCTATCCACCGAGGTCACAAAGCCGTTTTCAAACACACACACCATATGATTGTCTCCGGCTGTTAAGCGTCTGATAGCTTCCCCCTCGTACAGATTATTGCCAACAGGCGTTAGTTTTGCCTGAACAATATCCCCCACACCGGCCGGCGGATTAATTTTATCCTTTACAATAATAATTTGAGGCATTGGCAAATCACCGGGCCATTCTAAGGGGCGAGCAATTAATTCCCCATCTGAATCCGTTCCGGTAATTTCCACACTGGCTCGGTCCGGCAAAACACCTTTAACAGCCAATCGCTTACCTTTATCATAAAACACCTGACCATCGGATTTAAGCTCTTTAAGCATTTGTTTTAAAACAACCTTATCATCCCCTTTTAATCCAAAAGCACGGGCAACCTCACGTTTGCCCACTTTACCGGATTGCTGACTTAAATAGGCCATTAATTCATCCATAGAAGGGATTGGTGCTTTCTTTTTAACCATGTTAACGCTCCTTTTTCTATATTATCTCATATTTTAAAGATAGGAGCAATAAAAAAACTTGTGTTTGGAATACAGCTTTGATATACTGAAAGCAGAACGCAAACTGCGTTCTGAGGCCTGAAAACCTCATTAGTACTGTCCCAAGAATTGGGATAAACATACTTCCAACAGCGGTTGGAAGACAATAAAATAGCCCAACAGGGTAAATATATTGTGCTATTTGTGCTAAGTAGTTTTCAGCTTCCAACCACTTTTTTCAGCAAAAAAGGTGGTTTTCATTTTAACAACACAACAACTGAAAGGAAGTCAACAACTATGAAAAAATTTGAATCCGGTCGATCTATGGTTGAAATGCTAGGAACACTTGCCATTATCGGTGTATTATCTATTGGCGGAATTGCAGGGTATTCCTACGGCATGGATAAATACCGTGCGAATCAAACAATTAATGATATAATGTTAATGGGGGTAGATATTATTACTCAGACATCACAAGGAGCTGTTCCAACTTTATCTGAGTGGGGAACACAAACATCTATGAACTACCCATTTAGCGTTATCCCAAATCCTATTAATACTAAACAATACGGCATTCAAATAGAAAATGTCCCCTCCCGTGTTTGTAAAATAGTTGGTGACGCTCTAAAACCAATGGCTATCATTTATGTCGGTGACGACTCATTAGATACAGAACAAGACCCGTGCGATTCAATGGAACAAAATACAATGGAATTTTATTTTGCCACAGGTCTTGGTGATGGCACGTGCACTCAAACATGTACACAATGCCAAGAATGTTCCAATGGACGATGTATAAATAAAATAAATGGTGATTTATGTATTGGAGGCATCTGCCAAAATGGGGTATGCATCAATAACTCTGTCGAACCATACTCTGCTAAACAATGCTCATCCGATGATGAGTGTGGGGAATGTGCATATTGTCATTATGGATATTGCACCAATTATAGTAAAAGTAGTAATATTTCATGTGATAACGGACGTGGTATTTGCATGGACAGAGGTGGTAATCAAGCTATCTGCGTTATTGATAAAACATGCGAATCAAACAGAGATTGTGATGAATTTGGAAAAGATTATTTTTGTGGCTTAGTCATGAATGAGTGTTGCTTTTATGACTCTTCCGTTCAATATCTGTGCACAAAATTAGATTTTGTTCAAAAAAACATTAAGGGACATACGGTATATATATCCAGACGTACTAATATGCAACAGTATGGAGAAGCATATGATAATCCCTCTGCCCAAAATGCTTGTGCAAGAATGGGGATGAAGCTTGTCCCCAATACAAATTTTTGCAACATAACCACAGAAGATAGATTGGAAAGATGGATGTGTGATGGGTGGTATACAATTTGTTCAAATGAGGATGTACCATCGCTGAACCCCATCACCGTATCACCCAATAACTAAACCACTTAATCTTTAAAATAAAACTCAGGATTTTATCCTGAGTTTTTTATTATCCCATATCTTAAAGTTGTATTATCAGCAAACTTTAAACCCATTTCAAAACATCGTGAAACAAATTAAGAAATATAAAATTGCTCTGTACAGCTAAATACGTCGGATAATTTATTTTCATCTTCTTCAAAATCTTTCTGTTTAGCCGAACAATCCGTTTTATAAAAAATAACCGGCAATCCTTCATCTAAACTCATCGGTTCAAATCGTTTCAAACGATCATAAAAAATTTCTTCGGTAATCAGTAATTCATTTTCGTTACTGGCACTACGATTCAAAACACGCTTTTTGGCAATATCTAAATCACATTGCATCGCATGAAACAACACATTCGGTGTTAATGTTTTCGCCCATTCATAATATTCTTTTCGGGTACTTTTTTCCCAAAAGCCATAATCCATAATAACATTATGACCTTGTTTGATTTCTTTTTCAGCCAGCCCCCGAATATCTTTATCCACAATTTGATATTTTATATGAAAATCTTCAGGATCCCGCCCATAACGAGCAAACATAAAATCATCATGTGTTAATTTAATGGCAGGTAATTCTACCTCTAACCGACGAGACAACGTCGTTTTACCAAATCCCATAAACCCATGCATTAAATGAATAGAGGGCGAAGACAATAATTTGATATCATACATTATTGTTGTCCTCAAAAATTAATCCACGCCCTTCTTGCAAAGATTTTCCAGCCAATAAATCTGCCGTCATATTATATCCTTTCCATTTATGTGATTACACTACATATATGACAACAAAAAGTCAAACACTATCAAAATTCATCCTCATAAAATGAAATACCTTGATTTATTTTTTGAACCGCCGGCTTTAAATACGGGCATGTGTTTTGTGGCAAATTATCCCAAGAATGCCACTCTAATTTAGCACATTTATCGGGCTCTAAATTTTGTATATCTCCCGTCCATTTTCGGCATTCAAAATAAAATTGCAGATATTCTACGCCTTGATTACTATGACAAATTGTTTTTAACACCAAATCTTCAGGATAAATTTGAACACCGATTTCCTCTTTTGCCTCACGAATGGCAGCATCAACAACTTTTTCATTGCCGTCCAAATGCCCACCGACAAATCCCCAATGCCCTGCAAAAGAACAATTTTGTCTGAGCTGTAATAACACTTGATTATCTTGGCGTAGCATAGTGAATATACCGACAGGTATTTTAAATCGTTCAGCCATTTTTATCTCCTTTCATATTTTTCCATTATTCTCGCTCTCTGACGCCACTTTCCAAAATTGAGACTTTTTTCGCCACCAGATTAATTTCACACATAGCCCCATACGGCAAAATCAATTGAGGCACCGTATGTCCGTAATCCATGTTAGTAACCACGGGCAAATCCTCTCTGCCATATTCTTTTAACGCTTTTAAAATAACCTCATCAAACTTCGGATAAGTCGCCAATCCGGATGAGTGTAAATTTCCTCCGGCGAACACAGAGCATGAGGCGTCGGCACTACTTTAACACCAAACGCTTCTTCAATTTGGCGTACACCTTGTTGATAACGATTTGGGAAACGCCCAGCCGCCCCAAAAGACAACGTAATGGCAGCAAGTGTATCTCCTTGTTTTAACGCTTGTGGAATAATTAATTCTTTCATCTCACCCTCACAAAATTAACACACAAAAATGTATCAAGTTTTTTTCGCCTTTTCAATATATTTTTTGATGTTTTTATGAAAATAAATAAAAAAATTGACAAACGGCCTGTTTTATGATATACTGTTCGGAAAAATAAAGGAGATTTTATGCCCAGCCCGATTAAATTTACCGTTCAAGACATTCAACCGATTATGGAATCTATGATCCGATTTGTCAACAGTATTGATGCGTACCAAGGCGCTATACAATATATCAATCAAAATATTACAAAACCGGACACAACATATTTTAAGGTTTTGGTCAATGATGGATTAAAAAGAAAGGATAAAAAACACCATTCAAAAACGGATTTCAGAATTGATACAGGCATCAATAATTCAATGCTAAAATCTATTTTATCCAGTGGTAGAAAAACGCTGACACCTACCCCCTCTCCTCGGTGTAGACATATCAGTGCCGATTATTTCGGTGTCCGTATTTTTATGTTTCCAACCCCAAAAAATCAAGCCAAAAATTGTCGTGCCGTTTATAATGGCAACCTTATTTTTCAATCCAACATTAAAACAGACAAACCCTTAGAAGAGTATTTAATGGAAAATCCGGTTGTTATGGGGGATTTGGTTCAAAAAGCCTCTTGGGCTATCGGTTATTACAGACAAAAACCCAATATGTATCAAAAAGACATGGATGCCCATTTGGTTAATATGGAAAAAATCAGCTTAATCAGTAAAACTCAAACCATCCGCAATATTCCATTTATGCAAACAATAGAACACTTGCGTCAGTTTTTGTTTGATGTACTTATCACTCATCATACGCCGCAAATTGCTTTAACACCGGAAGATGCGCGGCAATATTTAAAAGCCAACAAAGACGAAATTTTCAATAAAGCCGAACAGTTCGGATATATTCCCGACGCACAAAAAATGATAAAATATCAAAATCTAAGAGATCAATTAGCTCATCCGGATGATCTCCATTTTATCGGCGGCCCCCAATTACCAGAAAATTGCAGTGAAATTGTATCAGATTTTGAAGGTATTTTAACCTCCTTACTACAGGGCGATAACATAAAAATACTGGCTGTAGATGCCGAAAAAAATACAGACCTTGTTCAAAAATCCTTAGTTCAATTACCTGATGAAAACTTATTTAATAACGTGAATGCCTATCAATTAATCAACCAATTAGATACAGCACAAACACTGTTGGGGTCATATACGCTACCGACACGGACAAATGGTAAGCCATTAACGGGACGCAAAAAATTAGAGGCTTTAAATACCTTAGGCGTTTTATCACAAAGTGATGTCGTAAAACTGGAAGAAGTTACCCTGACTCGGAATGGATTTGCTCACGGCAGTCTTTGTGCTATAGACACAAAACAACTCCAAACAGCAAACAGAAAAACACATGCTGTTTTACAACACATTGTACAACATCAAAAAGATCGTCATCAATTCACACGATAGTTTTTTATTTGCATTTTATATCAAACACGATATACTACCTTTAATATGACATGGAGGAAAAATGCACACAAAAAATATCCCCTTAATTCCCGATGAAAAAAACGAACGGTTAATGATGTCTGGCAAAATACCGGATGATTGGAAAACACCGGAAGAAATTAAGGAAGAAGCTTGGATACAAATACGTATAAAAACGGCTCAAGATAAAATCGCACAAGATCCGACTTCGGAAACACCGCAATACCATATCCGCTCGGCACTAAAGGATTTGAATGTATTAAGACGCCAACAATGTCTTCGTTTGGCCCAACATAATAATTTAAAATTAATGGCCGCCACCGCAGAGGGACAAAATAAAGAATGGATTAACCGTTTATATGCTATCCGTGATTTGTTAGATACCTACTCAAATAATCCCGAAAAAATCATATCATCTGTTTCTCATACTCAACCACAAACCGAAAGAAGTCGTTTATAATGTCTCCGCTCATCCCCTCTTTTCAAGTCCCTAAAACAAAAACAGCGACCCAAACATCTTACGCTTTACATCATGGTACACCAACAGCTGATTGTGTGTGCGTTGCTTTGGCACAAATGGTTTCCAGTGGTTTTTTGGCTTTATCCATTAACGATTCACAATATACTTTTTCCATAACGCCTTTGCCTCCGATGACACAAGAAGAAAAGATATATGCTGCGATTTTTGGTTCTACACCTTTGGTTATTGGCGCCACATACAATCCATTATTAAAAGAATTTAACACAGCCTTGAAAAATCAAACACCAAAATCATCTGCTATAAAAATGCCGTCAAAATGGCTTGTATATGCAGGATTAATTTCTTTTGGTATCAGTTTTTTAAGCTTTAAAACGTTAGAGTCAAAACTAGCTATTGCCAGACGTATTGAATATCAACTGGGGGAACCTGTTTTAATTACAATCACCGCCATTTTTGGTATCATTGCCTTTTTAACACTTGGTACACAATTAAACAAAATAAAAGGCCTTAATAAATACGGAAAAGATTTAAAAAACATCGTCCTTTTGCATAAAACCTTACAAACGAATCCAACAGCAAATCTATCCGATATGCCGATAAAACAGCTATTCCCTTATGTTATGGCTATCTCAAAAGATTGGGATAGATTGGCCCATCAAGCGCAACACCAGCCCGCTTTACAACCCTTGATGGATTTGTGTTCAAATAACTTTAAAAAGGCTGTAGGACAAACGCTTCATAATTAAGCTTTTTTATTTGATTTTCATAATAAATACGATATAATGCCTTTATTAACAAAGGAGTATTATGCTGTGGTTGGATTGATTATTGTTTTAATTGTTGTTTTGGTGTATTTTATTTTTGCCTATAACCGCTTTATTCGGTTAGAAAATTTGGTTATTGAAGGGTGGAGCGGTGTTGATGTACAACTTAAACGCCGATACGATTTAATTCCCAATTTAGTGTCTATTGTGAAAGCCTATACAACCCATGAAAATCAAACATTAAGACAAATTGTTGAAGCACGGACTCAAGCTCAAATGTCTGGTTCACAAAATAAAGCATTAAAAGAAAATGCTCTCGTTGACGGTTTAAAAACATTGTTGGCTATTGCCGAAGATTATCCCGAGTTAAAAGCAGATAGTCAATTTTTAACCTTACACCATACTTTGGTGGATATTGAAGATACTTTACAAAAAGCACGTCGTTATTACAATGCCACCGTCCGTGATTACAACAGTGCGGTCAAAATATTCCCCTCTAACATTATTGCCAAAATGATGGCCTTAAAAACAAAAGAGTATTTTGAAATTAATCCATTAGAAACAAATAATATAAAAATTGAGTTATAAAAAATGACTTTAAACAACTTGTCTCAAATGCCGTAAAGGATGTTGACCAATGAAAAAACTAATATATATGATATTTTTATTATTTGTCTCACTTCCGGTTTTAGCAACCGAACAGATTAACTCTTTTCACGCCGATATTAACATTCAATTGGATGGCTCTGTTATAATAACAGAAACGCTTAACATCCGACATGAGGGTATCAAAATCCGTCGGGGATTCATACGTTCACTCCCCACCAACAGCGGCGAAAAATATCAACTCATTTCGGTAAAACGCAATGGCCGTCCGGAACCGTCTTTTGTGGAACAACCATATGGTTTTTATGAAATTAACACCGGAGATGATTCATTTTTACCCAAACCAGCAGATTCCACATTTGAAATAAAATATCAAGTTTGGAATGTCTTACGTAAATATGATACCCATGATGAGTTATACTGGAACGTTACTGGAGACAATTGGGATTTTCCGATTTTAAAAGCATCTGCTCAAGTATATTTGCCTCAAGGGGCCGAAATCACGAAACAAACCAGTTTTATCGGGCGTAAAAATTCAAAAAACAACGGGTTGTATCATCAAAACGGACTTTGGTCCGCTCCCAAACCATTATCACCAGGTGAACAATTAACCATTGTTGCCGGCTTTACACCAAATGTTGTAGATATTAAAGCTTCGCCTCTCTTATCCCGTACGCAACAATATTTAACCGCTTTGTATATTCTCTTTTTGGGGTATTGTATAACTGTTTGGTATTTGAAAGGGAAAGATCCCACTCAACGATCAATTATGCCAATATATGATGCTCCTAAAGATGTCTCAGCCTCAACGGCTTATTTACTGATGAATAATGGGAAATGGTCCTCAACAGGAACAATGGCCGCTCTTGTTCAAATGATTCAAAACGGATTTTTAACAGTAAATCACGAGCAAGTTGATGAGCTTTTATCAAAACAACAGATTTTTACTTTCTGTCGCACGGAAAAACAACCCTCTAATGATGAAGAACACATTTATGAAGCTACCTTAAAAACACGAAACCTTATTATCACAAACAATCAATATTGTGGTGATTTAAACAGATTGGATTCCGCTCTAAAACAATCTGCAAAAAAAAGGAATAAGCTATTATATACCCAAAATAATAAATGGATATGGCCCGCTTGGATTGTATTCGCCTTTTTATTTTATTTACCGTTTCATTCATTAACATCAGAGAGCTTTTTTGAAATACTTTTCTTTTTAGTCCTCATTCCTGTCAGTATTTACGGAAAAACCTCCTTATTATCTAAAATTGTTTTTATTATTTTTGGTCTTGTTATTTTTTCTTCTGTAATAAGAGAAGATATAATACAAATACTGTTATCCTATACCCCACTATTGCTGGGTATCAGCCTTATAACCGCCATTTTCTTTCATTATGTTATGTATCGCCCTTCTGTCTATGGGCAAGATGTTATTGAACAACTTAAGGGATTAAAAATGTTCTTATCAGCAACGCATAGACCATCCGAAGCCAAAATATTATCTCAAAAACAAATGGAAGATATATTTCCTTATGCTTTGGCTTTAGGCCTTGAAGAAGAATGGGAAAGCAAATTTAAATCTATTTTTGGTTCTGCTTTATACAATAACCTCAATGATAACGTCTATAGGCTCTCCCATAATCACCACCACTTTAGAAATTCTGTTTGCAAAGGATTGACCCCGCCTCGTTCTCATGGAGGAGGTCGCAGTGGCTTTAGTGGTCGTTCCGGTTTTGGAGGCGGAGGCTTTTCCGGCGGAGGATTCGGTGGCGGTGGCGGTCGTGGCCGATAAAAAACGTTAACTGATATTATAAATTGTGATAATGACTTAAGAAACAAGGGGGTGTAAACACCGTGTACAAAATTAGTACACAAGTGAAACACTCCCGCCGTTAATTAATCATTAGAACAATTTACTGATTCATTGAAGAGAAGAAATCATCATTATTCTTCGTCTGACGCAACTTATCCATCAAAAATTCCATAGAATCTGTCACACCCATCGGCATTAAAACACGGCGAAGCATCCACATTTTGGGTAAGCGTTGTTTATCCACCAACAGTTCTTCTTTACGAGTGCCGGATTTTGTTACATCAATAGCAGGGAAAATGCGTTTGTCGGATACTTTACGGTCAAGGATAATTTCGCTGTTACCAGTTCCCTTAAATTCTTCAAAAATAACTTCATCCATCCGAGAACCCGTATCAATCAAGGCTGTCCCGAAAATGGTCAGAGAACCACCCTCTTCAATATTTCTAGCCGCCCCAAAAAAGCGTTTTGGCTTTTGCAGGGCATTGGCATCCACACCACCGGTTAACACCTTACCAGATGAAGGAATAACCGTGTTATAAGCCCGAGCCAAACGTGTAATGGAATCAAGCAAAATAATGACATCCTTTTTGTGTTCAACCAGACGTTTTGCCTTTTCAATCACCATTTCGGCTACTTGTACGTGACGAGAGGCAGGTTCGTCAAACGTAGAACTGATAACCTCACCCTTGACCGAGCGAATCATATCAGTTACTTCTTCAGGCCGTTCGTCAATGAGGAGCATTATCAAATGAGCATCCGGATAATTGGCCGAAATCGCATGCGCAATATTTTTTAACATCACCGTTTTACCGGTTCTGGGAGGCGCCACAATCAATGAGCGTTGTCCAAAACCTTGCGGACAAATTAAATCCACAATACGGGCCGTTAAATCTTTATCATTCGGAGCCTTCTCATGTTCCATACGAATTGATTTTTCCGGATAAAGTGGCGTTAAATCATCAAAATTAATCCGGTGTCTGAGCTCATCAGGAGATACAAAGTTCACTTTATCCACATTCACCAAAGAAAAGTATTTTTCTCCGTTTTTCGGCGCTCCGAGTTCTCCCTCTACCGTATCCCCCGTACGCAACCCATACCGTTTAATCTGCGCCGGTGCCACATAAATATCATCAGGACCCGCCAAATAATTAGCTTCGGCCGAACGCAAAAAACCAAACCCGTCTTGCATAACCTCTAATACACCAGATCCATACAAGGGTGTTCCTGTATCCGCCAATTGCTTTAAAATCGCATACATTAAATCTTGAGTGCGAAGGGAAGCTGCATTTTCTACCGCTAATTCTTCGGCATAAGTTAATAATTCAGACGGCGTTTTTTTCTTTAAATCTTGTAATTGCATGGATAATCCTTAAAAAAATATAGTGGAAAAATTGGGAGATAAAAATAATTAAAATGCAAGAACTTGCTGAAATTATTTATACACAAACGCCTTATTTTTGTCAAGTCAAAAAATAAAAAACATACACTGTTATGTTTTTTTATTGCCATTCATAAAATAGTATGCTAAAAAAAATATATCGGTTAAATACCGTCAGGAAGAAAGTGTGCTTCCGGAGCCGTGAAACGCTTTAATTGCTAACGAATGGGGCTTTTTCCTCATTTTCACCGCGGATACACCTAAAACACCTACTTTAGGATTTTACGTGTTGTATCTTTTCCCATTTAAGACCATATATTTGAGGTCGGGGAGCTTTCGTTTATGTTCAGATGCATTGCATTAAAAGACGAAAGGGTCATTTCGTAGCATGATGTTTCAACTCCCCCGACACACCTTTTATTCCCTTATTTAACCGCTGTTTAATATGCTGATTATCTGGTAAATGCATACTAAACAACACGATTGGACCTCCTTTTAAAATGCTGTATCAGGATGTTTTGGCCCCTTCCGCCAAAAATCCAATCGTTGTAAAATCAAACTATACTTTGTAAAGTGTATTTTCTTCTCCTAAAAAAATAATTGAAATTATAAAAAAAATAACATACATTCAATTATATTTTTCAGGAGTTTCATTTATGCGTTCCCCAATTATTGCAGTTTATACCATTTTACATTTTTTAGTAGATTTTGCCTGTGCTGTTTTACTCTATTTTCACGCCTATCCCTTTTTACACACATATAACGATATTTTTTACGCCTTTTTACTTTATAACTTTTTTGCTTTTGCCGTTCAATTACCCATAGGCATTTTAGCGGATCATATGAATAAAAATGCTTTAGTTGCCGGTACCGGTTGCTTGTTGGTCGTACTGGCCTATTTATGTGCTCCTTTGGGACTTATCGCCTGTATTATTGCCGGGGTTGGCAACGCTTGTTTTCATATCGGCGCCGGCATAGATGTTTTAAACCTGTCCGATAAAAAAGCGGCCCCCTCCGGCATTTTTGTTTCCTCCGGAGCTCTCGGCATCTTTTTAGGCGCTCAACCTTTTATGAATACACCTGTTGCCCCAATTATATTTATACTGTTGCTCGGTCTCGGTGGATATATCTCATACCAAATTTATCACAAGTATCATGCCCAATTATCTAATACAATAGAAAATTACACCCTATCTCTATCAGAAATTTTTATGATTACCTGCCTATGCGGTACAGTATTACTTCGCAGTTATACCGGTTTTGTTTTATCTTTTGAATGGAAATCTCCGTTTATCATTGGGTTGCTTTTCACAAGTGGCATTGTTTTGGGTAAAGCTTTAGGCGGTATTTTAGGGGATAAATTAGGCTTTAAAACGATAGCTATAACATCCTTAACATTATCGGCTATCTGTTTTTACGGTGCCTTTCAAAATAACCACATAGGAATTCTTATGGGAACATTGGGCGTTTTATTATTCAATATGACAATGCCCATTACACTCACGGCTTTAGTTAACTTTATGCCTTCACAAAAAGGGATGGCATTTGGGTTATTAACCTTTATGTTGTTTTTGGGGGCTATACCGGCTTTATACAACATACAATTCCCTTATTTTAATCCCCTGGGCTTAACTATATTGGTTGCCCTATCTGGCGTTATTTTATATGGTGGATTACGCAATCAAAAAAGGTAAAACATGGAACTGCTCATTTATTTTTTAATCCCGCTTGGACTAACAATTGTAATAGAAGGTATCATTGCCCTATTATTGGGTATTCGCTCTTTACGAGATATTATCGTCATCATACTGGCACAAATCCTCACAAATCCCGCTGTTAATTACGGAGCAATCATAGTTCTCCAATCTCTTAATGCCACGTATTATGGATTATACCTGTTTATTGTAGAAACACTTGTTTTATTTGTAGAAAGCTTTGTATATAAAAAATGTCTCAACACACGCAAAATATCCCCCTTCCGCCTGAGTGCCATATGCAACCTATCTTCATTTGGTATCGGCGTTATTTGGGGTTTGCTCGGGTAATGACGTAATTTCTTTAGGTGTTTCTTCTTTCAAAAGATATTCGTGCAAATATGTATGCCAAGACTCTTTTTCCCGTTCTTTGCATTCAGCACAACGTTTTTTCCCTTCTTCTTGACATTCTTTCCTCGCTTCGTCTGAACAACTCCAATAACTTCTGCTCTCTTCATCAGGGAACGATTTATCTCCTAATATTCTGACACATCTCGTCCGCCAACCACACTTAATCCAACAAGCGCGACTGCAAGGAGAGGTATAAATATGAACACACCAACTATTCTGTGAATTAGAATTAATAGCTTTATCATAAGAGGCTTTGCATTCATCATAATCACGCAATAAACGTTCCTGTTTTTCTTTATCCGAAACGCCTATTAAGCGTTGTTTTAACACCTCACATAAATTTTCACATCTTTGCGGATATTTTATATCAGAGAAAGAAGGCCTCCGTACAACATCCGCATAAGAAGGAACCACCATTAACAACACAATCAATAAAACAGATAATAATTTCATTTTTCACCTTTCAAAAAACGCTACATTAAACTATAAAATTTAATATTTAAACAATTTAATAAC
>JAFTHM010000065.1 GCA_017457425.1 Alphaproteobacteria bacterium
ATGGATATTAACATTTTTAATATTTATTCAGCAATATCAGGCTTTAAAAACTTTTCTGAAGACAAAACTATTAAAACTTTAGAAAAAATTGAAATGCTTGAAAAAATTACAAGTTACGAAGATGCAATAAAATATTTAAAAGACACTTGGGACATTGAAACTGATGTAGCAAATTATTTTTTATGCAAAGATTGCTTCCTAAATTTAGAAGATACAGAAGATTTGTGTACAATTAGTTTTGAATACAAAAACAAAAATATCATTTGCTATTACAATAAATAAGGAGTATTAATATGGAAGTAAGACATGGGCACCATCATATTCATAAAAATGGTAAAGGGCACACAGTTCATGGTAATGGACACGGTTATGGCCACCAAAATTGCGGCACACCTTCTGAAATAAAAGATATAAAAGACTTAAATAAGTTATTAGGAAAAGGAGATTTAGAAGCTCTAAAATTTTTAGAAGAAAATAATATTCCTTATGAATTTATAGAAACCGAAAATGGATATACAGTAAAATATAACCATGAAGAAAAAGAATATATAATAAATTACAATAAAGCTGACAAGAATGGCAAGTGTGAGAACGAAGGCAATAATGGAGACAGCTGCCACGCTCCTGGACACAACAAACCGGATAAAGATGGTTGCCACGCTCCTGGACACCACAAACCAGATAAAGATGGTTGCCATACTCCTGGAGATACCCCTCCTAATAATGGAGACCTTCCCGGAAATGGCGACGGCATAACACCAGATGATGGCGGAAACACAACGCCAGACGATGGTGGTAATACAACACCAGATGATGGCGATAACACAACACCAGATGATGGCGGTAACACAACGCCAGATGATGGCGGTAACACAACACCAGACGATGGTGGAAATACAACACCGGACGATGGTGGAAATACAACACCGGACGACGGCGGTAACACAACACCAGACGATGGCGGAAATACAACACCGGACTACGGTGGTAATACTACACCAGATGACGGTGGAAACACAACACCATAAGATGGTGGTAACACAACACCAGACCATGGCGGTAACACAACGCCGGATGATGGTGGAAATACTACACCAGACGATGGTGGTAATACTACACCAGATGATGGTGGCAATACAGCACCAGATGATGGCGGTAACACAACGCCGGATGATAGTGGTAACACAACTCCAGACGATGGCGGAAATACTACACCAGATGATGGTGGTAACACAACGCCGGACGAAGGTGGTAACACAACACCAGACGATGGTGGAAATACTACACCAGATGACGGTGGAAATACAACTCCAGACGATGGCGGTAACACAACGCCGAATGACGGCGGAAATACTACACCAGATGACGGTGGTAACACAACACCAGATGATGGCGGTAACACATCACCAGATGACGGTGGTAACACAACACCGGATGACGGTGGTAATACTACACCAGATGATGGCGGTAACACAACACCAGATGACGGTGGAAATACAACTCCAGACGATGGCGGTAACACAACGCCGAATGACGGC
>JAFTHM010000066.1 GCA_017457425.1 Alphaproteobacteria bacterium
CTTCATTAGGACCATTTTCCATCAAGTTTTCGCTGGTCATATTAATAAATAATGTACTGACCGCCATAGAAGACCCAATATCTTCCAATGGTACGGATAAATAAATAGTAACAGGTTTGTACTCTCCGGTTTCTTTATCCTTAATTCCTCGCATCATTGAATAATCCAAATCACTCAATGATGTTCTGGCTCGTACAGCCGAGTTTTTAAAGATATTAATACCGGATAGTGCCATAGAAATAACAGACCCACGTTGTTTTTCCGGAAGAGCTTCAACCTGAGCTAACTCCAACAACGTTCTGCGTCCATATCCATAGTAAGCCGTTTCCAACACTATATCTTCCAATATCATTTTCCAAGGGTCTGTATTCAAGCTGGTAATATCACCGGCTTGTTTGCGTTGTCTGAGTTCCGCCGTATAACGCATTTGATTATTGTTTAAAATATCCAAAAGCATGGCAAAGCTGGCATCTTGACCTCTCCAATTTTTAGGAATAATCCCCCATTTGCCGATAGGTAAATAATTGTCTAATGTAATGTTTTTGTTGATTGTATTGTCAATTGCCTCTTTAACTTCCGGAAAATCACGCATAGATTTGTAATAGGATAGCAAAACGGCATAGTCTTCCTCATCTAACCCACCATTTTTTAAACGAGATAAGAAATAATCATTTGCCCTTGCCTGATCCACCTTGCCACATAAATAACCGGTTAACCCCGTCAGGCATCCCCGACCTGCTTTTACCCAATACGGGTCGGTTCCGGTTGGTCCTTCCGGAATTAAATAATAAATCAGTGTATCAATATACCCTTCTCGTCCCTTTTGTAAAGAAGGTAAATTTTTACCGCCAATCGGATTCCAAGACGGCCAACGAATACCGTTTTCCAAATCATCACTCGCCCCCCAGTTTAATTTAAAAACAGGCCCTAATGTTGCACGATACCCACTGGTTGCTTTGGCAATATCTCCTTTCGGATCGTGAATAATCATAGAGGAATGATTGTTTTCTAAAATTGCCGGAATAATGACGCCGGTTGTTTTACCACATCCGGGACAACCGATACAAAAGACAGAGCGTGTATCGGGTAAAAACATTTTAACGCCTTGAGAATACCCTAAAAACAACCCTTTTCCATCTAACAATCCAAAAGATTTTAAATCTTTTTTAGTTGCTTCTCGTCCATCTCCAAAGGTTTGATAGGCCCAATAATACGGATTTTCAATCGGCAACCATATTTGATACCATATAAATAAACCAGTTGGGATAAGAGGTAATTTCCACGCAAAAAAACTGCCCCACGTTTTATGTCTGGGCTCATTTGTGATATACTGGCTCATCCATTCCCAATAAGATGAAAACGGTAAGAAAATATTATCTGTGAAAGTTTTTTTCCAAAATCCAACTGAGGTATTCCAAGCATTTTGAAAATCATTCAAACTGAGCAAATACACCATCAACGGAATAAAAATTAATAATAATGCCCATAATCCGACAATACCAAGAGCGGCACGCCACCACCACCATTTCAGGCATTTGCGTCTGGATTCGGTTTCGGGTGTAAATCGGAAAATTCTAAATCGCATTGTTAATTCCTGTTTTTTAAATTTGTTTTTTTCGCCTGTTGTGTTTTACCTGCAATTTTTTGAGAAGACGTATTCGTATTTTGTCCCCCCTCTGTCATGATATGAATTAATGTTTCTGTATCTTTTTTACCTTTAGGTTTGGGACGTTTTAATTTTTTAGAGGATACATCAGTTTGTTTATTTTTAGCCTCACGGGCAGCATAGGCATCCAATTCTTTAGATTTTGCCTGAATCACCTTCAATGTTTCCATCTTAAGCTTTGTTTCATTCATTTTTTGAACTGACCGATGATAGTGTTGTAATCCTTCTAAACTCATCAATTGTTTCGGATCAATATATGTTCCACATAAATTAACCCCTTCTAAAATTAAAGCCGATAAGTCAACCCCCTCTAAATCCACTTTACTTAAATCAATCCGGCGTAAATCAAGATGCATTAAATCTTGTTTAGACAAACATCTGATATCCAACTGCCCCGTTTCAATTAAGCGTATTAATTGTTCAATAGCCGAAAATTTAGCCAATTCTTTTTCATCAATAATGGCTTTTTTTAAGTTTATATTTCTGACAAAAACGTGCTTAAAGCTGGCATCTTGAAAATTACTACCACTACCGTCAAAATATTCCATGTAGGCCCCATCAAAATTGGCCCCTTGAAAATCACATTTGTTGGCTGTTGTTTTATAGAAAATGGCACCGGATAAATTAGCCCCTTGTAATTTGGCGCCGGAAATATCTGCCCCTTTTAAATTCACACCGGAAAAATCACGACCGGATAAATCTTCACCGGCTTTAATAGCCTCTACCAACGCAACCGCCTTAGGATCAGATTTATAATCTGCTCGCTCAGAAGGCAAAATAAACTCTTGTACATCAATACCTAATGAAAAATAAGACCACTCTTCTTCAGTAATCTTGGCACTTTGCGTTTTCATCTCGGGTCGTTGTAATTGTTCTGTCATAGTTTCATTATAACAGAAAAATTAAAAAAGAAAATAAAAAAAGAATGACTTTTTAGAATATTTATATTATAAGAGAAAAAATGAAAGGAATTAAAATGATTTATTTAATCGCTTTAGGGGTTATTATTTTAGACCAACTGACAAAAATTATTATTTTAAATGAAATGGTTGTGCCAAAAATCATTAAAGTAATGCCGTGTTTTAATTTGATTTTGGCCTATAATACCGGTGTCAGTTTTTCTATGTTTGCCGGAAACAATCCGTATGTGTTATCCATTATTGCTTTATCGGTTTGTGCCTTACTGGCTTGGTGGATGCAAAAAGAAACGGACGAATGGACCCGTATCGGTTTTGTAATGATTATCGGTGGAGCCGTTTCAAATGTCATTGACCGATTTATACATGGAGCCGTTGTTGACTTTTTAGACTTTTATATCGGTTCATATCATTGGCCGGCCTTTAATGTGGCAGATATGGCTATTTGTATCGGTGCCGGTATTGTCATTTTACGTTCATTTTTAACAAATAAGGGGAAACAAAAATGAAAATATTTTTAATGATTATATTATGTGTTGCCTTAAGTGCTTGTGCGCCCAAAAAACCACCACTTACCAGTACACAAGTTGTAAATGGCAAATCCATTGTTGTTCCGCCGGAATTTGATATTAAACCATAAAGGAAACTGCCCATGACTATCTATACTCAATTACAAAATCACGCCGAAGAAATTAAAAAAGTTCATATGAAGGATTTGTTTGCCTCCGACCCGGACAGATTTAACAAATTCCATGCAACATTTAATGATTTCTTATTGGATTATTCCAAAAATAATATCACTGAAGAAACAATAACTTTACTGATGCAAATGGCTAAAGAAGCTGATTTGCAAGGGATGGCTCAGAAAATGTTTTCGGGTGAACGTATCAACACAACGGAAAATCGCCCTGTATTGCATGTGGCATTACGTAATCGTGATAACCACCCTATTTTAGTGGACGGTCAAGATGTTATGCCTCAAATTAACGAGGTATTAAATCAAATGCGCCTTTTTTCCGATAAAGTTCGCTCCGGTGCGTGGTTAGGCTATACCGGTAAACGTATTACGGATGTTATTAATATCGGTATCGGCGGGTCTGATTTGGGACCGGCTATGACAATTGATGCCTTAAAGTATTACAAAACTGAGGTTTTAAAATTCCATTTTGTTTCTAATGTGGATGGGACAGATATTACGGAAACACTAAAAGAATGTCCACCAGAATCTACTCTATTTATCATTTCCAGTAAGACCTTTACAACACAAGAAACACTGACAAATGCCAAAACGGCAAGAAAATGGTTGGTTGATCAGTTGGGGGAAAACGCGGTAGAAAATCACTTTGTTGCCGTTTCAACAAATACAAAAGCCGTTGCCGAATTTGGTATTAATCCGGATAATATGTTCGTCTTTTGGGATTTTGTCGGCGGTCGTTATTCTATGTGGTCGGCCATTGGGCTCAGTATTATGTTAGGCATCGGCTATGATAACTTTATCCAAATGCTGACGGGTGCCTATGAAATGGATATGCACTTTTTAAACACACCGCTGGAACAAAATTTACCGGTTATTATGGGCTTGCTTGGTATTTGGTACACCACATATTTAGGGGCCGAAAGCTATGCCGTTTTACCGTATAATCAGTATTTACATTACCTCCCCTCTTACTTACAACAATTGGATATGGAAAGCAACGGCAAAGGTGTCAAAAAAAGTGGTCGTCCGGTAGATTATGCCACAGGTCCGATTTTATTCGGTGCTGCCGGCACAAACGGACAACATTCATTCTATCAATTAATTCATCAAGGGACTCACCTTATCCCATGTGATTTTATTGCCCCGATTCACTCACTGAATGAAACGGGTGAACAACACGATATTTTGCTGTCCAACTTTGTCGCTCAACCGGAGGCTTTGATGAAGGGCAAAACACCGGATGAAGTTCGGGCAGAAGGTGTGGCAGAAGAATTAGTACTGTTTAAAACCTTTACGGGGAACCGCCCAAGCAACAGTATCTTATTTGATAAACTCACACCAAAAGCATTCGGCAGTTTAATTGCCCTATACGAACACAAAGTTTTTGTGCAAGGCGTTATTTGGGGCGTGGATAGCTTTGACCAATGGGGGGTAGAACTCGGCAAACAGTTAGCAAAGAATATTTTGCCAGAAATAACGAATAAAAACAAAGAGCTTAATCATGATTGTTCAACTAATGCTTTAATTGAAAAAATCCGTGTCGCTCGCTTAAAATAAAGGTAAAATCCCCAATGACCATTCGTTTATTACCGCAAAATCTGATTAATCAAATCGCTGCCGGTGAAGTGGTGGAACGCCCCGCCTCGGCCCTAAAAGAACTGATGGAAAATGCCATTGATGCAGGGGCCGGCAAGATTGACATCACGATGATTGACGGAGGAAAAACGTATTTTTCCGTCAAAGACGATGGTAAGGGGATGACACCCGATGAACTGGAATTAGCTGTTGAACGCCATGCCACCAGTAAGTTGCCGGATGAAGATTTGTTTAATATCAATTTCTTAGGGTTTCGGGGTGAGGCCTTACCCTCTATTGCCTCGGTGGCAAAATTGAAAATCACCTCCAGAACGGCTGATAGTACCGAAGCGTGGTGTATATCGGTCAACGGCGGTCAAAAAGAAGCCGTTAAACCGGCTGCGTTTGGCAAAGGAACATTGGTAGAGGTTAATGATTTATTTTATGCCACCCCTGCCCGATTAAAATTTTTAAAAGCCCCTCAAACCGAAATGGGATATGCTAAAGAAATCGTGAATCGTTTGGCGATGGCTTATCCGAAAATAGCTTTTTCTTTGACCGACGGCAAACGAACGGTTTTAAATTATTCCAAGACGGATAATTTACTGACACGTGTGGCGCAAGTTATCGGTAAAGAATTTGATAAGAATGCCGTTCCTGTGGACGCTGACTATAACGGTATGAAAATCTATGGATTTGTGGGCTTACCGACTTATTTACGGGCAACCTCTACCGAACAATACTTATTCGTTAATGGGCGTTTTGTGAAAGATAAAGTCTTAATGGGTGCCGTTCGAGGGGCATTTCAAGGCCTTATCGGTCACGGAAATGAAGGCTATCCCGTATTGGCACTGTTTTTGCACGTTCCAAATTCAGAAGTGGATGTCAACGTTCATCCGGCAAAGACAGAAGTCCGATTTAAAGATTCTGCCTCTGTTCGGGGATTATTGGTTGGTTCTATTCGCAGAGCTTTGACAGAAAATTCGGCGAAAACCTCTACAACAATCGGCGATATTGCTTTGGCCAAATCGGCACCGTCTATTTTACCGAAACGCCAGCATTCTACTGAGCCTAGCTATATTACCCAAATGCCTCAAATGAGCCAACCAATAATGGCTATGGATGTGTATTCGGTTAAAAAAGATATGCCATCCTTTAATATTGCCGAAAAACCTGTTCAACCGGTAGTGCAAACAACACCCCCAGCAATAGAAAAACAAATTGTCAAGCCACAAACGGACTTTCCGCCACTGGGATTTGCTAAGGCTCAACTGCATGAAACCTATATTGTTTCTCAAACATTGGACAGCATTATCATCACTGATCAACATGCTGCTCACGAACGCTTGACATACGAAAAAATGATGGCAACTGTAGGGACAAATCCAAAAACTCAGCTGTTATTAATCCCCGAAATTATTGATTTAAATCAATCAGAAGTAGATGTTTTGACCACTTGGAAAGATGAACTGGCTAAAATGGGATTAGTGATGGATGCCTTTGGGTATGACAGCATTGCCGTTCGGGAAATTCCGGCTATTTTGGATAAAACGGATATCAAAGCCCTTATCCAAGATTTAGCCGACACCTTAAAAGAATTTGGTGATACCATTGTTTTGCAAGATAAAATCAAAGATATCTGCGCTAGAATGGCTTGCCATGGTTCCATTCGGTCGGGTAGAAAACTCACCATAGAGGAAATGAATGCCCTACTCCGTCAAATGGAAGAATGTGGTACTTCCGGCCAATGCATTCACGGTCGCCCAACCTATATTGAATTAAAGTTGAACGACATTGAACGCTTATTTGGCCGGAAGTAGATTATCTTATTTTTTTCTACATATGGCAAGTGGATAGTAATTATAGCCATAAATGTAATAAAAGTTTTTGTTCCGATTAACACGATAAACGTTTCCGCCATTCATCCCAATGGCATATGCATTGCATGAATCCGTATACTCATCAGAGGTCCACATCCAAACATAGGTATGCGTGGCAACTTCTGTGTATAATTTCTTTAATAAGTCTGTTTTTGTATGGCTTCCGGTTCCACCTGTCCAATTACTCATGAGTTCTTTAACCGGTATCAGTTCTGCACCTAGTGCCGCACAAGCATCGCTTGCTTCCCACCAATTTTTATAATTATAAGAAATATAATAAGTCGTATCATCTATTTCAAATTCTTTATAATCTAATTTTTGACACATATGAGGAGCGGCTTTTGCACACGTTGTTCCAAGATCAGTACAAAAATACCCTTCATCACAATCATTATAAGTTGTGCATTTTCTATAACATATACCTTTTTCAACATCGCAATACGGATTTTCGGCGGGACAATGACTATCTTGTGTGCAAACTTTACATACTCCTTCATCACAATATGGTTTATCAGGTCGGCAATCGGCATTAGATTGGCATTCAAGGGCTGTATCCGGATTTAAATTGTTCAATATGGAGGTATCCAAAGCAAACAATATTTCTTTATCTCCCCCATCGCAAATGTCTTCGTTATCGCCTAAATACCAGTTGCCGTCTACTTGCTTACCGTTTAAAACACCGACGTAAATATCTTGTGTATCGGCAGAATTTTGCAGTATCATTTTGCACACGCTTGTCGGCACTTTTTCCACCCTAATGGATGGCTCAGAACCCTTATTTTGGAATACATCTATGACATAGCCTGAACGGCCTTTAATGTCCCAATCTTCGGGGATAGCAATTTCGGATTGATTGCGAAACACTTGCTGAGCCACATCAATCATACGCATATTAACATCATTAATAATTTCATTCGCCCGCCATTTATCCATGCCGTAAGAATACCCCATAACACCACCGATGGATAATACGCCGATAACCGCTAAAACACCAATGATTTCAACCATAGAACGGCCGGATTCATACTTTTTCATAGAAATATACTTCCTTTCAGTTATTATCAAAACAAAACCACGCTTTTATAAAAAAGTGTGGTTGGAAGCTAGAAACTACTTATCGCAAATAGTATGATATATTGACCCATTGGGCTATTTTACCATCTTCCAACCGGTGTTGGAAGAATTTTATATCCTGTGTCATCAGGACAGCGATAAAGAGGCTTCTAGACCTCGGGGACAAAACTTGTCCTTGAAGACAATCTAACAAAAAGAAAAACGAAACGCAATACAAAAATGAAATTCTTATAAAAATTATTATAGATATAAAAAATACGACCTGTTGGTCGTTTTATTTGGTGGGTGCGACAGGGATTATTCGCCAATAAATTGGCTCACCCTAAAGGGCTGTCTCGGGCAAATGCCCGGCGACATTACCTACGCTATCGCTACGGTCAAACCTGTCTTAACCCCCACAGGTTCCTTCCCGTCTTCCACACAAAAAAAATACGACCTACCGGTCGTTTTATTTGGTGGGTGCGACAGGGATTATTCGCCAATAAATTGGCTCACCCTAAAGGGCTGTCTTGGGCAAATGCCCGGCGACATTAC
>JAFTHM010000067.1 GCA_017457425.1 Alphaproteobacteria bacterium
AATGGAACGATTTGTTCTGAGTTCGTGTTCTTTGGTAATTATCATCTCGCCTAAATTTAATTGCGTTGCAATTTGAGCCAATGTTTCTTCCCGCACCAATCCGGTAAACCGTCTGGCGAGTTCCCCCTCTTTTTCCTTGCCAAAGGCATGATACAACATATCGGCGACAATCAATCCCAACACTCTATCGCCTAAAAATTCCAATCGCTCATAGGGGGCAGACTTGCCGTGATGAGACAAGGTCAGTGCCTGCTTTAATAACTCTTGATTATGAAATAACTCTTTTAACATCTTATTTTATCCCTGTAAAAAAGCGGTCTAATCTTAAACTGTCGCCCCACTTCCAAAATTCAAAGGCGTAACCGGCCCCATTGTTGGAATAGAAAATAAATTCGGCACGTCCTTCTAAATTAATTGCCGGTACCGGTCCAAAATAACGACTGTCCGCCGAATTATCACGGTTATCCCCCATCATAAAGTAATGGCCGGCCGGTATCGTAAACGGACCATAGGTATCATATTGCATATAATCACCCAATTCATAAATCGGATGTTCAAAACCACCCGGTAAAATTTCGGTATAACGTGTATAAAGCATATTACCTTGTTCCGTTTCATGGCGTTCTTGACCGATATATTTGCGTTCAATCAATTCGCCGTTAATATATAACCGCCCTTCCCGCATTTCAATTGTTTCTCCAGGCAATCCGATAACCCGTTTAATATAATCTATCCGATTGGTTCTGGGTTCTTTAAAAATCACAACATCCCCACGTTTAGGCTCTGAGGCAAATACACGTCCCTGCCCCACAAACGGAATGGAAAAAGGAAAAGAATGTTTTGAATACCCATACGGATATTTTGAAATAAACAAATAATCTCCAATCAACAAAGACGGCACCATAGAACTGGATGGAATATTATATGGTTCAAAGGCACAAGAGCGAATAGTCAGAGCCGCCAACACAGCCAAGAACAATCCAAACCATCCGGACCCTTTTTTTTCGGTATTCTTTTTCATTGAAATTTTATCCTTTTTATGATATTTTTTTACTATTACAAAACATATAGCATAGAAAGAAAAAATTGTCCATGTTAAAATTTAATTTAAAAACGACAGAAAACAAAGCACGCCGTGGAGAACTTGAAACAGCTCATGGCACGATTCAAACACCTGCCTTTATGCCCGTGGGCACATGTGGCACCGTTAAGGCTATGACCCCCGAAATGGTAAAATCAACGGGGGCGGAAATTATTTTAGGCAACACCTACCATTTAATGTTAAGACCAACAGCTGAACGCGTGGCTTCATTCGGTGGATTGCATAAATTTATGAATTGGCACGGACCGATTTTAACCGATTCCGGCGGTTTTCAAGTGATGAGTTTATCAGGACTCAGAAAAATTACGGAAGAAGGGGTTTCTTTTCAATCCCACATTGACGGGTCAAAGCATATGCTATCGCCGGAACGGTCTATGGAAATTCAATATTTATTGGATTCCAATATTACGATGGCGTTTGATGAATGTATTAAATATCCGTCCCCAAAACCAGCGGTTAAAAAATCTATGGAAATGTCTATGCGGTGGGCTAAGCGCTCTAAAGATGCCTTTAAAGACCGCACGGGATACGGCATTTTCGGTATTGTCCAAGGCGGTATGCATGAAGATTTGCGTATGCAATCTATAAAAGCCCTAACAGACATCGGTTTTGACGGTTATGCCATTGGGGGATTAGCCGTTGGTGAAGGTCAAGAAATGATGTTTTCCGTATTGGATTACACGGCGTGTAGCCTGCCGGATGATAAGCCTCGCTATTTAATGGGGGTTGGTCGCCCCTCCGATATCGTTGGTTCGGTATTAAGAGGCGTTGATATGTTTGATTGCGTGATGCCGTCTCGGTCAGGGCGTACTGGTCAAGCCTTTACCAGTCACGGTGTACTCAATATGCGTAATGCTTGCCACATAGATGACCATTCACCATTAGATACCGAATGCACGTGTCCGGCTTGCACACATTATACACGGGGCTATATTCATCACCTCATCAGAGCCGGTGAAATTTTGGGGAGTATGTTGCTGACCCAACATAACATCCATTTTTATCAAAACTTAATGCGTCAAATTCGTCTGGCTATTGAGGAAAATCGTTATCAACAATTCCATGATGAGTTTATGGCAAAATATGCACATGATCGGAAAATGTAATGGTCAAGGAAAACGGCAGACGAGATTATGAAGGCCTGGCCACTTTGGTGCCGGAAATTCGGGTATTAACCCGTCAAGCATTAGGGGCTAGAGGTTTTTCCGGAGCCGATATACTGGAAAGTTGGGAGGACATTGTCGGTCCCGATTTAGCCAAAGGGGTTAAACCCGAAAAATTGACATTTGAAGGAAACTCTCGCAGTAAAGGGACATTGGTTGTCAAAACGGCAGGTGGTGCCTTTGCTATGCTATTTGAGCACCAAAAACGCCGTGTCATAGAACGTGTAAACGCCTTTTTCGGTTATCCGGCCGTATCGCATATTAAGATGATACAAGGGTCTCTTAAACTATCTATGCCGAAACTGGAAACAAAACGTCCGATAGATCCTAAAAAATTAAAAGAATTAACCGATAAAGTTGCCTTAATTGAGGATGAAGACTTACGTGAACGCACCTATGCCGTCGGCGAAGCGATGCTGAAAAAGAAATAAGATATCCACACTTAAGTATAAAAGAAACTCTCCTACCAAAACTGATAGGAGAGTTTTAAAATATCATTAAATTACTCTTCGTTTTTGGCCATACGCTCATACAATTTGAATCGTTTATCAATTTGTTTTTGCGCTTCATCCACCAAACGATCATAATGATCCGGATTTTGTTGTTTAATGACTTTGAACCGTGTTTCGGTTGCCATAAAGTCCGCTACCGGACGTGTTGGTTTGGCATCCAATTGGAATGGATTTTTGCCCTCTACCACTCGTCTCGGATCAAAACGATACAGTGGCCACAAACCGCTTTCTACTGCCATTTTTTGGTGAGCAAGTCCATTTGTACCAATATCATATCCGTGGGCGATACAATGGCTGTAGGCAATAATCAAGGATGGTCCGTCAAAGGATTCGGCTTCATTCATTGCTTGCAACACTTGAGAATCTTTAGCACCAAGAGAGACACTTGCCACATACACATTACCGGAAGATACGGCAATCATGCCTAAATCCTTACGAGGTAATTCATTACCGGCCGTCGCAAATTTAGCACTGGCCCCGATTGGTGTGGCCTTAGACCGTTGTCCGCCTGTATTGGAATATACGTTTGTATCCATCACCATAATATTGACATTACGGCCCGAATACAGCACGTGGTCTAAGCCACCGTATCCGATATCATAGGCCCAACCGTCACCGCCGAAAATCCACACGGATTTTTTCACCAAATAATCAGCAGATTCGGCCAACATTTTGGCTTTATCCCCATTTAATCCGGCCAATCTGACTTTCAAATTATCCACATGGCGACGTTGCTGGGCAATACCGGCCTCGGTTGTTTGATCGGCCGTCATAATAGCCGTTACCAACTCATCCCCGATATCGGCGGACAGTTCTTGCAACAACTGAACAGCCATAGCCGTCTTTGTATCTACGGACACACGCATCCCAAGCCCGAATTCGGCATTATCTTCAAACAAAGAGTTTGCCCAACTGGGCCCACGTCCCTCGGCATTTTTGGCATACGGTGTTGTCGGTAAGTTAGCGCTGTAAATAGAAGAACATCCCGTTGCATTGGCAACAATCAATCTGTCCCCAAACAATTGTGTGACCATTTTCACATACGGTGTTTCACCACAACCGGCACAAGCCCCCGAAAACTCAAACAACGGTTGCATGAGGCTGACCGATTTAATCAGTTTTGGTGAAAGTTTTGTTCTGTCGGCTTCCGGCAAGGATTTAAAGAAATCATAATTTTGAATTTCGTTATCCATCAACTTATCGGCCGGTTCCATATTAACTGCCGTCAAATCCGGATTTTGTTTATTTTTAACCGGACACACTTGTGTACACAAGGAACAGCCCGTACAATCTTCCGGAGCCACTTGGATAGTATAGTAATCACCCAAAAATTCTTTACCCTTGTAAGGAACGGCTTTAAAGGTAGAGGGCGCTTTTTGTAAAGCCTCTTTCGTCATTACTTTAGAGCGAATCGCCGCATGTGGGCAAACGCTGATACACTTACCACATTGAATACACAGTTCAGAATCCCAACAAGGCAACTGAGTCGCAATACGGCGTTTTTCATATTTTGCTGTATCGGTCGGCCAAGTACCGTCTGCCGTCCATTCAAAAGCACTGACCGGCAAACTGTCGCCTTCGCCCTCAATGATTTTACCAGTAACTTGTTTAATGAGTTCAGGGGCATAATCTGGGACACCGGCTTGTTTATGAATAGTAGAGGTGGCACCGCCGATTTCAATTTCATGTAAGTGAGCCAATGCCGCATCAACCGCCCGTATATTGGCATCCACAATTTCTTGCCCTTTTCTCAGGTAAGTTTTCGTAATGGATTTTTTGATTTTTTCAATGGCTTCATCTTTCGGCAACACACCGGAAATCGCAAAGAAACACGTTTGCATAATGGTGTTTGTTCTGCGTCCCATACCGTTATCCCCGGCCACTTTTACCGCATCAATCGCATACAATTTAATGTTTTTATCAATGATTTCTTGTTGCACTTCAACCGGCAGAGAATCCCACACCTTATCCGGTGTTTCGGATGAATTTAACAACAATACCGCATTTTTTGCCGCATATTTTAAAATATCCAATTTGTGCATAAACGGCATATGGTGGCATGCCACAAAATTTGCCGAATTAATTAAATATGGGGCCTTAATCGGATTTTTGGAAAACCGTAAATGAGACGCCGTCATCGCCCCCGATTTTTTGGAATCGTACACAAAGTAGGCTTGCCCGTAATAACCACCCTCATCGGCAATAATTTTAATTGAGTTTTTATTGGCCCCCACCGTTCCATCAGAACCAAGCCCAAAGAAGAGGCAACGGCTGACTTCATCAGATTCAATATCAAATGTGTCATCATATGGCAAAGACAAATGGGTAACGTCATCTTCAATACCAATCGTAAAGTGATTTTTGGTCGTATTTTCCAAAACGGCTTTAGCCATTGCCGGCGTAAATTCTTTTGAGGATAACCCATAACGACCACCGAGGACTTTCGGCATTATCTCAATTTTACCGCTGGTCATTCCTTCGGCCAATGTGGACACAACATCTAAGTAAAGCGGTTCACCGACCGAGCCGGCCTCTTTTGTTCTGTCCAATACCACAACGGTTTTGGCCGTTTTCGGTAAGGCATTAATAAAGGCTTCTTTCGGGAACGGACGATATAAATGCACATTCATCACACCATATTTTGTGCCGGCCATATTTAATACGTTAATTGTCTCGGTCAGTGTTTCAGCCCCCGACCCCATGACCACAACAACTTGTTCGGCATCTGTGGCGCCTGTGTAATCCACCAAATGATAACGACGACCGGAAACCTCGGCAAATTTTTGCATAGCCGATTCTACATGCGACGGCACTGCATTATAGTATTTGTTGGATGCTTCACGAATTTGGAAGAATACGTCCGGATTTTGAGCCGTTCCACGCACTTTCGGATTATCCGGTGTTAAGGCATTTTTACCGATAAAGTCCGTTGGAATATCCGCCATTAAAGCCTTTAAATCCTCATCGGACAGAGGCGTCATTTTATTAATTTCGTGAGATGTTCTGAACCCATCAAAAAAGTGAATAAACGGCACCCGAGATTTAAACGTTGCCATTTGGGCAATAGCGGCAAAATCTTGCGCCTCTTGCACATTGGAAGACGCCAACATCGCAAAACCCGTTTGACGGCAAGCCATCACGTCAGAGTGGTCACCAAAAATGGACAATGCATGAGCCGCCACCGTACGGGCCGCCACGTGCATCACAAAAGGTGTCAGTTCGCCCGCAATTTTGTACATATTCGGAATCATCAACAATAACCCTTGCGAGGCTGTATACGTTGTTGTAATAGAACCGGCTTGCAAAGACCCGTGAACGGCACCGATAGCACCGGCTTCGGATTGCATTTCAAGCACTTCCGGCACTTTACCCCAAATATTTTTGTGACCGGCTGCCGACCAAGCATCAGCCCATTCCCCCATCGGAGAAGACGGCGTAATCGGATAAATAATGGATACTTCGTTAAGTTTATGAGCCACTCTGGCGGCCGCTTCGTTCCCATCCATCATTTTCATTTGATTGTCAGACATAATTCATCCTTTCGTGATAAAAAAATCATATAAAAATATGGTATTCTTTTACACCTTTTTTAACAAATTGTCCAGCGTTTTTTGATTATCTTAAATACGAAACATCCCTAAAAAAATAACAATTTGATATTAGATATTATTTGATTTTACGCCAGCTTACTTTTTTTCAGATAGTCCAAGCCTTCAAAATCCTCTGTACTGTATCAATATTACGGCTGTCCGATATACCTTTACGATGACTTTCCATAATCATGGCCTTGATATTTTTATCTTGAATAGCCCTAATAAACTTTGGAAAGCGTTCAATATGACCGGTATTATATTGAATATCTATTATGACATCTTGAACCCCCGCCGGCAGCTTATCAAAAAATGGCATTACCCGTCTGATTTGTTCCAAATCATTTTGCAAATGTTTTTTCAATTGGACATCAATTTCTTCATTTGCCAACCGAAACTTTGTATATTTTTGATAAAAATCGGCCTTATAGTTTCCAAAAGGAGCTTTTTTAATAGCCTCATAATCCATTTTAATTTCATCAGGAGTTGCATTTCGCCTCATATCCTTTTGCAACCATTTTAGCGAAACATACCTATCAAAATTATCTACGTTTAATCCGCCACCAACCGTGATAATGCCTTTGGTATCTTTATATGGAAAATCTTTCACACCTTCATGGTGTTTGATTTCGGGTATATTGCGTTTAATTAAGTCATCATCCGAAACGAACGTTTTAGCAGGAGTTATCTTGTCTGATACACCTTTTTTAAACTGGTTATTTTCATCCAATTTATCGGCATTATTTTGAAACCAAGCATCAACAAAGGCATTGGCTTGTTTATAAGCCGGATGGTTTTTATCTTGATACATTTTAGAATTCATAAAGTTTGTTATTTGAGCATATGGAATAGGCATATTTTCCCCCTTAAAAAATAAAAAAGCCCGTTTAGGATTTTCCCAAACGGACACAAAAAAATCGGGATACAACTACCCCGATTAACTAAGATGTATTATAGCATAAACATCTTCAAAAGTCAAGGAATATTTTCCTAAAACTTCACCAATTGTTCAAGACAGATAAAACAGACTCCAGCCTGCTAAAAATAATAAATCAAAGATATATCCGATGAGTTTTTTCACACCAACAATAATCCCAACCATAATACGACAAACAATCCACTGATACTCAGATATTTTAATTTTGATTTTAAATATAATGTTTTTAAAAAAGGGCGTGCCATTTTATAAAATACCCATAAAAAAATTATAAAAATAAGCAAGTTATAA
>JAFTHM010000068.1 GCA_017457425.1 Alphaproteobacteria bacterium
CATCTTTCCATTACTTTACTTAAAGTCTTAACAGAAACCACTACAAAAACTTTACCATATATCTACATAACATTCTTTCAAACGTTTGCCTATACACTTAACCGATATATCTACCGGTCCGTCTCATAGTTCCAATGCACTAAACAGCCTCGTCTATCCTAAAACAGCCAACAACTGCCCGTGCATCCGTCTCTTCTTTACATTATTCACTATGTCTTAACAACTTTTGCAACAACCTTGCGTCGTCGCGGTAAGGACAACTATATATGAAACTTTTTCAAATGTCAAGCACTTTTTTAAACTTTTTTTAACATTTTTTAAATTATTTTACAATTTATTAATTTTTAAGAGATTTTTTGGTGTATTTACTCTTTTTATACAAATAAAACCGTCAAAAAATAATATTTTGCGCTCCTATTTCTTCACTAACATAACATTTTATGTTGACTTCACCATATAAATAGATTACTTTTTTTCAATAAAAGGTGAAAAGGATAAAAAAATGAAAATTATCAATTGTTTTTTAGGAAAATCTCGTGGTGGTATTGAAGTCGTTGCCTTAGATTATGCTGATGCTTTAGCTGAATGCGGATACGAATCGGAAATATTAACTTTAAAAAAACGTAATTATACTGATTACCTCATTAAAGGGGGACACAAAATGCACTATTTAATCGGTCGTGGACTAAATCCCATTACCATTTTGCATTTTATAAAGATAATAAAATCAACTAAACCGGACATCGTGTTTTTACATGGCACAAAAGCCATAGAGTTTGGCACAAACCGATTCGTTCAAATGTGTTGTTCCAATGTAAAATTTATTGGTGTCAGCCATGGTGTTATAAATAAGAAATACAAAAAGTTAAAATATGCTTTAGGTATTGCCAATTTTTTAAAACAAGAATTAAAAAATATCGGTATTCAAAATACTTATTCCTGTCAAAATACGACAAAAATAACTAATATACCCATACCCGACTACCGCACTCAACGCAATGACACCATTGTAATAGGTAGTATGGGGCGAGCTTCAAATGCAAAAGGATTTGATGTTATATTACACGCCATTTCCCTATTAAAAAAACAAGGAATAAGTATAAAATGCAAGATTGCAGGTCCTGAAAAAACAGATTATGAAGAGCTAATCACTGAATTGTCTATTCAAGATGAAATAGAATGTTTAGGATGGATAACTGATAAATATGCCTTTTAACATAGTATAGATTTATATGTATCTGGCGCCCGTTTTGAACAATTTGGATTAACATTAATTGAAGCCATGGCCAGGCAATGTCCTGTTATCGCTACCGAATGCAAAGGCCCAAAAGAAATTTTAACTCAAGATTGCGGTATATTAGTCCCCATCAATGATGCAACAGCCTTATCCAATGCCATTTTAAAGCTGGCTCAAGATGACAATCTGCGTCAAACCTATGCTCTTAACGGCAGAAACCGAATTTTATCACACTTTAATAATAAGGACTTGCCAAATCGGCTTAAAAAGATTATTGAGGATGTATACACTAAGTAAACAGGAGAAAACATGCATCCGTTAAATCATTTCAAATATTGCCCCAAATGTGGTTCAGAGCGATTCGTCCAAAACACAGAAATTTCAAAAAAATGCGATACTTGCGGATTTGAGTTCTTTAAAAATCCGGCTATTGGATGCGGGGCCGTTATTTTTGATGAACAAGACAGGCTGTTATGTATTCGCCGATTAAAAGACCCTGGGGCCGGGTTATTAGGGCTCCCCGGCGGATTCGTGGATTTGGGCGAAACCGTTGAACAAGCCGTTAAACGTGAAACTTTGGAAGAAACGGGTATTATCATAGAAGTGGATGAATTTCTGGCCAACATCCCGAACTCTTATGTATATAAAGGGGTAGAACAATATCCGTTAGATTTTTATTACAGCGGAAAAATCGTGGATATGTCGGGTATGCGTCCCCAAATCGGGGAAACAGCCGAAATTTTATTTATCCCTCGTAATGAAATTAATATTGATTCGTTTGCAATGGCATCTTGCAGAGAATTGTTGAGAGGGATTTTGGGGAAGTAATACGTGCGTGAGGCAAGGTGATAACTCAATTAAATAAAATTCGCCGATACTCTGGAAGTATCGGCGAAAGACAAAAGTACGTCCCTATTAAAAAGCCGAAAAACTACCGACAGACCGCGTAGAGGACGTTGTTGCGGCGATCGCTGTAGCCGACCTCACCACCGCTCAGGACCACGAAGTACGCGGTGCAAGAATTTACAGCATCTGTCAAGTTTTCCGTCCAAATAGGGTCTGCCGTCCCATAATGGCTTTGCAAGGCCTTGCCAAGGTCCGTAAAGTCATGGACTTTAGGATCATAACTGCCGTTCCAACCCGTTACAAGGTCATCCACTTCCACTAAGCCGTCTCGGCCTAAGGCCTTGCATGCAGCGTCTGCATCCCACCAACTCATATAATGGTGCGATACGTAATATGTTTTGTCCCCAACATTAAGTTCCGCAAAGTCCGCCTCTACGCATGTGCCGGTTTGATCACTTAGAAAGGCTTCGGTACAACTGTCATTCGGGCTGGCACAATATACCCCAAACCCCTTACATTTATTTTCATCATAGGTACATCCTTTCGCGACACATGTACCGTAATAGCACATACCGTCATTTGGGGTATTAATGGTACAATCATCACCGTGTTTAGAGTATGGATCTCCATTGGAACAGCAAGAATCACTTGTATCACAGGCGCCATATGTTCCTTCCGGAGCCGATCTGTTGA
>JAFTHM010000069.1 GCA_017457425.1 Alphaproteobacteria bacterium
CGGTAAAAGCTCTTATTGAAAAAGGAAATATGGTTCCGGATGAATTAGCTATTCGCTTAATGGAAGCGGAATTATTTAAACCGGAAAATGAAAACGGATATATTTTAGATGGTTTCCCCAGAGAATTATCTCAGGCAGAGGCATTAGATAAAGCATTAAACAGTGATAAGTACGCACAATATCATATGGATATTGATTTGGTGTTATTATTACAAGTTCCTGATGACTATGTTATTGACAGAATTATCGGGCGTTATCAATGTGCACATTGTAAAACGCTTTATCATGAAAAGTTTAAGCAACCGCAGGTATATGGTATTTGTGATACATGCGGGGGCAAAGAATTTACACGGCGGGCAGACGATACCTATGAAACGGTTGTATCTAGACTCCGGACGTTTCGTCGTGTAACGGCTCCGGTTATACCTTACTACGAAATGAAGGGGCTCTTGGTGTGCGTTGATGGGACGGGACCCATTGACGTTGTGAGTGAAAAAATAAGAAAAATAGTAGGCTATTAAATTTTGGCTTGACACGAAACGAAAAATAGATTATAATTCCCACTCGTTGAAGTGTCTTGCTTGCAAAAGCAGGATTATTAGTCGTTATTTTTTATATTAGTAATGGAGAAAGTACCTTGGCACGTATTGCAGGTGTAAACATTCCGACATCAAAAATCGTCGTTATCGGTTTAACGTACATTTATGGAATTGGTCGGAAAAAGGCTGAAGAAATTTGCAGCAAATTGAATATTGATTCACACAAGCGTGTGAATGATTTAACAGACGAAGAAACATTGAAAATCCGTGAATTGATTGACAATTCATATCGGGTTGAAGGTGATTTACGTCGTGAAGTATCTTTAAACATCAAACGTTTGATGGATTTAGGTTGTTACCGTGGTTTGCGTCACCGTAAAGGTTTACCTGTTCGGGGACAACGGACACATACAAATGCCCGTACACGGAAAGGTAAAGCAGTTGCTATTGCCGGCAAGAAAAAAGTAACGAAGTAAGGAGATACTCATGGCAGATAAAAAAGTTACGCGAACAAGAAATCGCGATAGAAAAAATATTTCCGTGGGTGTTGCTCACGTTAATTCATCATTTAATAATACAATGGTTACGATTACCGATGTTCAAGGAAACACAATTTCTTGGTCATCAGCCGGTTTAAAAGGATTCCGTGGTTCTCGTAAATCCACACCGTATGCTGCACAGGTTGCTGCTGATGATGCAGCCCGTAAAGCACAAGAACACGGTTTGAAATCAATTGACGTATTGGTTACAGGTCCCGGATCAGGTCGTGAATCCGCCTTGCGTGCTTTCCAAGCCGCCGGTTTAGTAGTTACTTCAATTAAGGATATTACTTCAACGCCACACAATGGGTGTCGCGCTCGTAAACGTCGTCGTGTTTAATTGAATTTTTTAGTGCAAGCGAACGCTTGTTGTGCATTAATTTTTTTATAAAGGAATCTGATTATGATACAAAAAAATTGGCAAGAATTAATTAAACCAACGAACTTGTCTGTTGATCAAAAGGTCCTCGGTTTTAAAGCAACGGTATCCATTGAACCATTAGAACGTGGTTTCGGTAATACACTCGGTAATGCTTTACGTCGTGTGCTATTGTCTTCTTTGCAAGGCGGAGCTGTTACTGCTATCAAAATTGATGGCGTGTTGCATGAATTCTCATCTATTCCGGGTGTTCGTGAAGATGTAACAGATATTATTTTGAACATTAAATCTTTGGCTTTGAAAGTGGATTCTGAATTGCCTCAAAAAATTTATTTGAATGCAACGGGTCCAGCTGTTGTAACGGCTGCTCAAATCGTTACAAACCAAAGTGTTGAAGTTATGAATCCTGATTTGGTGATTTGTACATTAGATAAAGATGCATCTATTCATATTGAAATGACGGCCACAACTGGTAAAGGTTATGTACCGGCCAGTCAAAATCGTCCGGAAGAATGCCCGATTGGCTTGTTGCCGATTGATTCTTTGTTCTCTCCGGTAAAATCCGTTGTTTACAAAGTGGTAAATGCACGTGTCGGTCAACAAACAGACTATGATAAATTGTATTTAACTGTTGAAACAAATGGTGTTGTCAGACCGGAAGATGCTGTGGCTTTTGCCGCTCGTATCTTGCAAGAACAACTCAAATCCTTCATTAACTTTGAAGAACCGGAAGAAACGACAATTGAAGATAAAATTGCTGAATTGCCGTTCAATAAAAACTTACTTCTCAAAGTGGATGAATTGGAATTGTCCGTCCGTTCTGCAAACTGTTTGAAAAACGACAATATCATCTACATTGGTGATTTGGTTCAAAAAACAGACTCCGAAATGCTCAGAACGCCAAATTTTGGCCGTAAATCTTTGAATGAAATCAAAGAATTGTTGGCTCAAATGGATTTGCATTTAGGTATGCAAGTTGAAGGATGGCCTCCAGAAGATTTGGAAGTTTTGTCCGCAACAGTTGAAACAGACAATTAAATTGATTTTATGGGGGAACTGAGCGGTCGTTAGCGGTACTCAAAACTCATGTAGCAAATGTACATTCAAGTTTTTGCGTTCCGAAACTCCCTCCATTTCCCTCCGTAAAATGCAATTTATGTAAAAATAATAAAAAAATCCTTCAGTTGTTTGAAGGTCCGCCTCTTTTCTCGGGACGTGGAAGAAGTGGTCAGTTTTATCCGTCAGGAGTCAGTTCCGAAACGGGTTTAGATAAAAATGAAAGGAATGAAAAATGCGTCACGGTTTTAAAAAAAGAACATTAAATAGAAAATCTGCTCATCGCCGCGCTTTGTTTGCAAACTTATCTGTGGCTTTGGCTAAACATGAACAAATCAAAACAACTTTACCGAAAGCTAAAGAATTATCTCCTGTTTTCGAAAAGTTAATCACTAAAGCGAAAAAAGCCGACTTGGCTGCTCGTCGCGCTTTGATTTCCTTCATGGGTGATGAAGCAATGGCCGAAAAAATGATTTCCGTTTTGGCTCCACGTTATAAAGACCGTCATGGTGGTTATGTGCGTGTGTTAAAAGCTGGTTTCCGTTTTGGTGACTGTGCTCCGATGGCAATCGTTGAATTGGTTGACAGAGATGTAACAGCTAAAGGTAAAGACTCTGGTAAAGTTGTTGAAGTTGAAGCAGCCGTTGAAGAAGTAAAGGCTGAAAAACCGGCTAAAACAACAAAAAAAGCCACTGCTAAACCGGCTGCTAAAAAAGCCAAAAAAGCCGATGCTGAATAATCACTTATAGCATTTGAGATAAGAGGAGTCCGATTGGATTCCTCTTTTTTTATATGTTTTTTGAGAACTAAGTAGAATATTCTACTCAGCTGGCGCATCCACACACGATCTGCCATCTGCGGATTTGACTTGATTGCTAGGGCAGAGTTTACATTCTCCATTTCTGTCATTATTGCTTGTAGCATAATATCTATTTGGACATTTGTCACACTCTACTTTTGATGATAGTATAGGATCTCCCCCATTTATACAAGCCCTACAAAAGCTATGATTTCCATCAGCAAAAACCCAAAATTGTCCAGTAGGACACTCACAGGCCGTTCCATCTGCATTTTTTGTATCACATTTTGTGCACAATCCCGTTGTTGAAGTTCCATTAGCATCCTTTGGATAGAAAATTATATCATTTCTACATTCTTTTATTTTATTGCATCCATCTAAAGAAGCCTTAGGATGATAATCAAATTCGGAACAAGAAACACAATATCCATCAACATAAAATACATTTGGAATTTTTCCACATCGTTCTTTACAAAGTGCTTCTGATGTACCAACAAAAACATTTTCGCAAGCCATACAGCCAGTTACTCCAGAATGAAATCTATAGCCATATAATGTATTGGGGCATCTGTGACAATTTTCTGTAGTCATTGGAATTCTCCAGTTAACTCCTGCGATACTATTACACTTATAACAGGTATCATTATCTAATTTCGTATATCCACGAGCACAAGGTGAACACGTGTCATTATAACAATATTCACCCTCGGGACAATTCAAATCATCATCAAAACAATGCTCGCCTGTGCAAACGGAACAGGTACCATAGTCCAACGAATCGGCGGTAATTTCAAAAATGTAATTCAGCTCGTTTTCTGACTTATCACATGTCCACACCGATTCGCCATTTGCCTTTAACATTAACACATAACTTGGCTTGTTTTTTAATAAAATA
>JAFTHM010000070.1 GCA_017457425.1 Alphaproteobacteria bacterium
ACTGGCTCCCGGATAGGAGGTACGTACAGAAATTTGAGGAGGTGTTACCTCCGGATATAAGGCAATCGGTAATTTAAATAAGGAAATAATACCGACCAAAACGATAACGATAGAAATAACAAACGAAAACCGAGGTCGGCGAATAAACGTTTCTGAAAACATTATTGGTTGCCTCCGACTTTAGTGGTGTTGACTTTAATGCCGGGGCGGATTTTTTGTAAGCCTTGGATAACAACTTGTTCATCACCGTTTAACCCGCTTAAAACGATTTGTTTGTCTTCAATCACATCACCAAGGGTGAGGTATTTTTGAGATACGGTCCCTTCTTTGTCTACCACCATAACATAGCTGCCGTTTACATCGGCGCTTAAAGCCATTTGTGGTACCAATAAGGACTCTTTTTTATCCGAAAAACCAACATAGATGTCTACATAGTTGCCGGGGACCAATAAGTTATCAGTATTGGCCGATTCGACATAAACCGGAATAGTGGCGGTTGTCGGATTGACTTCGTTACCAAAGAACATATTTTTAGCCGGCATACTTTCAACGGTTCCGTTTGGCAGAGCAATATCAATCATAACATTTTCGGCCGTTTGAGCATTTTTCATAAATTCACTGCGTTCTTTATCCGATACGGAAAAGACAACACGTATCGGGCTGGATTGGACAACTCGGGCCAATTTTTGAGAGTTCGGACTGACAAGATTACCGGTTGTAATTAAAGCTTTTCCGATATAGCCGGAAATTGGGGATTTGATTTCGGTATGTTCTAAGTTTAATTTTGCCATATCCAATGCGGCTTTAGCTTGTTCTAAATTACTTTCGGCAATATCTTTTTCTTTGTCGGAAACATATCCGCCTTTGTGCAACGTTTTTTTACGTTTGAATTCGGCTTCCAACTGTTTGATGGCAGCTTCGGCAGCTTGCACATCCGCTTTATATTTGCGTTGTTCAATGATAAAAATATTTTGGTCTTTTTCAACAAAAGCGCCATCTTTAAATAAAATTTCTTCCAAATATCCGGAAACTTGTGGAATAATGTCTACGCTGTTGATAGCTTCCACTTCGGCAATGTATTTTTTCTTAGCGGATGTATCGCTTTTGCTTAAATCCGACACAAGTACATGAGGTGTTTCTTGGACAAAACCGGCACTGGACCCGGGAGCAAAACGACCGTGTAAATACCACCCTAAAGCACAACAGGCGACAGAGTAGGTGAGTTTTAATAAGATGCTTGAAACTTTGATTTTTTTGACTTTCATTTTTATCCTCTTTTTTGATGAAATAATTGAATTTTTATGCCCGAAAGCATATAGAAAAATGATGAAAAAATCAAGTTTAAAAATTATTTTATCACTTTTTTAATGATTTTTTGTCGGGTAATTGAATCACAATGCTAAACGTGGCATTTGAGGGTAATTTTGTGGAAAAAGCCAATAATCTATCGGATTTTTTGATGTTTAAATCGGCTGATAAATTTTCTTTATCTGTTTGAATAAACGTTTCTTTATGGCCTATATCCGCCAAATAAGCCGGATGCCATTTTTTAATCCAACGAGAGATGGATTGAACACTAACTCCAACGATTTTGGCTATATCATTCATGGACAGACCGGCAACATACAGGCTGTGGCTGATGAGTTTTGTGAATAATGGTTTGCCGGCCGGTGTGATTTTGGTAAATTGTGTGCCGCATTCCTTACATTTGTGGCGTTGTTTTCCAAATACAAGGCCATTTTTGACGATTTGACGACTGCCACATTTTGCACATCTGATATCCATTTCTTATCCCTCTTGATTGATGATGTTTTTATCATATCATTAAAAAAGTTATAAGGCAAATATTTTTCGGAATATCTTACATGAGTCCGTTTTGGCGGAAAGAATAAATACCGCTTTTACCAATAATCAAATGGTCATAAACGGTAATATCCGATATTTTCAAAATTTTGCTTAATTCATCGGTTAATTTGATATCGGCTTCGGATGGTTTCGGATCACCGGACGGATGATTATGAACCAAAATAACGGCCGATGCATTTAAGGCTAACGCACGGGCTAAAATTTCTCTCGGATAAACGGGCGTATGATTTATTGTCCCATGTTGATGTTCTTCGGCAGCAATCAATTGATATTTTAAATTTAAAAAGAGAATATGAAATCTCTCATTGGTTTTATGGGCCAGTTTTAAATAACAATAATCTTTAATTTTGTCAAAGCTGTTGAGTACAGAGGCATTGGATACCTCTTGCTTTAACAGACGTTCACAAGCGGCCGGTATGGTTTTAATGACAGCAGCAGTTGTTTCTTTAATGCCCTTTATTTGCATTAATTCTTCGGGTGTGGCATTCATTACGCCGGCAAATGAGCCAAAACGATTAAGTAATGTTTTTGCTAGTGGTTTGACATCACATCTAGGCAACGCCATCATTAAAATCAGTTCTAATAATTCATAATCTGCCAATGTTTCCCCACCGTGAGATAACAGTTTATCTCTTAATCTTTCACGATGACCAAAGTAATGTGGGGTGTCAGTCGGCATATTTTTACTCATTATAGGGTGGTTTATCCCATCCTTTAGGGGAACCGGTGAAAATTTCAAAACCCGTTTCGGTAATACCGATAGAGTGTTCAAATTGGGCAGATAATTGTCTGTCTTTAGTAATCACGGTCCACCCATCGGACAGAGTTAATGTTTCATGTGTGCCGATATTGACCATCGGTTCAACGGTGAAAATCATCCCCGGGACAAGCTCAACGCCCGTTCCCGGCACACCATAGTTTAAAATATTTGGGCCATCATGGAAAACACGGCCAACACCATGGCCACAATAATCCATAACAACGCTGTACCCGTTTTTGCGAGCCACTTGTTCCATCGCATGACCGATATCACCGGTTGTAGCACCGGGGCGACAGGCCATAATACCGGCCATCATGGTTTCGTATGTTGTATCCACCAATCTTTTGGCTTTGACCGATGGTTTTCCCACAAAAAACATACGGGATGTATCGCCATACCATCCGTCTAAAATAACGGTTACATCAATGTTGATGATGTCTCCGGCATTTAAAATTTTCTTTTCCGACGGAATGCCGTGGCAAATGATATGGTTAGCGGAAATACACGTTGCCTTAGGATACCCGTGATAGCCACGACAAGCAGAAATGCCCCCCTTAGAGATAATAAATTCTTCCATCATCTCATCTAACCTGCCGGTTGAAATCCCCGGTACGACAAACGGCGTGATGTAATCTAATGTTTCGGCAGCCAGCCGTCCGGCTCGACGCATGCCGTCAAATTCATCTAATGAATATAAGCTGATATTTTTTTTCATAACACATATTATATATGAAACCTCCCAAAAATGCCAGTTCTTTTTTTTGACATTTTCATAAAATGTGCTATAGTGGATGCAGGAGGGCATTTAGCCATGATGAATAAATTTCACCATTTTATTATTGTTGCCGTTATCGTGATAGCCATTTTATACTATTGGTTGCAAAATTCACCACTGACGAATAATTAAAAGAAAGAGGGGAGCGTTGATTTAGCTCCCTTTTTATCTTAAAAAGTCTACCACAAAAAGGAACGTTTTTATGAAAGACTGTCCTTTTGTGTTTTCACTATTTCATTATATCATAAAATAACTAAAAATGCAACAAATAATCAAAATATTTTATTAATAGTGTGATTTTTATAGACAAAATTATTTTTCTTTTAAATTTATCTACCATAAAAACGTTCCTTTTTGTGGTAGATAAATTTAAAAAAGGAGAATAACTATGAGTTTAAATGATATTTTAATGCGGTTCAGTGACGACAAGGATGGCAAGAGTCTGATTGCAAAGGCTATATATGAAATGCGCGAAGGAAATCGTGAGGGTCTTGAAGTATTAAAAGCCGTCATAGCACGTGGTGATGATGTTAATCGGTCCGGTACACCTCGGCACGGTGAAGACGGCATGTTTTCCCCTTTGGGATTAGCATGCGAGATACGCGAACCAGAATTGAGGAATGAGGCTGTTGAATTGTTAATTTTACATGGAGCTAATGTAAATGATCGAGATCCTTTTGGTGTGGCATTAGATCATGGATATATAGACACGGCCAAAAAACTTTATTCTGCAGGGGCAGATATAAGACCCGCTCTTGTAGAGGCATGTAAGTATGCGGCTACACATGAACAAGATGGAGACCGTTCTGCATTAAATACGGCAGATAAAAAATTAGAATTTTTACGAGAATGTGGCGCTGGTCGCAGAGTCGAAGAAGCTATGGGAGGTAAGATTGGTTCGCTGAATGCATATGAAGTTCAACGAGTGTTAGCCAATAATCTAGCTAGAATGGATAACAAAGCAAAAGAGGTTGAAAAACCAAATGTGCCAACACAACCCACATTGAATCCGGCGAGTGTTAAAAATCATTATTCCGGTCGTTCATAATCTAAACTAACGCCCCTTGAAAAAGGGGCGTTTTTGTTAATCTAAAATCAATTTTTGGGCGGCGGTATGCATTAAATTGCGGACCTTTTCAAAGGCTTTTGCCTCAATTTGTCGTACTCGTTCTCTGGAAATACCAAAATGCGTTCCTAAATCTTCTAACGTCATTGGATTTTCGGATAAATAGCGATTACGCATAATAAATTGTTCTCGCTCCGGCAAGGTTTCAATGGCCTCATTCAGCATTTTTTTCTTTAATTGAAAATCTTGAGCATAGGCCAATGCTTCTTCGGCCGATTCGCTGTCATCTGCCAACATATCTTGATGATTTGTGGCGGAATCTCCGGATAATGTTGTATTCAAAGAAGAATCACCACTGAGGCGTTGTTCCATTTCCATGACGTCTCGTTTGGATACACCCAACATTTTTGAAATATGGGAGGCCGTTTCTTCATTTAAAGCCGTTTCGCCATATAATCCTAAGCGGGATTTAATTTTATGTAAGTTGTAAAATAATCTTTTTTGTGTGGCGACAGTACCGATTTTAACCAATGACCAAGATTTTAAAATAAATTCGGATACGGCGGCTTTTATCCACCAAATGGCATATGTTGCCAAGCGAAATCCTTTATCCGGATCAAATTTTTTAATGGCTTGCATTAAACCGATATTGGCCTCTGAAATTAAATCCGATAATGCCAAACCATAATGACGAAATGAGATGGCTACTTTAGCAGCCAATCTTAAATGAGAGGTGGTTAATTGGTGGGCTGCATCAACATCACCATGTTCTTTGTACCGTTTAGCAAGCATATATTCTTGTTCCGGTTGCAACATGGGAAACTTGTTAATTTCCGATAAATATAAAGTTAATGAATTTTTTGAATAAAGCAGCGATAACGCATTGGTTGTCATTTTTATATCCTTTTCATAAAGCAATATCTTGACGGGGGAATCTTTCTGTTCAAGACAAGATTCTGATTAACCCATACTTTGTGATTAATCCTTTGCATCATACCAAAAGGAATAAAAAATGTCAAGAATATTTTTATTGATACGAAGGTATGTATTTTGATGTCTTTAAATGAATAAAAAAATCCCCTCATAAACGAGGGGAGAGGGAATGATAACTTATGTCTTATTCAAAATTATCGGGTAATGGTTTTGCAGATCCGAATTTTTTAGCATAAGAAACTAATTCTTTATCTCCGCTTTTTTTGATATAACTGTTTATTAAAACCGGATTTTTTTCAAAGTACCAATAAATATCGTGATCTTCACTGTCTTTGACAAAGGCATTAATTTCATGATTTAAAAAGGCTTGGAAAATTTCACCGTGTTGAGCATAACGAGCTGCCCACATAATCAAAGGAATTTCATCCGGTGTATCTTCATCAAAATCGGCTTCATATCCTTTAATGGAAACCGGAGTATCGGTATCGGCCCCGTTCATCAGTAGGTATTGAATAACATCAAGATTACCTCGGAGCGTTGCCAATTGCAACAAAGTTCCGCCACAAGCATTAATTGCGTTTAGACGATTTGTATCGGTTCCCAGTACTGCCATATCCGAAATGTATTCAGCATCTCTGACAACTTGTTGGTCTTGTGTGTATTTACATTTGGGATTAACGGCATACGTATGTGTTGACATTAAAATTAATGCTGTTGCCAAAAGTATTTTTTTCATAATTATTTTTCCTCCTGAAATATTAGTTATTAACCTTTTTGGGGGCTGGTGTCGGTATATAAGATGTGCCGGCTGGACAGGTTGTTCCGGTTGGACATTTTGTTTA
>JAFTHM010000071.1 GCA_017457425.1 Alphaproteobacteria bacterium
ATCCACAATCAAAACTTTTTTATGTAGTGCCGCCAAAGCCGTAGCCAAATTAACGGATGTTGTTGTCTTCCCAACACCGCCTTTTTGATTAGAAACCGCAAATATTCTTGTTTTTTTATTCATATTGAACGCCTCCTATTTTTAAAATATATGATTTTTTATGAGTCCGACTGGGAATTTTTTCAATACAGCATTTATGCGTATTTTGAGCCAATTCCTCATCTACTCGTTCCCCTTTTAAGAATAAACATGTTGTTTTATTAGTAATAAATCCTTGTCCTAAAACAAACAATTCTTCTACTGTTTTCAATGCTCTAGCCGTTACAACATCAACATTTTCCAAAACAACATTTTCCAAACGTTGATTAAGAACTTGAACCGGCAACTCAAATACACGAGCCGCTTCACGCAAGAAAATACTTTTTTTAACATCACTTTCAATAAGATAAAACTGTTCAACTGAACCGCCAACCACCTTATTGATAATAGCCAATACAATCGCCGGAAAACCTCCACCAGACCCCATATCCACCAATACCTTAGCGTTTTCGGGGATATATTCCACCAACTGGGCAGAATCCACGATATGACGTTCCCATATATCCGGTATTGTTGAAGGCGCAATCAAATTAACTGTTCGTTGCCATTTTAACACTAAATCGGCAAATTTTTGCAATTCTGTTTGCGATTTTTTTAATATTTCTTCAAATTGTTTCACGTGAAACACTCCCTTTTACAAAAAATTGGCAAATTGTTTCACGTGAAACATTCATTCTAGATAAAAAAAGTACATTTTTTATAAATTGTTTCACGTTAAACATTCTCCTTTCGTGATTTTAATATAAAAAAATGATATTTTGTTTCACGTGAAACAAAATATCGTATATTCAAATTAAATGCAAGCAAAAAATTAATCAAAAACAAATTTTATTTGTGAAGTATGTGAACAGGCATTTTTGTTTTGCCCTTGTCCATTTATGTTAATTTCTTTAGCCCCTACCCCACTAGAAAACAAACGTTTACAAAGTTCTTGCTCAACCCCGGTTAATTCAATATAAAAACGATTATTCCCGATATGGCCTATATTATAATGATAAGGACGAAAAGGATTGCCTGAAATATCAGAAGTTCCCACTCTTGTGTAATTCCCCATATATTTAATCTTGATTATAGCTGCATTTTGAGACAGAGCTTGTACAATTTGCGTGTATTTCAAAGCATTCATCCCTTGATTAACAGAAGATACACTCTCTTTTGTCATAGCACCACCGACAGCACCACTTCCAAGCAAATCCAACATTTGAGCGGACGCCGAAAAAGCAATACTACATGCGAACACACCAAAAACTTTCACAATATTATTTACTTTCATCAGGCACAATCCCCCATAAGTTATTTTTAATTCCTTTAACAAATTCAATATGTTGTTGTTTTTCCTCATCACTCACTTCAAATACTCGAGCCTCATGAAAAACCCGCTCAGTTAAAGTAATTGTTTCACTTTGAACTTCTTTAACAGCTTGTATTTTTTGAGCCAAAACTAATCCCGGTTCACGACCACCAAGCAACTCTAAATACACCTCAGCCAACAATTCACTATCCAATAACGCCCCGTGCAAAGTACGGCTGGTGTTATCTACCCCAAAACGCTTACACAATTCATCTAAATTCACACGAGAACCGGGGAATTTTTTACGGGCGATAATCAGTGTATCCACTACCCTATCATAAGAAAGTTGTGGTTTATCGGCAAAAGATAGTTCTGCATTCAAAAATTTCATATCAAATGCTGCATTATGAATAACAAGTTTAGCATCGTCCCCAATAAACGCCAAAAAATCATCGGCAATATCTTTAAACACCGGTTTGTCGGACAAAAATTCCTCAGTTAACCCGTGAACAGCTATCACTTCCTCACTCATTGACCGCATCGGATTAATATATTGATGGTATGTACGCCCTGTTGGTAAGTGATTTTCAAGCTCTACACATCCAATTTCAACAATTTTATCGCCATTAAACGGGTCAAGCCCAGTCGTTTCTGTATCTAAAACAATTTCACGCATGTTCTATCCTTTCATTATAACGGCAGTATAGCAGATTTTATTCCCTTTGACAAGAAAAAGAGTGGATAACAGCCGTGAAAGAGTGGATAACAGCCGTGAAAGAGTGGATAACCGAATGAATAGACCTCTACATAAAAAGATTCAAAAAAGTTATTAAATTTTATAAAAAAATTACACACATCTATTTATGTGAACTTATAAGGAGTCTATCAAAATTTGAAGACCTCTTAAAGTGTTTGTTTAATACGAGTCGTGTTTTTTTAAGATTCGTGTCAATCAAAAAGTATAAAAACTTATCCCCATTATCCACCGCCTTATATACTATTATATATTTATTATATTTAATTGGGAAAGTTGCTGTGGATTAATTTTCATGGCATTTTAAACTTGTCATGGACGGTGAAATATGGTATGCTCGGCAAAACAAACATAAAGGAGATTTGAAATGTTGAAAGTCTATAATACAAAAACACACTCTGTACAAGAATTCATTCCATTGGTTGATAAGCAAGTCAAAATGTACGGATGTGGTCCAACCGTTTATAATTTGGCTCACATTGGTAATTTACGTGCTTTTGTATTTTATGATTTGTTGGCACGTGTTTTGCGATACAAAGGGTATAACTTAACATTTGCTATGAATATTACGGACGTAGATGACAAAACGATCCGAGATTCTGCCGCCAGCGGTAAAACTTTAAAAGAATTTACACGTCATTATACGGAATTATTCTTTAAAGATTGGGATACCTTAAATTTAAAACGTCCGGATAAGGTAATTTTTGCCACAGATGAAATTGAGGCGATGATAGATTTGGTCGGGCGTTTGTTGGATAAAGGGTACGCATACAAAGCCGAAAGTGGAGATATTTTCTTTAAAATTTCAAAATTTGCCGATTATGGACATATGGCCGGTATTGACCCCAGTCGGTTAATGGCAAATGCAGATGGTCGTTTGGCAGATGAATACGATAAAGAGGATGCCAGAGATTTTGCTTTATGGAAAGCGTGGACACCACGAGATGGAGATAACGTGTGGGACGCCCCCTTTGGACGAGGCCGGCCGGGGTGGCATATTGAATGCTCGGCACTGTCCCATAAACATTTAGGGCAACCGTTTGATATTCATGTTGGTGGGATTGATTTGGTATTTCCACACCATACAAATGAAATTGCTCAATCGGAATGTGCTTATGGATGTGAATTTGTGAAATATTGGATGCACAATGAACATATTACGGTTAATGGCCAAAAAATGAGTAAATCTTTAGGTAATTGCTTTACATTAACGCAATTATTGGAAAAGGGATACTCGGCTGCCGCTATTCGTTACGAGTTCATTAAATCTCATTATCGTCAACGGATGGATTTTATGGAATCTAATCTGAGTGGCAACCAAACCGTCATTAATCGTTTGGAAGACTTCTTAAAACGTCTGTCAGACGTTAAAAATGGTTCCGGGTGGGTGGAATTACCAGAAACCTTAAAACGAGCCTCTGAGGGGTTTGAAAAGGGCTTAGATGATGATTTGAATCTATCTGTCGCATTGGCAGCTGTGTTTGAACTGATGAATACGGTCAATAAAAATTTTGATAAATTGTCTGTGTCGGATGCCGAACAAATTACGGCTTTGATGCGTCGTTTTGATGAGGTGCTTGCAATTATGCCCGAAATCAAAGAGGATGTTTTAGAGTCTGATTTACAAGAGATTTTAGATAGAAGACAAGCAGCTCGTTTGGCAAAAGATTGGGCGACGGCAGATGCACTTAAAGCCGAGCTGAATGCCAAAGGTATTGAGGTCAAAGACACACCAAACGGCCCAGTTTGGAAAAGGATTTAATATTTAAAATCAATACGTTATATTGAATATCTTGTCTTTTTTTGTTTTGTGTGATATACTATAAAAAAACAAAAGGAGGACTGTATGCACAAACCGTATGAACCTTATGAGCCTAAACCGGAAGGTTTTTGGGAAAAGTATGCTCTTATTCCTTTCTTTTTAGCCTTTGCTTCTATGGGGCTGACGATGGGGTATGGTATTGCTAAACAAAATCAAAAAGATATTCAGGACGCGAAAGAGTATCAAGAACAAAGAGTCTATCATAATTTAACAAAAACACGATAGTTTTTTTACGGTTGTTTTTTGAGTGTCATATCAAATTGTGAGGGCGTATCGTTTCCTTGATTATTCAGGCGGTATAAATTGCCGTCTTTTGTGATTTTATAAAATTGATTATCCTCAATAAGTTTGATTTTTTGTGTTTTTGGATTTTGTTGCCAGATTCCATCACCGGTAAAAGTACCCTTTCCGCCGTAATTTTCGGTTAATTCATAACGTCCATCTGAAAATAAGTGTAAAGTTGTTTCTATGCCACTGCAATCGGCACAAGGGAGTTCTCCCGTAAAAACACCCTCAAAAGAATGAGATAAAACAGTGTCTTGTGATGAATTTTGTGGAATGGTGTCTTCTTCTGCTCCCCACCAAGGTAAAACAAATACTAACCCTAAAGCTATAATTAATAAAATGATGATTAATTTTTTCATGTTTTTTCTCCTGTTTGTTGTGATATAAGATAAAAATATGTGCTTAGCAAGAGGGATTATTTTATTCTTTACATCATTTTTTTTGTGTGATATAAATCATCTCAGGACGAGTGATGTGCGCCCCAAGGTGTAGAAACCTTAGTTCATGAGCATCCTTTAAGGATGAAAAATATGCTTTCCAGTGTTCGGCTGGAAGGCGGCCAAATAAGCCATTTGCGGTCAATAAGCCGCACTATATCTCATGACGTAGTTTCTACCTTCCAGTCGCCACTCATCACGGCGATTTTTTTGTTGTCAAAAAATGGAGATGAAACGTGAAATATAATTTTGAATCTGGCCGTTCTATGGTTGAAATGTTGGGAACTTTAGCGATTATCGGTGTGTTATCCGTTGGTGGTATTGCTGGATATTCTTATGGTATGGATAAATACAGAGCTAATGAAACCATTAATGATGTTAATTTGCGTGGGATTGATTTAGTCCGTCAAGTGGCGATGGGACAAACACTATCGTTATCCGAATGGCCAACAATATCTAAGGCTGGATACACAATTAGTGAGGCGGATTTAAGTGCCGAAGGCGATGCGTATTTTGTGATTTCCGGTGTGCAAAAACGAGTCTGTGAAATGGTCTATGACGGCATTATGCAAAACCAAACGACTGATGTAGAAATTAACGGTTATGTGGTG
>JAFTHM010000072.1 GCA_017457425.1 Alphaproteobacteria bacterium
ATCTGTACACGATGAAAAATCATTTTGTTTACACAATGTATCTTGAGAAAAATCGGCGTTAATCCATCCATCCCTATTCCATGAATAAATATCCGATATCCCTTGGATAATTTCCATAACTTGTTCGTGTGTTTGGTTGGCTTTCCAAAATGTCCAACTTGTACCAGCACCGGAAATAGCCCCCACGGTAATCATGGTAATAATACCAATTGTTCCCAGCATTTCAATCAAACTGCGCCCACTTTCATTACCGGCTATACGCTCATGACGTGTAAAGTAGGAAATATCTTTTATTTTCATAACAAAACTCCTTTTATCCATATCTTTTATTATACACCAAAAATTGTTTTAGAACAAGCTCTTTGTTATCCGAAAAGCCGTTATCTGCCCAAATGGATTCGGCCGTTTTTAAACATTTTTGAATTTTTGGACCGATTGGATAGCCTAAATCAACGAAATCTTGCCCCCTAAGTGGAAATTCCGGAGGTGTTAATTTAAGCAGGGTTTCAGCCGTATTGGAGGTGATTAATTGTTGAGCCAATGACCGATAAATATGAAAATGATATACTCGTTGTCCCATATGATACAGCTTTAATCGTTCTGTTTTTATATCATCGGATATAATAGTTGGTTGATTAAAAGCCGTTAGTAATTTTTTTTGCGCTTTTGATAATGGCAGATGTATAGGCGTATTTTTTGTTAAAACGAATAATTTTTCTTCAATCCCTGCCTCTGGGTAAACACTTAAAAAAGAGGTTAAATCGGGGATAAACGTCGTTGGTACAATATATTTTAAAACACCACTTTGTTGCATTAAATTGAGGGTTTTGTCGCAATTGGGCAAAGATAATATGGCAAAAAATTCATATCGTTTGCGTTCGGAAGAAATGGTATTGAGTTGATTAGCAAAGTGTGAGCAGGCTGGAATAGCATCAGTATCAACTTTACCATGTCCCAATTTTGCCCAAAAGCGAAAATACCGTAAAATGCGTAAATAATCTTCTTGGACACGCTCATTGGCGGAACCAATAAATCGGACATAATTATTTTTTAAATCTGCTTGACCGCCAGTATAATCATAAATAGTGCCGTTTTTATCCATATACAAGGCATTTACTGTAAAATCCCGTCTGTGGGCATCTTGCTCATAGGAATTTGTGAAGGCAACTTTTGCATGGCGACCATCTGTTTGAATATCACATCTTAAGGTTGTAATTTCATAAGGTTTATGGTTTACAATGGCCATAACGGTACCATGTTCAATACCGGCCGTCATTGTGCGAATATTGGCGTTTGTTAGGCGTTCTAAAACCCCTTGCGGAGATAATTCCGTGGCAATATCAATATCGTTGACGGTTTCACCTCGTAAAACATCACGAACGGCGCCGCCAACAATACGGGCTTTATCGTCTAACAAGTGAATTAAAAATAAAACGTCTTCGGTTAAAATATTGTTCATAATGCCAGTATATGTAATAAATGCTTGCGATTCAAGATAAAAAAGCGTATAATACACGCCATGATGATAACAACAACAGAAAAATTAACCGAAGTGTGCGGCCGTTTTGCACAGCTGCCCTTTATAACCTTAGATACCGAATTTATTCGTGAAAAAACATATTGGCCAGTTTTATGTTTGATACAAATTGCGTCAAAGGATGAAGCGTATTGTATTGACCCATTGGCTGAGGGGATTGATTTAACGTCTTTATTTGATTTGTTGCAAAATGAAAATGTGGTTAAGGTTTTTCATGCCGCTCGTCAGGATTTAGAAATTTTCTATCATTTAACCGGCCAAATTCCAACGCCTTTGTTTGATACTCAGGTGGCGGCTATGGTATGTGGTTTTGGGGAAAGTGCCAGCTATCAGCAATTAGTACAAGATTTAACCAATACCGCCATTGATAAAAGTATGCGTTATACCGATTGGTCAAAACGCCCTCTTACCGATACTCAGGTGGCATATGCCTTACATGATGTAACGCATTTGGTTAAGGTGTATGAAAAGTTAGTGGCTAAACTGGCCGAAAATGGTCGGGGTGAATGGTTAAAGGAAGAAATGGGTGTTTTAACCAGTATTCAAACGTACGATGTCGGTGATGATACCGCTTGGACTAAGGTTAAATGTCATTTTACTGGTTCTCGTCAAATGCATATTTTTGCTAAAATTTGTGCTTGGCGTGAAAGAATGGCTAAATTAAAAAACAGACCTCGTCGCCATATCATGAAGGATGATCTGATTCAAGAGTTGGTTGTAGCGCATCCGACATCGGCCGAACAAATGGACTTAATGCGTTCTTTACCAAAAGGATTTTCCAAAAGTAATTATGGTATGGAATTGGTTGAAGTTATTGCTTCGGCAATGAGTGAAGAAGTACAAAAATATGAGGTGCCGGAAAAACGTAAAGGCTTAACGAATTCTCAAAAAAATATCGGTGAATTGGTGCGCTTGTTATTGGCGGTTGTCAGTGATGATTTGGGGGTGGCCCCAAAGATTATTGCCGGTACGGATGATATTGTGGATGTGATTATTGGGCGTAGTGATGCAAAAGTTATGTCCGGTTGGCGATATGAGGTATTTGGTCGGTATGTGGCTTTATTAAAAGCAGGAAAATTATCATTTTCTTATGATACAAAACGCCGGCGCGTGAAAATTAATGAATTAGACTAAAAAGGCCTTTATCGGCCTTTTTTTATATCAAAAGAAGGTCTTGCCTTTCATACATAGTTGTGTTATAATAACTTTGTCAGTTTTGGCTGACTATAATGCTAAACGAAAAACGGCATAGATGTTGTGGACTCGGGGGCGGTACCCGACACCTCCACCATTTTAATGGTCGTCTATTGTTTTTGATTTCAACTTGTGTACTAAAAATGTACACGGCGTTTTATCAAAAATGAATATCCGACTCATTAAATTTAACAAGTGCCTGACGTCTCGCTGAATTTTTTGTGTATGTTTAATACACGTCAAAATTCATCAAAACGCCATTCATCTTGTTAAAATCCGGTTTATAGGAAAAAGGTGGAAACTTATGGGGGTGAACTAGGATCGACACGCATAGTAAAGGTTTTATCTTGCATTCGGTATGGTACCACCGTTATCGGGCTGAAAAATATAAACGCAAATGATAATTTTGCTCCGGTCGCTATGGCCGCTTAATTAAGCGTCCTATGACCATCAATTCCTGACCAATATGAGCGGTTAGGTGGGGGCGGGGGTTCCCTAGCAACAGAAATCCCCCACTTTTTTATGAGGATACGATGGCAATTAATTACAACACATATGTACAACGGGCAATGCGAACAATTATCCATGATATTTTGATGGATGTGGCTGAAAACGGCTTGCAAGGCGAGTCTCATTTTTTTATTACCTTTCAAACCGACCGAGAGGATGTGAAAATCCCGCCATTTGTTCGGGCTAAATATCCCACTCAGATGAGTATTGTATTACAACACCAATTTGAAAATTTAATGGTTGGAGCGGATGGCTTTGGTGTTGAGTTGGCTTTTGGTGGTGTGCCGTCAACGATTTTTATTCCATATACAGCGATTATTCAGTTTGCTGATCCGTCTTGTGAGTTTGGGTTGGTATTAGAGCCGGTATCCGATAAAACAGGTCAAAAACGAAATGAGGCTCCTAAAAATGAGACTGCCGAGGTAATAGATTTGGAGGCTTTGCGCAAAAAATGAGTAAACCACAAAAACATTCTGTGTTAATTCATTCACATCGCACCAGTTTTACATTGGAAGATGAATTTTGGATGGCTTTTCAAGAAATTGCCGAACAACGAAATCAATCTATCGGCAGTTTAATTACCGAAATAGATGATACCCGTAAGACAAACTTATCGTGTGCTATTCGTGTATTTGTGTTAAAAACATTACAAGAAATAATAAATCAAAAATAATCCCAAAGCGACCCGGTAAATGGCAAAAATAGCAAAGCTGGCCGTTTTAACCCAACGCATTAAAAACCATACGGCAAATAATCCGAATACGGCAGATAAAATAACGCCTACCAATAAATTAAGGTTAAGCAATTGAGTGGCGGTGTGATTTAATATGCTCTGCCCAATGATGTATACTGCCCCAAGCCCGATTGTCGGAATGGACAATAACATGGAAAAACGGGCAGCTTCAGTGCGGTTGATGTGTAAGGCTCTGGCACAAGTAATGGTAATGCCGGACCGGCTGGTCCCAGGGATAAGGGCCAGTACTTGAGCCAAACCGATATAAAAAGCACCTTTTGTTGTTAATCCGCTGAGCGTTTTATTTTTGGGGGCATATTTATCAACGGCCCATAATAAAATGCCAAAGAAAATGGCGGTAAAGGCCACGACAAACGGACTGCGTAAAGTCGTTTCAATAATGGTTTTGCCAAAAAATCCGGCGATAACCACGGGAGTGGTCGCAACACATAAATGAATAAATAGGGTGCGAGTCGGCCCTTTTTTCCAAATACCGGTGAGTAATCGGAGAATATCTTTGTAAAAATAGGCCATAACGCCAATTAAGGTACCAGCGTGTAAGGCAACGTCCGTCGCCAATGTTTGATTAGAAAAACCAAAACTGTCCGCTAAAATCAAATGCCCAGACGAACTGACGGGCAAAAATTCCGTCATGCTTTGGATAACCGATAAAAGAAACATTTCAAACATGTTCATTAGTGTAGGTCGGATTATCCCCTAAGTCAAGAGAAAGATATGGGATAAATGATAGTTTAATTTATCTTATAATATTCCCCTGTATCAAGATTATATGCTAATTCTGGTAATTTTATTAACTCACCTAATTTATAATTAATATCTTCATTATTCCATTTACAACTGCCTGAGGCAGAACTAAATGTCATTTCCCCAAAATAGATGGTCCCATCATCCAGACGATAAAAATCTACACGTACATGAGGAAAATCTTGTGATAATTTTTCAGAAAGGTCAATCATTTCATTTAAATTATTTGGTTTTTCAATTATTTTATCATCCAGAGGATATGAATACACAAAATTTTGTTTATTCCAATCTCTATCATAGAAAGCCATTTTTAAATGTTTAGAGCGTTCTGATAAAAATTGAATATAATGTACTTTACCATTAAAACACCAAAATTTATAATCATAAAGATCTTTTGCTTCTTTATTTTGTATAAACTGTTCAATAATGATTTTAGGTTGAACATCACGATAATGTAATTCCATACCATTTTGAAAAGTAAAATTAGTATTTAGCCATTTATCTAGCTTTTTTTTAACATCATTTAAATCTAATTTTGATTTATCTGAAACAATGATATTCCAACCACAGCCATGATTGCATTTAATAACGAATTGGTGAGGTAATTTGTCAAAATCAATTTCTTCAAACTTATCATATACACCTAGCAAGGGAATTAAATATTCTTCACCTATTTTTTCTTTAACCCAATCACGAACTAAATATTTATCGGCCAACTGTGTTTTTAATGGCGTCGAATTATACAACTTTAACCACTGCATTTTTTCATTATAGGTTTTAGGATTACGTAAATTTAAAGTGTTTTTTATATTTTTTTCATAAAATTCCTTCAACTCACATTTATAGTCTTCTTCTTTAAACAGGATATTATATCTTGTTGTGTCTACTCTCAAAGAGTGGCGGCTATCCTGATACCATTTTTCAACTTCTTCTAGCAAATCAAGTTTATATAAAGATTTTAAAGTTTCGTATAAGGCAAATAGGGTTGGTTTGAACTTTTGTTGGCTTTCTTTTGATAGGTTTTTATAAATATGGTAAGCTTTTAATGTGTACCCATGGAATAATTTGAAAAAAGCAATATTATCGGCATATTGTTTTGCAATTTTTAATGTTAGATAAGCAACTTTACAGTAATCTGGAAAATTGGAATTCATGCATTGTGTTATATTTTTTCCGTGTAGACGCCGTTGATAGAAGTTTTCTTTTAGTGCGCCAACTCTTTTTGCGTGTAAAAATGCTTCCACAAAATAAGGGGAATCTTCATAATATATTTTTTTGTTAATCCAGTGAATATTGTGTTCTTTTAAAAAATCGTGTTTATAAAATGTTAAGCATGCTGTAACGGCGACTGATTGCATAACTTCTTTGACATTTTGCCATGAAAAAACAGAAATAAAGTTATCCGGTAACCACGTTAATTGATGATATGGGATATCTTCTGTTTCATTTGTTTCATTTTGAAAATCTCTGGCGGTGAAGAACAGCATTTCTAAATTAAAAATTTTAGCGTATAAATATAGACATTCACAACTTTCCGGTAATAAGTAATCATCGGAATCAAGATATTGAATATATTCACCGGTTGCAATTTTTAAGGCGTTATTACGTGTAATGGGAAGACCTTGATTTTCTTGGTGGATAACTTTGATACGATTATCTTTTTGTGCATAGGCATTTAAAATTTCTAAGCTGTTATCCGTTGACCCATCATCTACGCAAATAATTTCAATTTCCTTAAGTGTTTGATTAAGACAACTATCCAAACATTCGGGCAAAAACGGTGCAGCATTGTACACGGGAACGATTATAGAGACGGCTGGTTGATTGCCGGATGAAAATATATTTTGTACAACTTCATTGGGCAATATTTTTCGGATAGCCATCAATGAATCTATTTTGTTGTTTTTGGATCGATTTGTTAACTCATATATTAAACTGGCATGTAATCTGTGAAAATAATTGTTAAAATTTGTAATGTTTTTTGATTTTAAAAAAAGATATAAATTATTAAGAGTTGTTAAAAGAGGAATAATATCTTTTGTTTTATTAAATGAAATTTGTGTGCTTGTGTTTATACGATAATAAATAAAAGGTTCTGTTATTACACTAATTTTTTTCGCAAGTGTCAGAGCCGCACAAACAAATAGTACATCATTACTGCTGGGAGTGTTATCAAAAAAAATTTCTTCTTTTTTTATATAAGATGTTCTGAATAATTTTGTCCAAGCATTGGGAGACATAAAGGTGAATAGTTTTTCGGGGCAATCATTTGGTGTAAAAGGAGATGGTAAGTTATCTGGTAATTGGGGTAAAACTACTTTAATAGGAGAGGTGGTTTTATTGTCAAACATAATATATCCGCATACCACCACATCGGAGTTGTCTTCTTCAGCTTTTTGAACCATTTTTTCGAGCATATCCGGCTCAAAGAAATCATCACTGTCTAAGCAAATGATGTATTCCCCTGTGGCGTGTTTTATCCCATTGTTTCTGGCCGCTCCGGCACCTGCATTTTCTTGCGAGATGATTTTTAATCTCTCATCAAACATGGCATAGCCTTGTAAAATGTCTAAGCTGTCATCGGTAGATCCATCGTTAACGCAAATGACTTCAATATCTTGTAATGTTTGTAGCAAAATAGAATCTAAGCATTGCCCTAAATATTCCGAAACATTATATACTGGAACAATAACTGAAACCTTGGGAGACATTGTGTATCCTTTCTTGAAAATTGTCGTATGGTTATCATACACAATATACACAAAAAATCAAGGTTTATTATGATAGGCTTGAGTATCTTTATCATAAACAAATGTTTCCGTCCCAAAGTTATCCCATTTTAACATTAATTTTTGATGAGGGATATAGGTAATGACGGTTGCTCGGTTATTATTTTTGACACGGTTAACATGTGTCATCTCATCGGAAAAAATAAGATAGTCACTCCAATTGTTATGCGACGCAAAAAGATGTTTTGTGTTCGGAGGTGGACACAATGTATTTATTGCTTGTTGTTTTGTGTGTGATAAAAATGTGTCCGGATGGACAGACAGCCACTTTTTTAAGGATGAGCATGCATTAACCGGTTTGTGAGGTAATTTTAAAAAATCGGCAATTTCACTGCGGATAATGTCGCTATATTTGATACAAGTATTTCCATATCCGCCCGAGCTTGATTTAAAGGCAACGGTATATATCGGATAGTGATTTTTATCCTCTATTTTTGCAATTTTGGCCCCTTTTAACAACATCTGCACCCAAAAATCATAATCTTCGGCGCACGTATAATGTTCTTTGTATGTGATATGATGGCGTGTGATAAACTCTCGTTTAAAAATATTGCCGACATTGCCTAAAAAATTAGCACTGAAAAAATCATAAACCGGATAATGCCATGAAAATAAGTAGTCCGGCTTATTTTTGTTAAAACCAAATTTGGCCGGAATGCCGATATCTATATCCGGATGTTTTTGCATGAACTGTACGCTGTCATGCAACATATTGGGTAAAGCGTAATCATCACTGTCTAAAACAATAATGTATGTCCCACGGGCATAAGCATTTCCTGTGTTTCTGGCGGCTCCGACACCTTGATTTGTTTCGTGAGTAATGACAGTGATTTTATTGTTTTTTGCTTGATATTTTTTTAAAATTCTTTGTGTTTTATCTGTAGAACAATCATCTACAATAATTAATTCAAAATCTTGAAACGATTGATCCAAAACCGAATCAATGGCTCGGGGTAAACTATCGGCTCGGTTGTATGTTGGTATGACAACGCTGACCATCGGTCGGTCCAAGGCCGTCCCTATATAGCCAACAATAAAACACAGTGTAAATATTAAAACAGATTTGAGTTTTGTCATTTTTCATCCTTTTTTGCCGGAAAAATGAGAGAGGCCAATATCCCAATGCTCAAAAATGACAAGACGACGCCCAATGACGCTGTTGATGATATGTGTACATCAAAGAACACATCTACCAACATCTTGACGCCGATATATACTAGGATACCGATAACGGCTTTTTCCAGATGAACCAAGGATTTTTTTGCAGCCGCCAAGCAAAAGTACATAGAACGCATACCCAAAATGGCAAAAATATTGCTGGTGTATACCAAAAATGGTTTTTCGGTAATGGCTAATACGGCTGGAACGCTGTCAAAAGCGAACATAATATCGGCAAATTCTACGGTAATTAAGCACAAAAATAACGGCGTAGCAGCATGACCGATAAAAAAGTCATGGCCATTTAAATTGGGTGTAACGGGAAATAAATGTTTGAAAAAACGAATGGCCCAGTGTTGTGTAAAGTCGGTTTCTTCTTCTTGGCATTTTTTGGGTAAGGATTGCCGTTTAATCCAAGAGTAAATTAAGGCTCCAAGTCCGGCGGCTTGCATCATTTTTATGGCTGTCCAAATAATGAAAATACCAAAAATGGTAAGGGCGGTATCGCCGAAAATATTTAAGAAGGTGGCCCCCAAACCCACAAAAATTAAGCGTAAAACTAAGGCACCCAAAATGCCGTAATACAACACACGGTGTTGATAGCGGTTTGGAATACCAAAGCTGGCAAAAATGGCCATTAATACAAATAAATTGTCAACAGATAATGTTTTTTCCAAAGCATAGCCGGACAGATAAGCTGTGGCATCTTCTAATCCATGAGTGTAGTAGATGTATACGGCAAACAACAAAGACACAAATACCCAAAAAATTGTCCAAGCAATAGCAGATTTTATAGAAACATCTTTGTCTTGTTTATGGGCCATTAAATCAATGGTTAAGCATAAAATAACCAGTATTGAGAAAATTAAAATACTGCCGACAGAATATCCCATCATAAAAAACTCCTTAAGAAAAAATAAATTAGTATGGCATTCTTATATCAAAAGTTGTTATAAAAATCAATCCTTGAAAAAGATGTTTTTATGTGTTATTGTTGATATGATATCAAAGGAGTATAATGTGGCTGATACTTTGAAAAAGGAAGAAATTGACCCAAAAACGGGAACAAAAACGTTACGGACCTATCATCCTGATAATAAAACGGTTTGGATTGAGGTTGTTTATGTTGGGGGAACAAAGGATGGGTTTCATCGTTGTTATTATCCCAATGGAGTCTTGTATAATGAAGTTCCTATTAAAGATGATAAACCTCACGGTAAATGGGTTTACTATCATAAGGATGGTGTAACGGTTGAAAGCGAAACAAATTTTTGTTTTGGAACGGCTGATGGTGAGCAGGTAGGGTATCATGCAAATGGAACCTTACAGCACAAAGCCACTCTTGTAAAGGGAAAACGAATTGGTGTTGAGACGTGGTATTATGACGATGGTGTTTCAATTGAACGTATGATTGAGTATAGTGATGATGAAGAAAATGGTATGGAAAAAGGGTATCGACGAAATGGAACATTAGATTATGAAGCCATGCTGAAAAATGGTAAGTGGCATGGATTGGTTAAATATTATGCCGAAGATGGGCAAACAATTCAATTGGTGCGAGAGTATGATAACGGTAATGGGATCGATACCTATAAACACATAAATTCATCTCAAGGGATATGTTAATTTTTCGTGTGATGGCAAATAAAAAACTGGAGCGTGTTATGGATAGAGAACGTGAATTAGATAATTTAAATATTATGCGTGAAAATGGGCTGATTTCTGAAGACACATATCAAGCACAGCGTCATGCCTTATTGGGGACGCCGATGGTGAATACAAAATTGGAACAAGCCCAAAAACGCCTGCATCCGTTATCTTTGTTGAATGCTTTTAAGTTTTCGTTCCGGCCGACCGTATTTGGAGCCAACTTTGTATTTTTGTTTGCAACGGTTATGTTTTTTTTGGTGAGTGTCATTATTTTATTTAGTTGTTTGGAAGTTTTTTCAAATGCAGTCAGGCTGACAAATCGGAGCGAATTCTTTAGGAATGCGGGGATTGTATTTGGTCTGTCCGTTGCTGCTGTGGTTGTTTTTTGGGAAGCTGTTTTTATTGCGTTCTTTTCTCGGTTAGCATTGGAACAATTAGAACGGGATTTTCCACCATTTGAATGGAAGCCGTTTATTAAAAAAAGTTTGGCATTGGGTGGGTTGTTATTGTTGGCATCTGTTATTTTTGTTGGTCTTTTTAAAGGAATGGAATACAGCGTTGATAAAATGGCATTATGGACACTTAACGGATGGAAACAATACGCTATCGGTATTCCATTGTTAATTGTGTTTGTAGGTGTTATATTTGTGATATGTTATGTGCAAACGGCATTGATGACGGCGTGTATCGGTTCTGCCCAAAATTGGAAGCAAACGGTTGTTAAAGCCCTTAAAAAGCCATTGTTGATTTTGTTTGCTTTGGGATGTTTGATTTTAAATGGGGTGGTAATGTTTGTATTGGGAAAAGGATTTGAATATACCGCAAAACCTTTTGCCGATATGGTCGGAAAAATTATAGAGGGATTGATGAGTATTTCCGGATTGGGAGTATTCGGTCTTTATTTGGTATTGGCCATTATATCCTTTTTGGCGTATATCGGGTTGCCCAGTCGGGGGAAATTTTGGTTCAAAACGTCTTTTTTATTCGTGATTCCATCATTGGTTATTTTGATAAGCGTGTTTTCCGTTTTGCCTTTTGTACCACCTTTGCCGACTTCTTTTTATTTTGCCTATTTTTTAATTATGCATGTGTTTTGGGGAGTGCTTTATATTGCCACATTTTGGGCAGTGCAAGAAATGGCGTTTATGGCCCATATTTTAACGCAGGTTTGGTGTCATTTAACACATGATAAAGCGGGTAATTTTTTGTTTGCTTTAGCTGAAGATAAACAGCAAATTGACATGCCTCAACCCAAAGTGGAAGAAGAATATCAAGTTCCTGAAGTGTTTCGTTAGGGTGTGATTGTTAAAAAAAGCCCCGTTGTCGGGGCTTTTATATTAACTGGATTTCTTACCGTAAATATATCCGTAAATCATACCGACAAAAACGGCTCCTCCGACAATATTGCCAATTGTGGCCGGAATCAAATTATCCACGATAAATTGACCCCATGTAATATCGGCACCTCCATACATAGCAGCCGGAATAAAGAACATATTGGCGATAGAGTGTTCATATCCCAGTGTCACAAACAACATAACGGGTACCCAAATGCCTAAAGCTTTGCCACAGATGTCTTTGCCGGCATATCCCATCCAAGTGCCAAGACAGACTAGCATATTGGCCCCAATGCCTTTGATAAAGACGGTATACCAATCGTGGCTTAATTTGCCGTTTACCAATGTATTTAAATAATCGGCGTAAGGAGCCGAGGCAATAATATGTGTTTTGTGTGCCATAAACCATGCCACAAATTGAGCGCCGATAAAATTAAAGGCATAGGCCAAAATCCATACTTTTAATAACTCTGCCCAAATGGTCTTTTTTTGCATAGTGGATAAAGTCATACCGGCACAATCGCTGGTAAATAAATCGGCACCGGCAACGGATACCATAATCAAGCCGACAGGGAATAAAGCGCCGGCCATAAATTTAACTAAGCCGATGTTGTGAATGGCTGTTTGTGGCATACCGCCGGCTACAACCACGGTTAATAAACCGCCTAGGGCAATAAAAATGCCACCCATGATGGCCATTAAAGCAAATTTAGTGAAGGGCATTTTTGCTTTGGCGCAAGAGGCGTTCGCAAAAATATCCGCAATTTCATTCGGATTGTAATAAGACATAATAAAACTCCATGATTAAAGATTAATAATTGTCGCTCTTTTAATCCTTTTTTGTGAAAAATGCAAGAGGTTTTGTTGTCTATTATTTACATAGGGCATAACCTCCGTTAGAATCGCCTCGGTTATTATTACAACGACCATATCCAAATTCAAAACGATAATAATAACTTCCGTTTGTGCAGCCGGTTGTTGCTGTCCAGATTTGATGTTGAGGGTGTACTTGATAAATTTCAGGGCATTTATAATTATAGCAATCTGCCATCGTATCAGAACAGGCGCAATCTGTTTTTAAATCAAACAAGCTTCTTCCTAATCCATCACACCACGCATTCGCATTCCACCAATTCATCGTTTTATTACTCATACAATATTTATATCCCGTGACGGCACCGACAACGACTGTTCCGGCCCCATCGGCACACGTTTCGGTGGTATTCTCAGCCAAAGTCATATTTGTTATCATCAATATGCCACAGGTTAATAATAAAATTTTACGCATTTTCTGCCTCCGTTGTTAAATTAAAACAAAACCCGCTTTGCTTAAGCGGGCGGATGCTAGAAAACCGCATTTCAGGAAAACGGCTCGGCTTATTTGAGCCTTAAAAGCCTTATTCGCCGACATCCGCCCGAGGCGAATGCCAACATATTTTTAAAGTTGGTGCTGTCCAACCTTCCTGAAATTCGGGGTTTCTAGGCCCGTGTTCCGCTAAGGAACTTTATCAGAATATCTGAAAATCTGGTATTTTTCAAGGAAAAAATAATCCTAAATTGAGTTTGTTGTTGGCGGCGGAATAATATCATAAAATATTCATAAAAAATTAAACTTTTTTGTAGCAAAAAAAAACAAAATGTGCTATAGTGCGCTCATCCGAAACGGTCCAGTGATTTTGATAAAAACCGTTTTTATATGTTGAAAAATGTAAAAAAATGAAAGGAAATTTACATGGATAACTTAAACAAAGCCTGGGAAGGTTTTAAAACAAATAAATGGCAGGATGAAATTAACGTCCGTGATTTTATTAACTTAAACTACACACCGTATGAAGGTAACGATTCTTTCTTGGCTGGTGCAACAGCCCGTACAAAGAAAATGTGGGAAGATGTTTCCGAACTCATGAAAAAAGAACGTGAAAATAACGGCTTGTTGGATGCTGATACAAGCGTTGTTTCTTCTATCACATCTCACGGTGCCGGTTATATCAACAAAGATGCCGAAATCATTGTCGGTTTGCAAACGGATGCTCCGCTTAAACGTGCTTTAATGCCGTATGGTGGTTATCGTATGGTGGAAGGTTCTTGTCAAGCTTATGACTTGCCGTTGGATCCGAAGGTAACTGAAGTCTTTACAACATACCGCAAAACACATAATGACGGTGTGTTTGATGCTTATACACCGGATATTCGTGCTTGCCGTAAAAGTGGTATTGTAACGGGTCTTCCGGATGCTTACGGCCGTGGTCGTATCATTGGGGATTATCGCCGTATTGCTTTGTATGGTATTGATCGTTTAATCCAAGACAAAAACGAACAAAAAGATTTAACAAACTTAGCCAGCATGACGGCTGACGTTATTCGTGAACGTGAAGAAATTGCCGAACAAATTCGTGCTTTACAAGATATGAAGAAAATGGCCGCAGCTTATGGGTTGGATATTTCCGGTCCGGCTACAAATGCAAAAGAAGCCATTCAATGGACATACTTCGGTTATTTGGCCGCCATTAAAGACCAAAACGGTGCCGCTATGTCTATCGGCCGTATTTCCACATTCTTAGATATCTACATTCAACGTGATATTGAAAATGGTGTGATTACAGAAGAACAAGCTCAAGAAATGATGGACGATTTGGTTATCAAATTGCGTATGGTTCGCTTCTTGAGAACTCCGGAATATAATGAATTGTTCTCCGGCGATCCGGTATGGGTCACAGAATCTATCGGTGGTATGGGTATTGACGGTCGTACTTTGGTAACAAAGAACTCCTTCCGTATCTTGCACACACTCTATAACTTGGGACCGGCTCCGGAACCAAACTTGACAGTGTTGTGGTCAAATCATTTGCCGGAAGCATTCAAAAAATTCTGTGCAAAAGTATCCATTGATACATCTTCCATCCAATACGAAAATGACGATTTAATGCGTGGTTTCTTTGGTGATGACTACGGTATTGCTTGCTGTGTATCCCCAATGCGTATCGGTAAACAAATGCAATTCTTTGGCGCTCGTGCCAACTTGGCTAAAGCTTTGTTGTACGCCATCAATGGTGGTAAAGATGAAAAATCCGGTGCTCAAGTCGGTCCGGAATTCGCTCCGATTACTTCCGAATACTTGGAAATCGGCGAATTAGAACGCAAATTTGATAAGATGATGGATTGGCTGGCTGAAACATACGTCAACGCCTTGAACATCATCCACTATATGCATGATAAATATTCTTATGAAAAATCCATGATGGCTTTACATGATAAAGACGTTATCAGAACTTTGGGTTGCGGTATTGCCGGTTTCTCAATCGTTGTTGACTCTTTGTCTGCTGTCAAACATGCTAAAGTGAAAGTTATCCGTGATGAACGTGGTTTGGCCACTAACTTTGAAATTGAAGGCGATTATCCGAAATATGGTAACAATGATGAACGTGCTGACAGCATTGCTCGTCGTGTTGTAAAACAATTTATGGATAAAATCCGTCGCTTGCCGATTTATCGCAATGCGTTGCCGACACAATCCATTTTGACAATTACATCAAACGTTGTATATGGTAAGAAAACAGGGGCTACTCCGGATGGACGTCAAGCCGGTGTGCCGTTTGCTCCGGGTGCTAACCCATTGCACGGACGTGATACAAACGGGGCTATTGCTTCCTTGTGTTCCGTCGCTAAATTACCGTTCCAACACGCTCAAGATGGTATTTCCAACACATTCACGATTATCCCGAACTCTTTGGGTAAAACACGTGATATCCAAGTAGATAACTTGGTCAGCCTGTTGGATGGTTATTGTGGTAATGATGGTCAACACATCAATGTGAACGTCTTGAACCGTGAAACATTGCAAGATGCGATGGAACATCCGGAACAATATCCGCAGTTGACAATCCGTGTGTCCGGTTATGCCGTGAACTTTATTAAATTAACCCGTGAACAACAAATGGATGTTATTTCCAGAACGTTCCACGAAAAAATTTAATAACTAACTTGTTAAGGGGCGACTTCCGACCTTAAAAATCGGGGTCGCCTTTTTTATAATAGGAGATATCTTAATGGAAAAATTAAACGATACATATTTAAAAGTACACTCTTATGAAAGCGGCGGAACGGTTGACGGACCGGGGATTCGCTTTGTTGTTTTTACACAAGGGTGTCCATTAAGATGTCAATATTGCCATAATCCCGATACATGGGATGCTAAAGGTGGTCAGATTAAAACCGCCAAAGAAGTGGTGGCCGAAGTTTTAAAATACAAAAAGTTTATGGAATTTTCGGGTGGCGGCGTGACCTTTTCGGGTGGGGAACCGCTCATGCAAAAAACATCTTTGTTGCCGATTTTTAAGGCCCTGAAACGTCAAAAGGTGCATATTGCCTTAGATACAGCCGGCACAACCAATATTGATGAAACAACGCTTAATTTGTTGGATTTAACCGATATGGTGTTGTTGGATGTGAAACATTTAGATGACACAGCCCATAAAAAATTAACGGGTTTGACCAATGAACGCACATTGGACTTTTTGAATGTACTACGGGATAAAAATATTCGCACGTGGGTGCGTTGGGTGGTTGTTCCCAATATTAATGACAGTGTGGCATATGGTGAAAAAATAGCCGGTTTTATTAAACAATATCCAAATGTGGAATTGGTGGAATTATTACCTTATCATCGCAGTGGTGTATTTAAGTGGAAAGAACTTGGCATAGACTATCCTTTGGAAAATGTGCCGGAACCAACGAAAGAGGCTATTAAGGAATTAGCCGGCATTTTGGAACAACAAGGCATTAAAACATTGTATGCGAAATAAATGATTCTATATAAGAAACTAGAACAAACGCTAGAGTTTTATATGTTATTATGGTTGTTTACATAATGTATAGAATTTTACATCTTTTCTGCTCCAATAATCAACATTGTTTGTGTAAGTACCGGTAAGACAGACAAAAATTCCG
>JAFTHM010000073.1 GCA_017457425.1 Alphaproteobacteria bacterium
ATTATATTTATCATATTTATAATCAAGCGGGGTTATTGGCTGAATTAAATCGGTTGAAACGTACCTTTATCCCCGTTATTTTAAAACAACAACTGGGGCGTTGTCAAAGAGCGGATAAAACGATTCAATCAGATATGTATCGGGCATTTGCCACAGAATTAAAAGATTTAAAAGCCAAAGGATTACTTGGGTGGCAAGGTCATAAACTACACCGATATTTTACGTATCGGCGGTTGATTAAGGAGAGTTTATGATACCGAAAATTGTACATTATTGTTGGTTTGGCACCAAAGAAAAAGATGATAAAATACGCTCTTGTATTCGGTCTTGGTATCGTTTTCTACCGGATTATACGTTTAAAGAGTGGACAGATAAAGATATATCAAAGTTGGCTCAAAATCATTACGTAAATCAAGCTTATCAAGCGAAAAAATATGCCTTTGTTTCGGATGTATTTCGTCTGTATGCCCTGTATACGGAAGGGGGTATTTATTTGGATACGGATGTTGAGGTCAAAAAAAGTTTTAATCCGCTGTTGAATTTGGATTTTTTTATCGGATCGGAACGGTATGGTCATGAAGCTCATATCGGAACGGCTGTCATTGGGGCGCAAAAACACTCTCCGATTATCAACCGGTTATTGAAAACATATGATGATATTGAATTTATAACGCCTACCGGATATGATATGACCCCGAATACAAGGCGATTAATGGCTCCGCTAAAATCATGTGGGTTTAAAAAAGTATATACGGATACAAGTCCGATTTATAAAGACCGCCAAAACATTATTTTTCCAACGGGTATTTTTTCTGAAGAGTCAAAGGACAGCTATGCTGTTCACCATTTTATGGCCAGTTGGGTAGATGATTTTAAATGTCAATATCACGCACGAATTCGTTTTTTTAAAAATATATTTGGGTTTTATAAATATAAACAAGTCAAATCAAATGGGACTATGGTGTATCCGGTAAATATGATACATAAATTAGCCGAGTTTAAGTATGGTCAAAAACATAAAATACTTATAACCAAAGAAAGGGAAAAACATGCCTCAGTATGATTTTTCCACGGCAGTATTATCCAAATGTAATACACTGCATAAAAAATATTTTGACAGTTCTTTTAAACAAAAAACTCATTTAATTTGGTGGGTGTTTAAACAGTTCTTTCGTCGTATGCCGGTGTATAGGCCTGTATCTTCTTCTAAAACACATATTTTATTTTATTTGGAAGGGGGTATTGGAGATATTGTATTGGCATTGAATTTTTTAAAACAATTTAAAAACTGTATTCAATCAGATAATGTAATAGATATTTGTGTGCCGTTGCCTTTATTGGAGGTTGTTCAACGGTTGTGTTTCCGACACTCATTTATTGGTCATATGTATACGCCACAATCAGTCGGGTATCAGTATGATATGGTTATTCATTTTATTCGGGTGCCGGTTTTGGTATATGTCTATCATAAAAAAGTAGAGCAAGATTCTTTTTTGGCAAAATGGGTTGAGACCGTTCAATCATTTAATCGTTTTTTTGGTGCCTGTATGCGTGCGGGTAGTGTCGGGGATGCGTTGTGTGAAATATATACCAAGATTACAAGCAGAAATCGTCTTTCACAAGGAGATATCGGATCGTTGATCCATATGACAGATGACTTTGTTGTGTATCCACAAGAACAAACACACAAAATATTAAAAAAATATGGGTTATCAGAGGGGGCCTTTATAACGGTGCAACGAGGAACAGGAACGGCTGATGGGTTAAATAATCATTCCACTCGTTTATGGGATTTAGATAAATATTATCGGTTATGTCATGATTTGAAAAAGATATGGCCCGATACGGTTATTGTACAACTTGGTGATAAAACATGTGAAAAAATTAAAAGTACAGATATCAATTTATGTGGCAAAACAACTTTTGATGAATTGTTGGTTTTGTTGAAAATGGCTAAATATCACATAGACGGTGAATGTGGTATGGTACATTTGCGTCATTTTTTATCCGGAAAACCCTCAGTTGTTTTGTTTGGTCCGACTAAAAAAGATTTTTATGCCTATACGGAAAATATCAATATTGCTTCTGATGTGTGTATAGGATGTGAATGGGTGCATGAAAATTGGCGAAACTGGTGTTTGAAATCAGGAAATAAACCGGTTTGTTTACAAAAGATTTCGCCTCAGTTTGTTATTCAAAAAATCAGGGAGTATGAATATGCTAAGAACAAAACAGTACCGATATCCGTTGGTTAAAAGTTATTTCGGCGGTATAAAATATAAACGCCAAAAAATGATTTTTCCGCCTTTATTGCCAGCCAGTACGAAACAAACCGGTAAAGATATTTTAATCGTAAAGACCGATTCCATTGGCGATTATGTATTAATGCGTAATTTTTTTAAATGGATTAAACAAACAAAAAAATATCGTGATGCCAATATTACATTGATTTTATCATCGGCTATGAAAGATATTGCCGAATATTTGGATTCCGATATAATTGATACGTTTTTATATGTTCCTCATCCGTTTTGGCGATTATCATCGGCTCAACAAAGTCAAGCATTTTTTAAGTTATTTTCAAAAGGGTTAAAGCACCGGTATGACAGCATATTATTTCCCAGTTTTAATGTCGGCAGTTTTATGAATTTAAATGCGATGATACTGTCTGAAATTCAAGCCTCTGAAACAATTGCCCGTGTCGGAGATTTAGACATTAATAATCCGGAACATATGCGTTTTTTAAGTTTATTCAATCACGTTGTATTTCATTCAAACGGTAAAAATACATTTGAATTTTTCAACAATAAAAATTTTTTTGAAACAGCAAGTGGTGAAACAATGCCGTTGCCTTTACATACGATATCATTACCAAAAGAGCAAAAATCACCTTATGTCGTTATTAATCCGTGTGCTCAAGATGCTTTTAGAATGTGGCATGTTCAAAATTATGCCACTGTTATTAATACTCTGATACATCATTATCGTGTGCCGGTTTATTTAATCGGAACGCAATCGGATAAAAACACATGTGACCAATTAAACGCTTTGTGTGATAACCGGTGTCATCTTATGATTGGGAAATCATTTAAGGATATAATTTCGTTGATGAATAATGCCACTTTATTTATCGGTAATGACAGTGCTTGTTTTCATATTGCGGCGGCTTTAAAAACACCGGCTGTTTGTATTTCAGCCGGCATGAGTTATGGACGTTTTGTTCATTATCCACCATCATCATTATATAGAATTGTTTTTCATCCGGATATTGAACGGTTATTGAAACAATTTATGCAAGACAAAAAAAACGAAAATCAATTTTGTCCGATATTCGGTGCCATTAACAGTGTCAGCGTAAATCATGTGATGGATGCCATTCATCAGTTAGGAGTTTTTCATGACTGATATGACTTTGGTGCGTTATCATATATTATCGGCTATCACAATTGGTAAAAAAAGACGCCATTATCGGTACAAAATCAAATCGTTAACCGAACCAATTGATATGAACTTTTCTCAAGAAATAATACCGGAATGTTATGACGTTATCGGACAAAACAATCACTTGTTTTTATACGATAAACAAGGTCGTGAAATGGAAGTGCCATTTCATAAAATAGATGGTGTTCATCTTGAAATAAATGGGTCGCATAATACGATAAAAATACCGAATCCTAAGACGAATTCACGCCCTGTTTGTTTGCATTTATCTGTGCTTGGAAACCACAATACGATAGATTTACACAAAGGTGTCGGTGGCAATTGGACGGCGACGGCTTATGGTGATTATAATGTATTTGAGGTAGGTGAAAATACGTCGTGTGGTGATTTTGCGGTATCGTTGCATTCTAATACGTTTAAAATTGGCAAAAACTGTATGATTTCCGCTAAAGAACAGCTGTGGACAGATGGTCATACAGTTATGGATAAGGCCACAAATGAAGTTTTGAATAAGCCGTCAAACCCTATTTTAATTGGTCATCATGTATGGGTTGGCAGAGAGGTTATTTTTACCAAAGGGGCGCAAGTGCCAGATAATTGTATCGTTGGTATCGGATCGGTTGTTTCAAAAAAATTTACCGAACCCAATTGTGTGATAGCGGGTAATCCGGCACAAGTTGTCAAGACGGGAGTTTCTTGGGACGGACGCCGACCGGCGGTTTATGAGCAAGCTGTTTTAAATAATTATTATCCGATTGTGCGTGTTAAACAAAATAAACCGACTTTATTTTTTGTTCATTGTGCCGATAAAACAAATATCGGCGATATGTTGTGTACACCGATATCATTATTTGATTCATACAAAAAAACACACAATCAAATCGTGATGGATATTCGTGAAGATATGTTGTTATCTTGTGTTAAATCGGAAGATATCATTATTTTAGGTGGGGGCGGATTATTAAATTATAACGATGATTGGAATGAACGCATTAATCAATTGTTAGCAACGCAGGCTCGGGTTATTGCGTGGGGTGTTGGATTGAATACACATTATGATGATTTTTCACAAAAAATACCGATAGATTTTGATAAATTTCGTCTGTTCGGAGGGAGAGATTGGACCGGTCATGGAAATTATTGTCCTTGTGTATCATGTTTAAATCCAAAAATACACAGACAGTATCCCATCGTACGAGCAATTGGCATTGTAGAACATAAAGAAAATCCCATTCCATTGGATTATGAACGTATCAGCAATAATACAGCTGAAAAACAAGATATTTTTTCGTTTATCGGTTCATCCAACGTGATTATTACCAATACATATCATGGGGCGTATTGGGGATTATTAATGGGTAAAAAGGTTATTTTATATCGGCCGTTTTCCAGTCGGTTTGACGGGTTTAAATATCCTCCGGTCATTTATTCCGGTGATTTGAAACACGATATAGCCATGGCTAAAACATATCCTGATTTTTTAAATGAAGCGTGTACCTTGAATAATGATTTTTTCAAAAAAGTACAAAACATAATCCAAAAAGGTGGGCAATAATGCAGGCAATAGATATTAATCAGTTTCAAAAAGTCAAAGCTTTGGTTATCGGTGATATTATGCTGGATAAGTTCATGTATGGAACGGTC
>JAFTHM010000074.1 GCA_017457425.1 Alphaproteobacteria bacterium
GTCATGCATACCTATGTATTTTATAAATTTTATGTAGGAGGCACATATGCAACAAGATAAATTAACCGACCGTTCTCAAGGTTTTATTCAATCGGCGCAAAATTTAGCCGTACGGGAATCCAATCAATTTTTAACACCCGAACACTTATTCAAAGTCTTATTGGATGATAAGGAAGGAATGGCAACTTCTTTATTGACTCAAGCTGGCTCTGATGTTGCACAAATTCGTCATCAAGTTGCTGAAGATGTGGAAAAACTGCCCAAAGTTCATGGAACTTCGGTTCAGGTATCGGCTAATCAAGCCTTTATGAAGGTATTAGACAATGCCGAAAATTTGGCCACAAAAGCCGGTGATTCCTATATAACGGTAGAACGATTGTTGCAAGCATTGGTTATGCATAAATCTTACGGTGTTGATGCGAAAAAACTCAATGAGGTTATTAACGAAATGCGTGGAGGTAGAACGGCGCAATCAGCTACAGCCGAAGATAATTTTGATGCCCTTAAAAAATATGCGACAGATTACACAGAACGGGCTAAACAAGGCAAACTTGATCCGGTTATCGGGCGAGATGAAGAAATTCGTCATGCCGTTCAAGTGTTGTCCAGACGCACCAAAAACAACCCGATTTTAATCGGTGAACCCGGGGTTGGTAAAACCGCCATTGTGGAAGGCTTGGCACTGCGTATCGTCAATGGTGATGTGCCAGAAAGTTTGGCCAGAAAGCGCTTAATGGCGTTGGATATGGGGGCTTTGATTGCCGGCGCAAAATATCGTGGTGAATTTGAAGAACGGTTAAAGGCTGTCTTGCAAGAAGTAGAAGCCGCCGGGGGACAAATCATTTTATTTATTGATGAAATGCATACGGTGGTGGGCGCCGGTGCGACCAGTGGGTCTATGGATGCATCCAATCTGTTAAAACCGGCTTTAGCTCGTGGAGAACTCAGATGTATTGGGGCAACGACTTTAAAAGAGTATCAAAAATACATTGAAAAAGACCAAGCCTTTGCCCGTCGTTTTCAACCGGTTTATGTGGGCGAACCCACCGTAGAAGAAACCATCTCCATTTTGCGAGGTATTAAGGAAAAATACGAATTACATCACGGTGTGCGTATTGCCGATGCGGCTTTGGTATCGGCGGCGGTAATGTCTAACCGGTACATTACAGACAGATTTTTGCCCGACAAGGCCATTGACTTGGTAGATGAAGCGGCCAGCAAATTACGTATGGCCATTGATTCCAAACCCGAACATTTAGATGAAATTGACCGCCGTCTCATTCAAATGAAAATTGAACGAGAAGCGTTAAAGAAAGAACATGACCAAGCCTCTCGTGAACGATTGGAAAAATTACAAAAGCAAATTGAAAAATTGGAAAAACAATCTGCTGAGGAAACGGCTGTTTGGAGTGCCGGCAAAAGTGCTATCGGTGAAGCCGGTCGTTTACGGGAAGCCTTAGACAAAGCCAAAACGGCCGTAGAATTGGCTTTGCGTGAAGGACAATATGAAAAAGCCGGTGAGTTGCAATACAAAGAAATTCCGGATTTGGAAAAACGCCTTGCCGAAATCAACGAACATAATCAAAATGCTACTGTTGAAACGGTAACACCCGATATTATCGCCGGTGTGGTATCTAAATGGACGGGTATTCCAGTGGATAAATTAATGGGTAGTGAACGGGAAAAACTCCTTAAAATGGAAGAAAATATTGCCCGCCGTGTCGTTGGACAAGACGAAGCCATTACAGCCGTTTCCAATGCCGTTCGCCGTTCTCGGTCAGGGTTGCACGACCCTAATCGCCCCATCGGTTCATTTTTATTTTTGGGGCCGACCGGTGTCGGAAAAACCGAACTGGCAAAAGCGCTCGCCGAATTTTTATTTGATGAAGAAAGTGCCTACCTAAGAATTGATATGTCCGAATATATGGAAAAACATGCTGTGGCAAGATTAATCGGTGCGCCTCCGGGATATGTGGGCTATGACGAAGGTGGTGTTTTGACCGAAGCAGTTCGCCGTAGGCCTTACCAAGTCATTTTATTTGATGAAGTGGAAAAGGCTCATCCGGATGTGTTTAACGTGTTATTGCAAGTTTTAGATGACGGGCGTTTAACTGACGGACAAGGTCGCACGGTGGATTTTAAAAATACATTTTTAATTATGACGTCTAACCTTGGCACAGGGGAAAAACACAAAGATGTGCGTGAGATGTTAAAAGGATTTTTCCGTCCCGAATTTATTAACCGTCTGGATGAAATCATTGTGTTTAATACGCTTAAAAAAGAAAATATCCGAGGGATTGTGGATATTCAACTGGGCCATTTACAAAAACGCCTTGATGACAGACACATTACGTTAAAATTGGATGATA
>JAFTHM010000075.1 GCA_017457425.1 Alphaproteobacteria bacterium
CAAAAATTCATTATACATCGGGCGAAGGCATCGCATCGATTCAAGTATTGCAAGTGCTTCTCTCCGAATCGGTCTACGCGTGGCAGAAGCAAATGTATTCAATTATAATCTTCGGCCACTTTGCAATCATTCATTTCACAGCATTTAGCGCTGTTCCAAATTTTGGTGGCAAAGTTGCGGTAAGCTTCCACACGAGAATCCCCAATCAAAACATCACGACCTGTGCCGGCTTGAACCAACAAACTCATACGCAAGGCATCGGCGCCATATTTTGCAATCATTTCCAACGGGTCAATCCCATTGTTTTTGGATTTGCTCATTTTTTGGCCTTTTTCATCACGCACCAATCCGTGGAAGCAAATTTCCTTAAATGGAATTTCTTCCATAGCGTACAAGGACATCATCATCATTCTGGCAACCCAGAAGAAAATAATGTCAAAGCCGGTAACCAAGACGGAAGTCGGGTAGTAGCGTTTTAAATATTCATCGCTTTCATTCGGCCATCCCATTGTGGAAAATGCCCACAAACCGGAAGAAAACCAAGTATCCAATACATCGGTATCACGGCGCAGAGGTGTTTCTTCACCATAATGTTTAGTAGCTTCAATTTTTGCCTCTAATTCCGTTTCCTCACAGAACATATGACCATCCGGACCGTACCAAACTGGTACTTGGTGTCCCCACCACAGTTGTCTGGAAATACACCACGGTTGCAAATTACGCATCAATTCATAGTAGGTGTTTTTCATATTTTCCGGATACATTTTAACTGAGCCATTTTCAACAGCCTCTAACGCACGGCGACCGATTTCTTTGGTATCCACAAACCATTGGTCTGTCAAATACGGTTCAATGACAACACCCGTTCTGTCGCCATACGGAATAGTCATCGGATTGGGTTCTTCCTTAACGTATAATCCCAATTCTTTAATGCGTTCCAAAACTTTGGCTCGGGCCGTCATGGTGTCCATACCTTGGAATTCAGCCGGTACATTCTCATTCAATTTGGCATGCACATCCAAAATGTTAATCATCGGCAGGTTATGGCGACGACCGACTTCAAAGTCGTTAAAGTCATGAGCCGGCGTAATTTTAACGGCACCCGTTCCTTTTTCTGGGTCGGCGTGTTCATCGGCAACCACCGGAATAGGGCGATTAACAATTGGCAAAATCACATTTTTACCGATAATGTCTTTATATCTTTCATCTTCGGCAGACACAGCCACGGCCGTATCCCCAAAGAATGTTTCCGGACGAGTTGTCGCCACAGTAATAAAGCGACCCGGTTCATTTTCAACAGGGTAATTCATATACCACATTGTTCCGACGGTTTCTTTTTGAATAACCTCTAAGTCAGACACAGCCGTTTGTAATTTGGAATCCCAGTTAACAAGGCGTTTATCTTTATAAATCAAACCGTCTTTAAACATTTTTACAAAGATTTTACGAACGGCGGCGGATAAGCCTTCATCCATTGTAAAACGAGTTCTGTCCCAATCACAGCTGGCCCCTAAAGCCTTTAATTGATTGATGATTTGACCGCCGGATTTTTCTTTCCATTCCCATACTTTTTCAATGAATTTTTCACGGCCGAAATCATGACGAGATTTTCCTTCTTTCGCCAGCAATTTTTCCACAACAACCTGCGTTGCAATACCGGCATGGTCCATACCCGGTTGCCATAATACGTCAAAACCTTTCATCCGTTTGTAACGGCACAACACATCTTGGATAGAGTTATCCAAAGCATGACCCATATGCAAAACACCCGTTACGTTAGGTGGCGGAATGATAATGGAAAACGGCGGTTTTCCGGATTGCGGGCGGGCCGCAAACAAGTTATTTTGTTCCCACTTTTTAAAGATTTCTTTTTCGGCTGAGGCCGGATTAAATTGCTTATCTAACATAATATATCCCTTTAAATTAAACCAATGGGGTAAAGTTTACTAAAAAAACATATAAAATGCAAGCAAGAATTTCATTTATTTTGTTTTAATCTTGACAAATTTGAAAAATAAACCCATTCTTTTGTGTATGAAAAAATTAATTGCCGGTTTTTTATTAGGGTTCGTATGGGTGTCTACGCCTGCGTTGGCGTTAGAATGGTCAGGTCTGTGGAATGGTGTAAAATCCAATATATCGTCAACAATTCATTCGGATAAGTATGAATTATATGTACCCATTCGGACATGGCATAACCGCTATACGTATGACCGATATAAAATTAAGGAATATAATGAGCGTCCTTGGGGTGGTGGTCTTGGTAAATACTATATAGATGAAAAAGGAAATCAGCATTCATTATATGCTATGGCATTTAAAGATTCTCACAATGATTTTGAACCGATTGCTGGATATGCTTGGCAAAAAAATTGGCGTTTGGATGAGGCCGGTAATTGGCGAGTAGGGGCCGGTTTTACCGTTTTTATAACGGCCCGATCCGATTTTGATTATATTCCGTTTCCGGGGGCTTTACCATTAGTGGCATTGGAATATAAACGCCTTGCCATTCAAGGTACTTACGTTCCCGGATTTTCCAGAAACTCAGGGAATGTGGCGCTTTTTTGGGCTAAATGGAAGTTTTGATTTATCCTCCAACGTATTTGCTGACATAAATATATATTATTAGGGCAATCGCCAATTGAAAAATGCCAAAAACTTTTAAACGATTGATTGGAGTACTGATGATATTTTCAGCGACAAAGCGTTGTATCCACTGTGGAAACAGTAGATAGGATATTCCTCGTATTACGAATAACAATATAATTGCGTCCATAAAACCTTTCATATGTTTTCTCCTGTACTGGTGGAAGTTTTATAATCAAATATTAAGTTTTTGTCAACTTGAAAAAAAAGGATAGGACTTGTAAAATTTCAGATTAATGATATAATAAAAGTAAGATAATAATGGAGAAATATAATGGAAATAAATGCCCAACAGATATTTCAAGGATTACCAACCGACTTAAATGTCGAACAAAAAAAGATATTTTCAAAATTAGACGAATTAAAACAAGATATTGAAAACGGGAAATCTTGTGATTATGAAGATAGTATTCTTTCCGGGGAAAGAATTGCTTTTGTTCAAACTTATTATGATGATGAGAAAAAACATCCACATCAATACTTTGGGTATAATTATACGACTCAAGCTTGTACTTTTTGCGAATATTCTCAAGAGGGGCCCGAAAAGCAAATGATGAATTATGATATAAATGGTCGTTTACATATTGAAGATTTTAAAAACGGTTTGCTTTATGAAGAAGTGAGTTATAAAAACAATCAATTAAACGGACATGTGTTGCAACGTTATGCTAATGGGCAAGTCAAAGAAGATGCCTATTATCAAAATGGTGAAAGAGATCAATATGGATATCATGGATTTGAGTGTGTTGATTATCGTGAAGACGGCACTGTGATTAGAAAAGCTCAATATACTGCCGGTCAATTAGACGGATCTTGTATTGATTATTATGACAATGGAAAAATAAAAGAAGTAGCTAATTATCTTTTGGGGCAAAAGGATGGATTGTGTGAACAGTATGATTTAGAGGGCAATAAAACAGAAATTTTTTATATGAATGGTAAGGCAATGGATAGTGTTCCGAATGAGGAGGAATTGGGAGCTATGACTGATTCTTTTTCTTTTGATGATGTACTTGCTTCTTTTGAAACAAAAGACTCGGAGGCGAATGCTGCAGATAAACAGCCCAAACGGTCGCTTTCAGAAATCTTGTCAGTTTTGAGTGATGATATTCAGGTAAGTGTTGCAATAGATACTGACTATGACAAAGATAAAAATAGGGGACATTTGTTTAAAGAAGGACGCATGGTGCCACCACCTCCACCTGTAGTCCCCAGAGGTAATCAGACACCACAAATATCTCAAGCCCCCAAAAATCAGACTTCAGATAAAGTTCCCGTTCCTCCTCAAGTCTTTTTACACGGTAAGGGTGGACGATAGTTTTTCCTTGTAAAAAATCATATTTTATGGTACTCTCTCTTCATTATTTTTTAATGAAAGGAATGTATTATGGAAAAAATGGATAGTGCCTTATTGCAAGTATTACAGGAAATTGAAACAAAGCCATTTCAACAGATTTTACCACAGGTTAATCAACTTAAGTCATTGTTAGAAAAAGATAAATATAGTGTGGATGCTCAAAATGCGGATGGTGATACATTGTTGCATATTGTGGTTAAAAGCGGAAATTTACGGGGACATAATACGATACAGTACAAAACTGAACAAGAAGGTGGAGCAACTCCGGAGAATGTTTTTGATATTGCTTATTTAACCGGTCATTTTAATCCCAATCCATTTATTAAAAATAATCAAGGGATGACTCCCGGTATGCTGGCGGCTCATTTAAAGTTGACATCGGCATGGCAATTTTTAAGTTCTTATGAACGATCCTATGAGGCAAAATGTCAGGCAAAAATATTTGATGCAATTTATGAAGATCAAATAAGAATGCAAGATACAAATCTAAGAATTCTTTGGAGCAATACC
>JAFTHM010000076.1 GCA_017457425.1 Alphaproteobacteria bacterium
ACGAGCATTCGTATGAGTGCGATGACCACGAACCGGCAAACCTTTACGGTGACGCAAGCCACGGTAGCAACCCAAATCCATAACGCGTTTAATATTCAAGGAAACTTCACGACGTAAATCACCTTCTACTTGGTAGGAACTGTCGATTAATTCGCGAATTTTCAATGTTTCATCATCTGTTAATTCATTCACGCGTTTATTAGCGGGAATGTTCAATTTATCACAAATTTCTTGTGATGTTTTACGACCGATACCATAAATATATGTCAAACCAATGACAACCAATTTATTTGTCGGAATATTTACACCTGCAATACGTGCCAAGGTAATCTCTCCATTAAATTATAAAAATAATACAAATCAATTCTTGTTTTTTCAAACAAGACACTAAAACGAGTGGGAAATATACACTATTTTTCGTTTTGTGTCAAGACCAAAAATCAATATCCTACTATTTTTCTGATTTTTTCACTAACAACATCAATGGGTCCCGTCCCATCAATGCACCTTAATAGCCCCTTTTTTTCGTAGTAAGGTATGAGTGGAGCTGTTACTTCGCGGAAAGCACGGAGTCTAGATACAACCGTTTCAAAGGTATCGTCCTCTCTGCGAGTAAATTCTTTATGCCCACATTCGTCACAAATGCCGAATACTTTTGTGGGTTTAAACCGTTCATGATAGAGTGTTTTACAGTGTGCGCATTGGAAACGCCCGATAATACGTTCTATCACATAATCATCAGGAACTTGTAAATACAAAACTGCATCCAGTTCTTGACCCATTTTTTTCATTTTACGGCTTGCCAACATTTTATCCAGTCCTTTTGCCTGAGGCAAAGAACGAGGCGAGCCATCCAAAATATAACCTTTTACATTTTCCGGTTTAGATAAAATTTCCTTCATGATTTTAATCATCATCTTATCGGAAACCATTTGACCTTTGTCAATTAAAGCCTTAACCTTATCCCCCTCTTTGGTGCCGGAATTAGAAAACTGACGTAAAACAGCACCGGTAGAAACGGTATTAATACCCAATTTTTCAGATAAGATAGCGGCTTGTGTTCCTTTACCTGCCCCCGGAGGGCCTAACATAATAATATGACGATGAATTTTTTCAACCATAGGAAATCCTTACAATTTACCTTTTAATTTTGCTTTTTTAATCAACCCTTCATATTGATGGGCAAGCATATGAGATTGAATTTGTGTTACCGTATCCATAATCACAGACACAACGATTAACAATGTTGTACCACCCAAGAAGAACGGCACTTGCATTGTAGCAATCAAAAATTCCGGTAAGATACACAATAAAACTAAGTAAAAGGCAGCCAACCATGTCAAACGGCTGATAACATATTTCAAATAATCTGCCGTATTTTTACCTGGACGAATACCGGCCACAAAACCACCTTGTTTTTTCAGATTTTCAGCCGTTTCATTCGGATTGGATTGTAAATTTGTATAAAAGAATGTAAATCCAAAAATCAACAAAGCAAACAGCGCAACATATACACCATGTCCTGGTGTCAACCATACTGCCAATTTGCTCATTAAATCAGATGTACTGTTTTGAGAAGAAAATTGAACAATGGCAACAGGAACAGCCAATAAAGCAGAGGCAAAAATCGGAGGCATAACACCCGTCGGATTAATTTTAAGCGGCAAGTGAGAATTAGCCCCTTGCATCATGCGATTACCCATTTGACGTTTCGGATAATGTACCACAATACGACGTTGCGCCCGTTCAAACATAACAATGATGTAAATTAAAGCAACAGACATCGCCATAACACCCAAAACGACTCCCGTAGATAACGCACCCGTTCTGTTTTCTTCAAATACACGAGCAATAGCGCTTGGAATACCGGAAACGATACCAGCCATAATTAATAACGAAGCCCCATTACCGACACCACGTGCCGTAATTTGTTCACCGAGCCATACGACAAACATCGTACCTCCTAATAAAGAAACAACCGTTGTCAGCGCAAACAGCCCTTGAGAAGGCATAATAACAGCACCCGCAGCTTGTAAAGCTTGCGCCATGAAGAACGCTTGAACAACTGTAATTAAAACTGTTAAATAACGTGTATATTGATTGATTTTGCGCATACCAGATTCGCCTTCTTTTTTCAAAGCCATCAAAGACGGTATAACGGCTGCCCCTAATTGAACAATAATGGAGGCCGAAATGTATGGCATAATATTCAGCGCAAAAATAGACATACGGGATAATGCGCCCCCCGTAAAGGCGTTAAACATACCCAGTAATCCACCGCTGTTGTTGGAAAAGAAATCATTTAAGACGGATGGATTAATACCCGGAAAAGGCACATAGGTGCCCAACCGGAAAATAATTAAAGCCAATAAAGTAAACAACAGCCTCGCCTGTAAATCTTTTGCTTTTGAAAAAGCACTATATTTCATGTTAGATACCATTTTATCCGATAACGAGGCCATTGTTCACTCCTTTTAATTATTTGGCTTATTTTGCTTTTTTAGATGTTTTTTCACCTTTAACCAACACAGTCGGTTTTTTCGGATCCAAAATCACTTCACCACCAGCGGCGGCAACTGCTTTTTGAGCGGCTTCAGAAGCACCGGCAACTTTGATCGTTGCTTTAGCTGTGAATTTGCCTGTACCCAACAAGCGAACGCCATCTTTGATGTTTTTAATCAAGCCGGCTTCCATCAAGGAAACACCGTTGATTTCTTTGGATGCATCCAAAACTTTATCATCAATGGCTTTTTGCAATCTGCCCAAGTTGATTTCAACAAAGTCCAAACGGAAAATGTTATTGAAACCACGTTTCGGCAAGCGACGGTAAATCGGCATTTGACCGCCTTCAAAACCGTTCACGGCAACACCGGTTCTGGCCTTTTGACCTTTAAAACCGCGACCGCCTGTGCGACCTTTACCGGAACCGACACCACGTGCAACACGCATTTTGCTTTTGCGGGCACCTTTATTATCGCGAATTTCGTTTAATTTCATTTTAATATTCCTTATATTTTAAGATTTGAGTGAAGGACAGGCATCCTGCCCTTCATCTTGATTCTTATTCAGCTTCTTTTGCAGCTGCAACACCATCACGGCGGCTGACGATATCGCCAACTTTTTTACCGCGTTTGGCAGCAATTGCACGAGGAGAACTCAATTTTTCCAAAGCATCAAATGTGGCGCGAACCATATTGTGCGGATTGGAAGAACCTGTACATTTGGCCACAACGTCTTGGATACCCATTGTTTCCAAGATGGCACGCATCGGACCACCGGCAATGATACCAGTACCGGCCGGAGCCATACGCAATGTTACTTTACCGGCACCGAAATGACCGATAACGTCGTGATGTAATGTTCTACCTTCTTTGAGCGGAACACGAACGATCCCGCGACGAGCACGTTCATTAGCTTTTTTAATTGCATCAGGAACTTCTTTGGCTTTAGCGTGAGCGAACCCAACACGGCCTTTTTGATCCCCAACAACAACCAATGCTGCAAAAGCAAATCTTTTACCACCTTTCACTGTTTTGGATACACGATTAACGTGAACCACTTTGTCAGTGAACTCGTCAGCTGTGCGTTCAACACGAGCTTCAGCCTCGCGATCTTTACGAGGACGGCGTTGTTTCTTTTCTTGAATTTCATTTTCTAATTGAGCCATTTTTTCCTCCTAAAAATCTAAACCAGCTTCTCTGGCAGCTTCAGCAACAGCTTTCACACGACCATGGTACATATAACCACTGCGATCGAAAACCACTTGTTTGACATCAGCTTTCAAAGCACGTTCGGCAGCTAATTTACCAACTAAAGCAGCACCAGCAACGGTGGAACCTTTTTCGGCAAAACCTTTTTCCATAGAAGAAGCAGAGGCTAATGTTACGCCTTTTGTATCATCAATGATTTGAGCATAGATATGCTTTTCACTGCGATGTACGCTTAATCTTGGACGACCGCCGGATTTCATTTTAATTTCATAGCGAACGCGAGATTTACGTCTTGCTAATTTCATATCATTTTTCTTCATGTTTTTATCCCTTACTTCTTCTTACCAACTTTACGCAAAACGGTTTCTTCTTCGTATTTAACCCCTTTGCCTTTGTATGGTTCAGGTGAACGATAAGAACGAATTTCAGAGGCCACTTGACCAAGCAATTGTTTATCAATACCGCTCAGTTCAATAGCCGTCGGTTGCGGTGTAGCAACTTTCACACCAGCTGGAATTTGATAGTTGATATCGTGGCTGAAACCTAAGGACAATTTCAAAACTTGACCTTGAGCTTGAGCCTTATAACCAACACCGATTAATTCCAATTTGCGTGTGAAACCTTCGGATACGCCCTTCACCATGTTATTGATGTTGGCACGTACGGTTCCCCACAACATACGGTGTTCTTTATTTTGTGAAATCGGAGCAACAACAACTTCATTGTTTTCTTGTTTCACGGTCACACCATACGGAATGTGTGTTTTTAATTCGCCCAATTTACCTTTGATAACGATTTCTTCTGCAGAAATTGTTGCTGTAACGCCTTCAGGCATTTTAACAGGATGTTTACAAATTCTTGACATAACTTCCTCCCATTAAAATACTTTACACAAAACTTCGCCGCCCAAGTTGGCTTGACGAGCTTCATGGTCAGACATAACACCTGACGGAGTGGACAAAACATAGATACCTAAGCCATTATAGACTTTCGGTAAATCTTTTACTTTGGAATACACACGACGACCCGGAGTAGAAACACGTTGGATTTCTTTGATAACCGGTTTGTCTTCATGGTATTTTAATTCAATTTTGAATTCTTCAACGCCCGGACGGACAGTTGATTTTTCAAAACCACGAATGTAACCTTCGCGTTCCAAAACTTCCAAAACGCTGGCGCGTAATTTAGAAGCCGGAGCAGTTACAAAACTTTTGCGAGCCATCCCACCGTTACGGATGCGGGTCAGCATATCGCCTAATGGATCTGTCATAGACATAATATCGTCTCCTTACCAGCTGGATTTCACCATACCCGGAATTTGACCTTCGTTGGCCAATTTTCTGAGTTGGATACGGCTTAATCTTAATTTTCTATAAACGCTATGTGAACGACCTGTTAATTCACAACGACGTTTGACTCTGACAGCCGAAGAGTTTCTCGGCAATTTAGCTAATTTCAAATTCGCTTCAAAAATTTGTTCTTGAGTTGAATTTTTATCGTTGATAATAGCTTTCAAAGCTGCACGTTTGTTGGCATATTTTTTAACCAAGTCTTCGCGTTTTTTATTTCTGTAAACGGAACATACTTTTGACATGTGATTTTTCCTTTACTTCTTGAACGGCATACCAAAACCAGCCAATAAAGCTTTTGCTTCAGCGTCTGTTTTAGCCGTTGTACCAATAACAATGTCCATGCCGCGGATTTTGTCAACTAAGTCATAGTTGATTTCCAAGAACACGATTTGTTCTTTTAACCCTAAAGCATAGTTCCCTCTGCCGTCAAAGCTTTTAGCTGAAACGCCGCGGAAGTCGCGTACACGTGGCAAAGCCATAGTGATTAAACGATCCAAGAATTCATACATCTTGTCACGACGCAACGTCACTTTACAACCAATCGGCATACCTTGACGCAGTTTGAATGTGGCAATAGACTTTTTGGAATGAGTCAAAACCGGTTTTTGACCAGCAATGGCTTCCATGTCTTTCAAAGCACCTTCTAAGGCCTTACGGTCTTCAGTTGCTTCACCGACACCCATGTTTAAAACGATTTTTTCCAATCTTGGGATTTCCATCTTGTTTTTGTAACCGAATTCTTTTAACAAGGCTGGAGCAATCACGTCTTCATAATGTTTTTGTAATTTTGTTTTCATGATTTAATCCCCTTATTTACCGATGACTTCGCCGGATTTTTTGGCAACCCGAACTTTAGAGCCATCTTTTTCAACTTTAATGCCAACACGTGTTGCTTTTCCGGATTTCGGATCAATTAAAGCAACATTGGAAACGTGGATCGGAGCTTCTTTAGAAATAATTCCGCCAGCATTTTCTTGTGTCGGTTTTGTGTGGCGTTTAACTAAGTTAATACCGGAAACCAATACTTTGCTTTCTTTCGGCATAGCTTTTGTTACTTCGCCAGTTTTACCTTTATCGCGACCTGTAATAACAATTACTTGGTCACCTTTTTTAATTTTCATAGCCATTATAATACCTCCGGTGCCAAAGACATGATTTTCACATATCCGTGAGCACGCAATTCACGAGTTACCGGACCAAAAATACGTGTTCCGATTGGCTCGCCATCTTTGTTGACTAATACAGCGGCATTCGTATCAAAGCGAATAGCGGATCCATCAGGACGATGAATTTCTTTGCATGTACGAACGATTAAGGCACGATGCACGTCACCTTTTTTAACTTTACCGCGCGGAATAGCTTTCTTAACGGAAACGATAACAACGTCACCGACAGAAGCATATCTGCGACCGGCACCGCCAATGACCTTAATACACTGAACTTTCCGGGCTCCGGAGTTATCAGCGACGTCAAGGTTTGTTTCTACTTGAATCATGGTATATCCTTCCTTGATTTCAATTAGTTGGACTCATTCGTCACGACTGTCCAAGTTTTCGTTTTGGACAACGGACGGCTCTCGATAATCTGTACAGTGTCACCGACTTTGTACTGATTATTTTCATCATGCGCTGTGTATTTAGCAGAGCGTTTGATGTATTTTTTATAAACAGGGTGCATAACGCGGCGTTCAACACGAACAACAACGGATTTATCCATTTTATCGCTTACCACCACACCTTGTAAAATTCTTTTAGGCATGTTTTAATTCTCCTTATGCACTTTTCTTAGCAGCTTGTTCAGCTACCACTGTTTTGATTTTTGCCACAGTGCGTCGAATTTGACGACGACGCGCTGTGTTTTTCAACTGACCGGAAGCCTGTTGAAAACGCAAATTTAAAGCTTCTTTCTTCAAGCTGGCTTCCATTTCTTGGAGTTCAGCTGTGCTTTTAGCTCTCAATTCTTTAATTTTTTCCATAATTATACCTCTTCATCTGGCGTTCTGGCAACGAAACGCGTTTTAATCGGCAACTTAGCAGAAGCTAAGCGGAAAGCCTCGCGCGCTACTTCTTCTGAAACACCGTCGGCTTCAAAAATGATACGACCCGGTTTCACACGGCATACCCAGTATTCCGGGCTACCTTTACCTTTACCTTGACGAACTTCAGGTGGTTTTTTGGAAACAGGAACGTCCGGGAACATACGGATCCACATACGTCCTTGTCTTTTCATAGCACGGGAAATCGCACGACGAGCTGCTTCAATTTGACGAGCTGTAATGCGTTCCGGTTCCAAAGCCTTCAAACCGAAGGCTCCGAAATCTAATGTCGTAGCTGATTTAGCGTCGCCATGGATACGACCCTTAAATGCTTTACGATATTTTGTTCTTTTTGGGCTTAACATTTTTCATGTCCCTTCTTAATGTTGAGCTGACAAACGCTTATCTTGAGCCATCGGATCATGAGCAAGGATATCACCTTTGTAAATCCAAACTTTGATACCAATAGAACCATAAGTCGTGTTAGCTGTTGATACACCGTAATCCACATCGGCACGCAGTGTGTGCAAAGGCACGCGACCTTCACGATACCATTCAACGCGAGCAATTTCAGCACCGCCCAAACGGCCACCACAGTTAATACGAATGCCTTCGGCACCTTGACGTAATGCTGATTGAACAGCACGTTTCATCGCACGACGGAAGGAAATACGTTTTTCCAATTGTTGAGCGATGTTGTCGGCAACCAATTTAGCATTGATTTCCGGTTTGCGGACTTCGACGATATTCACATTGACTTCATTACCGCCGGACAAAGCCGTCAATTCTTTTTTCAATGTTTCAATATCTTGACCTTTTTTACCAATTACCACACCTGGTCTGGCACAGTAAATTGTAACAATAGCCTTTTTAGCCGGACGTTCAATCACAATGTGAGAGATGCTGGCTGCGGCCAATTTTTTCATCAAAAATTCACGGATTTTGATATCGGCATGCAACAAATCGGCATAGTTTCCATCGGCGAACCAACGGGAATCCCATGTCCGGTTGATACCTAAACGTAATCCTGTAGGGTTAACTTTTTGACCCATTAGTTATTCTCCTTCTTTTTTAGAAACTTGCTTTTTTGTAGCAGTTTTTTTCTCTGAGTTTACTATTTTATCAGATTTTTTAGATTTTGCAAGTGTTTTTTCTTGTTCGGCAACAATAATTGTCAAATTTGAAAACGGCTTGATGATTCTGCAAGCACGACCTTTAGCCGCGGCAGCGAATCTTTTCATTACCATAGCCTTACCAACATAGGCTTCGGACACCACCAAATTGTCGATATCCATACCGAAGTTGTTTTCAGCATTAGCAATAGCCGATTGCAAAACTTTTTTCACTTCTTCAGAAACACGTTTCTTAGAAAAAGTTAATTGAGCCAACGCTTTATCGGCTTTTAACCCACGAATGGAGGCAGCCAATAAGTTCAATTTGCGAGGAGACACACGAATAGCGCGTGCTCTGGCTTTATCGGTTTTTGTTTCTTGTTTCGTCATTATTTCTTACCTTGTTTTTTAGCTTTTGCATCAGCAGCCGTATGACCCGGGAATGTACGGGTCGGTGAAAATTCACCTAATTTATGGCCAATCATGTTTTCTGTAACCAAGACAGGGATGAACTTTTTACCATTATGGACACCAAAAGTCAAGCCCACGAAATCAGGAAGAATTGTAGATCTTCTTGACCATGTTTTGATTACTTCGTTACGACCGGATTCTTTAACTTTTGCCGCTTTTTTCAGCAAGCATCCGTCAACAAATGGTCCTTTTTTTACGGATCTAGTCATTTAAATCTCCTTACTTCTTCGCATCATGACGGTTACGGATAATCAAACCGTTCGTCTTTTTGTTTTTACGAGTTTTCAAACCTTTAGTTTGCCATCCCCATGGTGAAACCGGTTGACGACCACCATTTGTACGACCACCGTGTGGGTGATCCACTGGGTTCATAGCAATACCGCGAACGGCAGGACGACGACCCAACCAACGGGCACGACCGGCTTTAGCCAATACGGTATTTTGATTGTCAGGATTGGAAACAGCACCGATGGATGCAAAGCATTCACCACGAACCAAGCGCAATTCGCCCGAGCTCAAACGAATTTGAGCATAACCGGCATCTTTACCGATTAATTGAGCATAACAACCAGCAGAACGAGCCAACTGACCGCCCTTACCTGCTTGTAATTCAATGTTGTGAACAATTGTGCCGACCGGCATATTTTTGAGCGGCATTGCATTACCCGGCTTAATGTCAGCGTTTTGAGAAGCGATAACTGTATCACCCACACCCAAACGTTGCGGAGCCAAAATATAAGACAATTGACCGTCTTCATATTTAATTAATGCAATAAATGCTGTTCTGTTCGGATCATATTCCAAACGTTCGACTGTTGCCGGCATATCCAATTTTTTACGTTTGAAGTCAATCAAACGGTAAGCTTGTTTATGACCGCCACCACGACGACGAGAAGTAATGTGACCATGATTATTACGACCACCTGTTGAAGATTGACCTTCTGTCAACATCTTAACAGGAGCACCTTTGTGCAAATCAGAACGGTCAATACCAACCAAGTGTCTGTTTGCATTTGTTGTCGGTTTATATGTTTTTAATGCCATGATTAAATCCCCGCTGTCACATCAATGCTTTGACCTTCGGCCAAAGTTACGATGGCTTTCTTCACTTCATTGCGAACACCCTTTGTCCCACGGAACATTTTTGTTTTTCCGGCTTGACGCACAGTATTCACAGATTTAACTTTAACACCAAACACAGCTTCTACAGCGGCTTTGATTTGCGGTTTTGTTGCATTCATAGCTACTTCAAAAGTTACTTGGCTGTGTTCAGCACCCTTCATTGCTTTTTCTGTAATGACAGGTTTACGAATAACATCGTAAGAAGCTGCACTTACAGTTGCTTTTGTTGCTTTCTTAATCATTGTTTAAACGTCCTTCCAATTGAGCCACGGCTTCTTTGGATAATACCAAGATGTCGCGACGAACGATATCATAAACGTTAGCACCTTGAGCCGGCAACACGTCAACATTGACAATGTTTCTGGCGGACAAAGCGAAATTGTTGTCAACGGTTTCACCACCAACGAACAATACGGATTTCCAACCATTGTTTTCAAAAGCTTGTTTGAAAACTTTTGTTTTTGGCTCAGTGGCAGTCATATTGTCCAAAATGAACAATTTACCGTTTTTAGCTTTAGCAGACAAAGCAATACGCATACCTAAAGCACGCAATTTCTTTGGCAAGCTGTAAGCGTGAGAACGAACGACTGGACCGAAAGCAACGCCACCATGACGCATTTGCGGAGCGCGATCTTGACCTTGACGGGCATGACCTGTTCCTTTTTGCTTAAACGGTTTTTTACCGGAACCGCTCACTTCACCGATATCTTTGGTTTTGTGAGTGCCGGCACGGCGTTTGTCTAATTGCCATTGAATAACACGAGCAACGATGTCTTCACGAATGTTGACACCGAAAACTGCATCGGAAACTTCAATGGAACCGACAGCTGTTTTATCTAAATTGATAACATCTAATTTCATTGTCTTATTCCTTCACTTCTGATGTTTCAGACACCACTTCGGCAGCTGGTTCTGCAGTAGCTGCAGCCTGAGCTGTTTTCACACCGGCCGGTACCGGACCGACGGCTTGTTTAGTGGCCTTAACGGCATCTGTAATTGTCACGATGTTAGAATCAAAACCCGGAACGGAACCTTTGACCATAACTAAGTTACGTTCTTCGTCAATGGCAACGACTTCCAAATTTTGAGCTGTCACGTTTTTGTTACCCATTTGACCAGGCATTTTAACGTTTTTGAAAACTTTACCCGGCCATTCACGTTGACCTGTGGAACCACCGGCGCGGTGAGTTCTGGATACACCGTGAGTAGCGTTATCACCACCGAAGTGGTATTTTTTCATAACACCGGCATAGCCTTTACCGATAGAAACACCGGATACGTCAACCAATTGACCGACCACAAAGTGGCTGGCGGACAATTCTGTGCCGACCGGAACAACGCAATCGTCAGATACGCGGAATTCCACCAATGTTTTTTTCGGTTCAACTTTAGCTTTTGCAAAGTGACCCAATTGAGGCTTAGCAACGTTTTTAACTTTTGCTTTACCAGCGCCCAATTGTAATGCGACATAACCATCACGTTCCATGGTGCGGACATCAACAACCGTGCTGTCAACTTTTAAGACAGTTACCGGTAATTGAGTACCGTTATCTTGGAACAAAGACATCATGCCGACTTTTTCAGCGATTAAACCTGTACGCATGTTTTTCTTTCCTTATATTTTAATCTCAACATCTACACCTGCGGCGAGGTCCAATTTCATCAGGGCATCAACCGTTTGAGGTGTCGGATCAATAATGTCGAGCACCCGCTTGTGGGTACGAATTTCAAACTGTTCTCTGGACTTCTTATCGACGTGCGGAGAACGGTTCACTGTAAATTTTTCAATACGAGTCGGCAAAGGAATCGGGCCAACGACCTCGGAACCTGTGCGTTTTGCCGTATTGACGATCTCACGGGTTGATTGATCCAACAACCGGTGATCAAACGCTCTTAATCTAATTCTAATTGTTTGGTTTTCCATTTTATTACCTTTCTTAACCTGCTACTTTTGCTTTGATTTCATCTGCAATCATTTGCGGAACATCTGCATAGTGCGAAAATACCATTGAGTATTGGGCACGACCTTGGCTCATGGAACGCAATGTGTTCACATAACCGAACATGTTGGCCAAAGGAACTGTGGCATCAATCACACGGGCATTACCACGTTGATCCATACCGGATACTTGACCACGACGGCTGTTCAAATCACCAATAATATCACCCATGTAATCTTCCGGTGTAACGATTTCGACTTTCATAACCGGTTCTAACAATTTCGGACCAGCTTTGGCGATACCTTCACGGAAGGCTGCACGAGCGGCAATTTCAAAGGCCATTGTTGAAGAGTCAACATCGTGATATGCACCATCATAGAGATTGGCTTTGAAGTCTGTGCAAGGGAAGCCGGCGATAACACCGCTTTCCAAAGAAGCGCGCAAACCTTTTTCAACGCCCGGCACATATTCTTTCGGAACTGTACCACCCACAACTGTGTTTTCAAATACGAAACCTGAACCCGGTTCAAGTGGTGTGAATTTAATTTTAACACGTGCGAATTGACCAGAACCACCAGATTGTTTTTTGTGGGTATAGTCAACATCGTATTCTTTCGAAATTGTTTCACGGTAAGCCACTTGAGGAGCACCGACGTTAGCGTCAACTTTGAATTCACGTTTTAAACGGTCAACAATAATGTCTAAGTGCAATTCACCCATACCTTTAATAACGGTTTGACCTGTTTCGGTATTGCTTGTTACACGGAAAGACGGGTCTTCCATAGCCAAACGGTTCAAAGCCAAGCCCATTTTTTCGATATCAGCTTTTGTTTTCGGTTCAACGGCGATTTCAATAACCGGATCTGGGAAATCCATTTTTTCCAAAATAACCGGTTTGGTTGTATCGCACAATGTATCCCCTGTCATTGTATCTTTCAAGCTGACGAAAGCAACGATATCACCTGCACGAGCTTCTTTAATTTCTTCACGTTCTTTGGCATGCATTAACAACATACGACCGACGCGTTCTTTGCTTTCTTTAACAGAGTTCAACACATAGGAACCGGATTCAACAACACCTTGGTAGACACGAACGAAGGTTACGGAACCGACGAACGGGTCATTCATGATTTTAAATGCCAAACCAGCAAATGGGGCATCATCACGAGATTCAACTTTTACCATAGAGTCATCTTTCGGATTAATCCCTTCTGTCGGAGGTAGATCCAACGGAGACGGCAAATAATCCACAACGGCGTCTAACAACGGTTGAACACCTTTATTTTTAAAAGCAGAACCACAATAGACCGGAACGAATTTTTGTTCAATTGTCCCTTTGCGGATACATTTTTTCAATGTGTCCATATCCGGCAAATTACCTTCCAAATAAGCTTCCATAGCCGCATCATCCATTTCAACAGCCATTTCAACCAATTCGTTGTAGTATTGTTCGGCTTTATCTTTTAAATCAGCCGGAATTTCTTGTTCTTCAAACGTTGCACCCAAGTCTTCGGAATGCCAGATAATGGCTTTTTGTTTTAAGATATCAACGATACCGGCCAAGTTGGATTCTTCACCAACCGGCAAAGCCATAACGAGCGGACGAGCGCCCAAGCGTTCACGAATTGTATCAACGGCATGATAAAAGTTAGCACCGATACGGTCCATTTTGTTCACAAAGCAAATACGCGGAACACGGTATTTATCGGCTTGACGCCACACTGTTTCGGATTGTGGTTCCACACCGGCAACGCCGTCAAAAACAGCAACAGCACCATC
>JAFTHM010000077.1 GCA_017457425.1 Alphaproteobacteria bacterium
GGCTATTGTTTATTTTGAAACAATAACACAATCATATGCTTTAGCCATGTCTGTTTTTGCCGTTTCATCACTTTCTACCACATTTATGGAAATTCCCGCCGGTTTATTTTCTGACAAAATAGGTCGGCGAAAAACATTGTTATTTTCTCCATTACTTATTTGTTTTGCTTTTTTATTATGGGCATTGGCAGGAAATTTACCCTGTACTTTTTTACTATTCATAGGTGCGTTGTTATACGGAACAGCTGATGCGGTTAGGTCTGGCACAGACGAAGCCTTAATCTACGAAACAATGGAAGAATTAGGCGAACAAGAAAATTTTAAAATCCAATATGCAAAAAGTCGTGGTTGGGGACAAACAGGTGCAACTGTTAGTGCTATTCTGGCTGCTTTAATTACATACTACTCCTCACTACAAATATTAGCTTGGGTCTCTATTGTTCCGTTTATTGCCCAATTAATTGCGGTATGGTTTTATATTGAACCAAAGCGTTCTCAAAGGCCTAAAAAAGAAAGCTCATGGGTAAATTTTCGCCTTGCTTTTAAACGATTATGGCAAAACAAAAAATTGCGTTTTTATGCCTGTATTGAAATGATTGATAGCGCTTTTGGCATGGCAACATTTCGTTTTGAAGGTGCGTATTATCAAACATTGATAACACAATGGGGAGTAAATATCGTCCGTTTTTCAAAACATATTTTAGGTATAATCGGATTTTTTATTGTTCCGTATTTTCGTAAAATTAATATCGTTAAACTGTTTTTTGGTTCAATGATTGGAAACGCTTTTGTCAGATTGATTGGAGTAATTTTAAACAATACTTTTGCCCCTTTTATTATGGCAACCGTCAGTTTGTTTTATGGTACAGAAAGAACAAGTTGTGCCAATATCATGCAAAATGAATTTTCACCCGAACAACGTGCAACAATGAAATCCATCATTTCTTGTTTATCAAGCATTTTTGCTGCATTTGTGCTTATCTTAATGGGATGGATTGCTGATATTTATGGTGCCAGAACAGCTATTTTAATAGCAATTTTAGTAAAAATAGCTGTTATTATCGGCTCTCTCATTATTTTAAATAAAAAAATGGTTTGAAATACTACGATTCGTTTTTGTGGAGCGGAAGTATATAAAAATGATTATATTTTAATTGATTATTGAATTTTTACGATTCGTGTTTGGGGACGTGTATTTATGCTCTTTTTTCAGAAAGATTGATAATATTGATGTAAAATATATTAAACTTAAAGTATATGGATGTAAAAAATAAAGAATTATAACTTCAATAAAACGGCCGAAAATTCATTAAAAGGTATTTTTTTATCAAAAAAGAGTAAAATTTTCATTTTTCCTCTTGCAAAAGTCAATTTGTTAGTGTAAATATACTTATAGATACAACGAACAGTTGATAAAATAATACATCAAGATGTTTGTTGTATAGGGGGACTTTGTCCAGAGTACCTTAAGATTAATAGGGGGAGTTAATCTCAGAGGGTTAGGGCAAAGAGGGCGGACGAAAGGGTTTCTTTCGTCCGTTCTGTTATGTGTGCTTTTATGTATTCTAATAACTTATTGCGCGACACACCTGCGACCATCACCTTCGGCAGAGGTATCTTTGACTTGACCGGTTGGACAAATTGGACAACGACCATTTCTATCATTTCCACCTTTTGCAACATTGTAATACCGATTTGGACATTTATCACATTCTATTTTTGATGCATAAACATTATTATTGGCTGTGTCTGTACAAGAGCGACAAAAACTGTGATTACCATCACTAAATATCCAAAAATTTCCTGCAGGGCATTCACAAGCTGTTCCCTCTGTATTTTTGGTATTACATTTTGTACACAATCCAGTTGTTGCGGTTCCATTGGCATCTTTTGGGTAGAAAATAATGTTTTCATCATACTTCATACATTTTTCACATTGAGCTTTTTCTGCACTAGGATAATATCCAAATGTTTTGCAATCAAAGCATCCAACTCCTCCTGTTGTCGTTGTTTTCATTGGAATTGTGGATTCATTTTTTGCTGTGCACTTATCACATTCTTCTTTTGTCATTTCCCAATTACTGACACCACTACACAAAATACATCTGCCATTGCGTTCATTGGTACCTAAAAAATATCGTTCAGAGCATTTATCGCATTCAACTTTTGAAGAATATGTATTCGGTGCCTCTGTACAAGAGCGACAAAAACTGTGATTACCATCACTAAAAATCCAAAATTGTCCAGTTGGACATTCACAAGCAGTGCCATCTGCGTTTTTTGTATCACACTTTGTACACAATCCAGTTGTTGCGGTTCCATTGGCATCCTTTGGATAGAAAATGATATTATCATTGATGGCCATGCATTTTTCACATTGAGCTTTTTCAGCACTAGGATAATATCCAAAATTTTTACAGTTAAAACATCCAACATGGCCTGTAGTAGTTGTTTTCATGGCAACAACATTTGGATTATGGCTACATTCATTGCATTCGTCCAATGTGGTTTCCCAATTACTCATTTTATCACAAGAATAACATTTTTTATGGTGTTTTGAGTAGGCATTATCACCACATCTCAAACAATTTTCTTCATCCACGGTATTAATTCCATTCCACGAGGCACTACATTGAACACATTGCCCACTTTTATTTTCTGTATATCCATGCGCACACCGTGAACATGTATCATTATAACAATACTCACCTTCGGGGCAATTTAAATCATCATCAAAACAATGCTCGCTTGTGCAAACGGAACAGGTACCATAGTCCAACGAATCGGCGGTAATTGCAAAAATGTAATTCAGCTCGTTTTCTGACTTATCACATGTCCATACGGCCTGACCGTTTGCCTTTAATATTAACACGTATTCCGGTTTCGTTTTTAATAAAATATCACAAGCCGTTTGAGGGACTCCCGACACATTCACGGAAATGAGATTTGGCACTGTTTCACCGGCCGAATCGTAAATAAAATCGTTTAAATCAGGGAAATCAAAGCTATAATCATAAGGACTTTGTGTGTCCAGTTCCATATCGGGAAACTCTTCTGTTTCTAAGATTTGCCGGACTGTATTGGGGTATTTTGTTTCTTGATAAATCAGGCGAATGTCTTGCAAAATTTGATTGGCCCGATGTTTATTAATGCCGTAATTATATCCTGCAATACCACCTATGGTCAGCACACCTATAACAGCCAAAACCCCGATAGTTTCCACCATAGAACGACCGGATTGAGCTGTCTTTCTGTCATACTTTGACCTTGTCGGAGTATCCATTTGGTATTGAGGCGTTATGGATTCGTAGATACGTTTCATACTTGTTCTCCTTATTTATTATAACAAAACCCACTTTTGATATCAAAAGTGAGCGGATGTTAGAAAACCGTATTTCCGTAAACGGCTCGGCTTATTGAGCCACAGAGCCTTATTCGCCGACATCCGCCCATTTTAGCGAATGCCAACACACTTATAAGGTTAGTGTTGTCTAACCTACGGAAATACGAGTTTCTACGCTCGGCTTTTAATTCAAAAGCACTTCACTATGGCACAAAATAAATCATTGTGCAACAAAAAAAAGAATGTATCGGTTTATACATTCTTTGATGATAAAATTGGCGGGTTTTTAAATTATTTCTTTCCATTGTTATAATGAGCCAAAATGCGTTGTTTGTCTCGGTTCCAATCGCGTTTTTTGATATCTTCACGTTTATCGGCATGATTTTTACCGACCGCCAGACCAATTTTAACTTTAGCACGACCTCGTTCATTAAAATAAATTTCCATTGGCACAACGGTTTTGCCTTTTTTGGAAATTTCACCGATTAGGTAATTCAGTTCTTTGCGTTTTAATAATAATTTTCTGGGGCGACCGGCTACATGTTGTACAAAACCGCCTTTAGTAGATTCAAATTCCAAAATATGCGCATTGACCAAAAACAATTCGTTTTTATCGGCTGAGGCATAACTTTCGTTAATGGTGGCACGACCGGCCCGTAAGGATTTAACCTCTCCGCCGGTTAACATAATGCCGGCTTCAAACGTTTCCAAGATAGCAAAATTAAAATGAGCCTTTTTATTCGTTGCCACTCGTCCGGTGCTGATCAAAGTTTTATTCATGCGTTATCCATTTTGTATAAAGGTGTCTATCAGTGGTTTTAAAACGGCTTTCACATTGGCGCCAATCATCGGGAAAACATCCGATACGATTTTTTCATGATACACTTTCAGCCATGCTTTTTCATCTGCCGTCAGCATATCAAAATCAACCATACGTCCGTCAAACGGAATAAACAATAAGTTTTCAAATTTTAATTGCCCGTTTTCTGCCGGAACGCTTAGCAGCATATTTTCTAATCTGATACCGAATCCGTTTGCTTCATCATAAACGGCCGGTTCATTGGAAAATACCATACCGGCATAGAGAGGTGTTGTGCTTTTTTCATGAATAACTGGCGGATTTTCGTGAACGGATAAGAACATACCAATACCGTGGCCGGTTGCGTGCAGATAATCCACACCATCGGCACGTAAAAATTGATGCGCCAATTTATCCAGCTCGGCCGGTGTATCGCCTTCAGATATCTGAGCCGAAGCCAATGCAATATGTCCTTTTAACACTTGCGTATAGCGTTTTTTTGTCAGTGGCGTTGGTTTGCCGATACAAATCGTTCTGGTCATATCGGTCGTACCATTTAAATATTGTCCGCCTGTATCCACTAACAACAACGGATATTTACGCACGAAACAAGATGTGGACGGCGTTGGCAAATAATGTGCTTGAGCGGCATGAGGGCCACTGGCGGCAATAACATCAAAGCTGTCGGCCACATACAGCGGATTTTGTGCGCGCAGGCCATGCAATTCCTTAACGCAATCCAATTCCGTAATCGTTTCTTTTTGTTGTTCCACAAAGGCCAAAAATTTACAAATCACGGCACTTTCATATAAGCAGGCTTGCCGTAAATTTTGAATTTCTATCGCATTTTTTTGTGATTTCATTGTGGCAATAATATCGGACTTGTCCGTCAAAGCCTTTGCCAATTTTTCATACAATGAGTAGGGCAGGCGGTTAAAATCGCTCATCACTTTCTTTTTGGATAAGGTTTTGAGTGATTTTTCCGTGACCTGTTCGCATTTTCCGGTGGCATAGACAATGGCTCGGTCATAGTAAATCGGACATTCGGGATTTTGCAAATCTCTGCGATTAATTAACCAAGACACAGATTCCGGATCGGCCACTAACATCGCATCAAAACCGGCCATGGCAATTTCACTGGCAATTGAGGCAATTTTATCTTCTGCACTGCGTCCGGCATAGGTTTCGTCATACTCGGTTGGTTTCATCTCGGCCGGTTCAGGGCGGTTTAGCCAAAACATATCTACAATATTATCCGCTAGATTGACCCATTTGATTTTGTGCTCTTTTGTTTTGGATTGCATACTCAAAATACTGGCGGCCGAATGAACATCCCCATTAAAGGCGATTTTTTTGCCTTTTAAGTTTTCACTTATCCATTTTAAAGGCGTCGTTTCGGTCGGAACCTCTATCACGTCAAAACGTGTTTGGCGTTTGGCTTGAATGGTATATCTGGAATCCACGAATAAAACCGCTTGTTCGGTCGTTATAACAGCCAAACCGGCAGACCCCGAAAATCCGGTCAAAGCCTTTAACCGTTTTTTGTCGGCCGTTAAATATTCGCCCAAAAATTCATCTTGATGAGGCACTAATACGGCATCTAAACCGTTTTGCACCAAATATGCTCTAATCTTTTCTAACAACTAACGTACTCCATCCGTTAATGCGATATTTCGCAACCAATTTTAAACCGATATCTGTGTGAGCCTTTAACACCCACCGTTCTTGGCGGATGAGAAATCCCGATAAAATCGCCATACCGCCCGATGTTAAATGCTCTTTTAAATCGTCGGCCATATTGATAAGAGGTCTTGCCAAAATGTTGCAAAACACCAAATCATATTGACCGTCAACCCCTTTATATCCATCACTTTCCCACACACGCATGAGGTGGTCTAACCCATTTATTTTTGCGCTGTTCGTTGTAACCAAAACCGATTCCGGATCAATATCCACGGCATCAACCGGTGCGTTAAATGTTTTGGCATAAGCCATCGCCAAAATCCCACTGCCACACCCGACATCAATCACTTTTTGGGGCTTAATGGCTAATTCATTCAGGGCCGTCAAACACCCTTGCGTTGTTTGATGTTCACCCGATCCGAAAGCCGTTGCCGCATCAATTTGTAAGGCAATTTTATCTGCCGGCGGTTCGTCTTTGATGTGAGAACCATAAATATAATACTTGCCGATTGTAACGGGGGGAAAGCTGATAAGACTTTCTTTTAGCCAATTCTTTTTGGGCATAGCATTTAAGGACCATATCGGCTCCGAAATGCCACACATTTGGCTTGCGAAACCCATAGCCCGTTTAATATCGTCCATTTGCGGTTCGGTTTCATAAATGGCTTGAACCTCCCACAACCCTTTATGTTCGCCTTTTTCAATTGGCATAGTCAAAATGGCGCTGGCAAATTCTTCCAAAGCCATTTCAAACGTTGCCACATGTTCCGGGGCTACCAAAAATTTCATATCAAAATTATCATAACATGGATTTTTATCGTATAACATTTCTTTCTCCTTTTGGGGGGTATTATGCATAAAAAATTATAAAAAATCAAGAAAAAAATTCAAATTGTTTTTCTCTGTTGTGAAAAATATTGACATAAAAATATTTGTGTGTTATTATAGGTGAAAATATTCTGGAGAAAATCATTTATGGAAGATATTCAAACAGCTGTTGATAAAGTAGCATATTTATATCCAACCCCCAAATATCCTGAGCAAAAAACAGATTGGGATATTGGGCACAAATGTTTGGCGTATTTTGAACAACAACTACCATTATCTCGTATGTTGTTGCCTTGGTATATGAAACATAAATTGCATCGTCGTTTTTGCAAAATGTCTGCCGAAATTCATCAAACCAGAGAGAGTATTGAAGATGTTGTTAAGGCCATGGAATTGGGAAGTGAACAGTTGGGAAAATTAAGAGATGAAAAGAAAAGTCTCTTTAATGATGTTGCAATGCCTTATTTAATTAAAAAATATAAGGTCGCAAATTGTCAAGAATTAACGGATGTTGCTTATCGGTGGATGACGAAACAAGGTAAAAAGTGTTATAGTGTAGAGTGTGGTTTTTCGGATGGTGAAGGGAATGATTTAAAGTGTTCTCATATTTTGCTGTTATACCGAAACGATAATGTAGTTCAATCAAGCACTCAGATAATGGCTGATTTAAATCATCCGAATGTTCGGGCTTTAGATATGTTGTTCGGACGGTGTGGTCGGGCATATGACATTTTGAATGAATTGGCTATGGAAAGCGTTTGTATGATTGATGCTGAACAAACTCGCCCTTTAAAACAAGGTGATGTCTTAAATTTATGGAATCAAAATTTAGCCAATGAAAAAGATTTGTCATGTTTGAACACATATAATGTCGGCGTTGTTCAATCGGACTTATTAAAGCGCAAAAAATTGGTTTTATATGATAAACCACAAAACGTTGCTTTAGATAACGATATGATATCTTTTTTTGTGGACAGAATTGGTATGTTCATGGAGCGACAATAAATTAAGGGGTCTTAAATAGTCCTTACTTCATATCCAAAACCTTTTGCAATAAATCTCGGGCGACATTAGCGTCCAGCGTTTTTTTGATTTTATTGCGTCGCATACCGATATCCATCATAAAACTTTCGGCTCGGCTAGAAGAGTGGCGTTCATCTATAAAAAATATCGGCAGACCGAATTTTTCCTCTAACCTTTTTGCAAACAATCTGACAGAGTGGGCGGTATCTCCTTCGGTACCGTCGGGTTGGTAAGGCATTCCTATAACAAATCCGCAAGCCTCACGGGAACGCACAATATCGTCTAATTCCACAATTTTTGAGATAATTTTTAATGGATACGCCAAATTGCGTTCTTTATCCGAAACGGCTACACCAATGCGAACGGCTCCATAGTCTATTCCGATTAATGGTCTGCCGGCGGGAAGATTTTTTTTAAATTCTGCCCATAAAATATCTTGAGTTTTGTTTTCGTTTTCGCTACAATGCCTATCAGTCATAATCCCTTTATAAAAGGAGGATGGAAAAAATGCAAGGAAAAAAAGTAATAATTGCGTCGGATCATGCCGGTTGTCCGGCAAAAGCCGTTGTTCGGAAACACTTAGAGGAGTTAGGTTGTACAGTTTTTGACTATGGCCCTCATACTTCTGATAAGCCGGTGGATTATCCCGATAAAGCCTATATGATGGCAAAAGGATTAAATCGTAATGAGGCGCAAATCGGTATTTTATTATGTGGTTCAGGAATTGGCATGAGTATTGCCGTTAATCGTTATGCTCATGTGCGGGGGGCTTTGTGCTGTAATGCCGAAATGGCAAGGCTGGCAAGGGCTCATAATAATGCCAATGTGTTGATATTGGGTGGGCGTTTAACAGATGACAAAACGCTTATTGAATGCGTAGATGCTTTCTTAAATACACGTTATGAAAGTGGTCGTCATGAAGTCAGAGTGAAAAAATTATGGAGAATGCCAAATGAATTGTAAGACAGAAAGTATGAAAAATTTTTGGGAAACACCGCTGGCGGAGGCTGATGCCGATGTCGCCAGAATGATTACACGTGAATTGTGGCGTCAACAAGACCATATTGAATTGATTGCCTCGGAAAATATTGTGTCAAAGGCTGTGTTGGAAGCGGCCGGCAGTGTGATGACAAACAAATATGCCGAAGGGTATGTCGCACGGCGTTATTATCACGGTTGTGAATGTGTGGACGAGGTAGAACAATTAGCAATTGACCGAGCCAAACAAATTTTTGGGGCAGGGTTTGCGAATGTTCAACCGCATTCGGGCAGTCAAGCCAATGCAGGCGTGTATTTGGCGTTATTGCAACCGGGTGATACTATTTTGGGGATGAGTTTAGATGCTGGTGGTCATTTAACCCACGGATGTAAAGTATCTTCGTCGGGTAAGTATTACAATGCCGTCTCTTATGGTGTAGATGATAACGGATTGATTGATTATGAAGACGTGGCTCGTATTGCCAAGGAACACAATCCCAAACTCATTATTGCCGGTGGCTCGGCTTATGCCCGTATTATTGATTTTAAAAAGTTCCGTGAAATTGCCGA
>JAFTHM010000078.1 GCA_017457425.1 Alphaproteobacteria bacterium
CGCATTAAATGGGGGAATAACCGCTCTAATTCTTCATTGCGTCGCTTTAAAGCGTCATACTCTCCGTCACTGACCAATGGTGCATCATATGTGTGATAAGCTATTTCCAATTCCTTAAGGCGTTTGGATAACTGAGCCAGTTCGGCGGCGGCCTCTAAATCGGTTAAATGCGCTAATTCTTTTTGCATGATTTTGTCAATAACTCCTGTGCCATTTGTTTGCCTGATTCGGTAATTTCTGCCCCCGATAACATCCGAGCCACTTCCATTAGACGGTCATCATTTTCAATACATTTTACATGTGTGATAACCGTTTTGTTTTGCTCGGATTTACCCACCACATAGTGATATGCTCCAAATGCCGCCACCTGAGGTGAATGAGTTACCACTAATACTTGGCACTCATCTGCCAACTTAGCCAATCTTTCACCAACCGCTGCCGCCGTGGCGCCACCGATACCGGTATCCACCTCATCAAACACCAATGTACTGAGCCGTTCAGAGGCCGCCAAATTAACATTTAATGCCAACATAAAACGAGACAATTCACCACCCGAGGCAACTTTATGAATCGGAGCAAACGGCACACCGGTATTCGTTGACACCATAAAGACCACCTTATCCATGCCGTGTTCATTCCATTCATGAGATGGCACTTCTTGAATTTGCGTTAAAAAGGAAGCTTTAGATAATTTCAGTGCCGGCAATTCACCAGCCACAGCTTTATCCAAATTTTTAGCCGTTTTTAATCGTTCAGCCGATAATTTTTGAGCACATTCAATATAAGTCAAACGGGCATTTTCTTCATCCTTTTGTAAAGCGGCAATTTCATTATGCCCATTTTCCAATGTTGCCAACTTTTGTTCAAAGTCCGCCAATAACCCATTTAAGTCAGCAACAGAAACATGGTGTTTTCTGGCCATATCTTTTAAGGCAAATAACCTGTCATCAATCTGGGGCAATTGGGACACATCCCCCCAATTTTGCATTGCCCGTTCTAAATCGGCCGTTGCATCCGCCAGTGCGGATTCAGCCTGCTCAGCCAATGTAAAAATATTACTGAATTCTCCATCCGATAACGTATTGGCTTTATCCAATTGCCACAATGCCTGTCCAACTTGACGCATTGCTCCTTGTCCTTCATCGGATATCAATTGATAGGCTGTATTTAATCCAGCAATAATTTTTTCCGCATTCATTAAAACGGCCCGTTTTTGCGTTAACTCTTCTTCTTCACCCTCAATCGGATTCAATGACCGTAAATCTTCAATACTGTCTTTTAAAAATGTTTCTTCTTGTTTGGCCTGCATTAATCGTTGTTCGGCATCATCCCTGAGTGATTTTTTATACTGCCACATCCGATAAGCTCTGCGACAATCGGCCACCGTTTCGGTTAAATGCCCATAGGCATCCAATACATCTAAATGGACAGCCGGATTTAATAAATGATGTGAGGCAAACTGTCCATGAATTTCAACCAACGAATCGCCAACGCTTTTTAATAAAGCCACACTGACCGGTTGATCATTAATAAACGCTTTAGATTTCCCCTCTTTTGAAACGGTTCGTTTTAAAATAATGTCATCTTCGCTATCCCCCATCAATCCATGTTCAGCCAACACCTTGTACACCGGATGAGCCAACGACACACTAAATGAGGCCACAACACTCAATCTATCACACCCGTGACGCACCAAAGAGCTGTCGGCTCTGGCACCCAAAACTAAGCTGAGCGAATCAAGTAAAATGGATTTACCGGCCCCTGTTTCACCGGTAAAAACACATAACCCTTTTTGAAAATCTAAATCTAATTTTTCAATTAAAACAACATTTCGGATAGACAGTGCCGATAACATTTATTTTTCTTTCTCTTTTGATTGATATTTTTTCAATAATAATGCCGTTTTTTTCGTCCATTTGGTATTGGGATAGATTTTATGCAAACGGTTTGCGATTTTATCCGCTTCTGCCGTTAACCCCAATGCTGTATAACACACCGCCATACGATAATAGGCCTCATTTATTTGATTGGTATCAGCGTGATTTTGTACAACCGTTTGAAACCGATTTAAAGCCGATATGTATTCTTTTTGCTTCAAATAATACCGTCCGACAGCCATTTCCTTACCAGCTAACTGATCAGCAATAACTTTCATTTTAGCTTTAGCATCAGCCACATATACCGAATTGGGATAACGAGCAATCAGAGTGGCAAAATTTTGCTTCGCCTCTGCTGACATTTGTTGTTCACGGGCAATATCGGACATTTGTTCAAAATAACATAAGCCCTTCAGATAATAAGCATAGGGTGCATTTTTATTCCCAGGGTGCAACTGAATAAATCTATCTAAGGCCAAAATTGCATCATCATATTGATTTTTCTTATAAAAAGAATAAGCCGTCATAATTTGTGCACGGGGTGCCCATACCGAATACGGATGTTGACGTTCCACTTCATCAAAGTATTTTGCCGCCCCCTCATAATCTGTTTTTTCAAATAATTGATACGCTTTTTGATACAAATTTTCTGCCGTCATATCGGGTATAGTCGTATCGGCCGCACATGCCCCCAATAAAATACCGCACAAACAAACTATCGTTATTTTTTTCATCATACATTCCTCATCTTACTCATGAAAAATATATTAACGATATTTTTATCAAATTTCAACTGTTTTATTGAATGACCGACACATTAAAATTTTATATTAATCGCCCTATCCACTAAGTGAGGGATTTGGCTTTCAAAACCATCAAAAACACTTTGAGACGAAATTTTTTGCGGACCGTTTTTTTCTAATTCATTTTTCAACGATGTTGCAAATATTTTCCACCCTTCATGTATACGCCGCACAGTACGAGCATTCCTTAATTCCGGATGCAAGTTATAATATACCCGAACAATTTCATAATATTCTTTTGTATGTTTTAAGTTAAAAAAAGATAGCGGATTTTTTTCTTGTTTTAACGCTTCTAAACACCCTGTGTAGTACTCTGTCCAATAACTCGGCGTATAAAAAATGGGTCTGATGTCAACGACTTTTTTCATCTCTTTCGGAGCAAAGCATAAGCCTGCGAACTGTCCGCCGGACTGAGCCGCACATTCATCAAAAAAATATAAGAAAAATTGATCACACAAATTAAGGGGCGTATCATTTTTATTTTCAAATTGCCCCAGCATTCTTTTTTCCATTTGCTGATGAATGGCATGCAAACATTCATGTATTAATGCATTCACTTGAATATGTACTGGAAGACATAGTGTTTTGGGACAAATATTAACAATATTTTCCTCAGCAATAAAATTTCCCAAAATACTGATATCATTTCTGGTATTTTCAAAATCACATGAAATAAAGCGAGTGTCCGGCGATAACATATGAAAAACATGTTGCCCTATAAGCGTTTGAAGGGCACAATCTATCAGCTTTGACAAATGTTTTTTCCGATCATACCGTTGTTTGGGTAACGGTGTTAAATATCCTGTCGGTTCGGGATGTGAAAAAATATTCTTTTTTAACAGAGCTATTTTCTTTTTTAAGGTATCTGTTTCATTAAAAGGGCGAAAAGCCAATATCGTTTGATTCCATTTAACGGTCATGCTTCTCTTTCCTTTCCCTGGCTCATTTGCACACGCAAATGACGTAAAAGCGGATAGTATCTATCAACCAATTGTTTCCCATTGGGTTCTATTTGATGGGTCAGCATATCGGCACGAATAGCGGTCATCATTTTTTTGGCTCCCAAGTGAACATAATGCTCAAGTTTCGGCCATTTAAGTTCAGGATGCAAATCAAAATAAGCACGCCATAATTTATAATATGAGGGAGTATGCGTGGTTTTAGCCTGTCTCATCGGCCTGCGATAATCGGTCAATTGCACTAAAATATCGCTATAGTGCCAATGCCAATACATTTTACTGGTCATAATCTCATCAACCGATATTTTATGAGGCTTCTGAATACATGCTTGTGTCACTTGTGCAGCTTTGATATGAGCGGATACTTCATCAAAAAAGCTTAAATAAAACTCATCATACGGATTCAAATTATTATATGTTGTTTTTAATACATGACGTTTCAAATTATAATTAATAATGTGCGTCATTTCATGAACCAAAGAATTAACACATTCTCCTCGCATATCTTCGTGTAATTGATTAGGATTTATAATAATACAATGTTCCGGCCCATAAGATTCGGCAAAATTATCTCCATCCCTTTTATCTCGCTTACTTAAAGAAAATATTTGAACCGTTTGAGGTATCATTGTCAGTACTTGTCGCCCGACAGATGTTGACGCCATCCAATCAATCATATTGCATAAAATTTGGCGACGTTTCAAAGTGGTTTTATCAGAAACTGGCCTATAGCCACTGATACAACAAGAATCTGGCTGTACATTTTGCTTAATCCGATTAATATGGTCCTGTAATTCAACCGTCATCGGAATAAAAACATCTTCGGACAATTCTTTAACAATAAACGATTTCATTACTTCCTACCTTGTATGTTTTGCCTCTTTTCTTTGCATTTGACGACGTGCTTTTTTGACAACATGATGATTATAGGCTTGGTGTAAACGGTCAATGACAGCTAAATCGCATAACACCGGATAAGATTTAAAATAATAAGCAAACAATGGTAAATGTTGTTGAGAAAAAACACTTTTTTTAGGATTTAAAATATCTGCCCGATGGCACCGAATAACACGATTCGAAAAATCACTTACATATCCGCCATCAACTAACTGTTCTAACAAATCAAAAACTTGCTGTTGTGTTTGATGAGCCGTTGTTATATCCCTATTTTGTTTCTGAGCAATAACAACCTGTTCGCTTAAATATGCCGACAACTCATTGAACATATGTTTCATAAAAGATAGTTCAGGTGTTAATACATATGCACAAAGCAGTTCTTTTATTTCCACATTTTTCGCATGAACACTTTCATGCACCAATATTTTTAACATCAAGTTTTTATTTTTAAAAACATCTTCTGACGCACGCAAAAACACCATCGGACAGGATCTATCAAAAAAACGCCCCGTTTGTTCCATTGGGGCTACCCCAAAATATGTTGACGCATAAAGACCGGATAATATATCTTTTCCCATCGGCGTTGATGCCATTGTATCCAACCCTTGCTGAATTTTTCGTAAAAACCGATGTTCTGTTGACCGACTGATCATATCATCCCACTCAATATCTTCAAATTCATCCCGATCTATTAATTCAGATGACAGAACATTCGCTTTTAACCGCTTTAATTTGGCATTAAAATCCACACAGGTCTGTGTTAAATTTTCAACCTCTTCCATCATAGCCGGCTGACAGACACTATTTAAAAATTTTTCAGACCACCGTTTCATAAAATGATACAACCTTATAGCAAAAATTATTTTTGTCAAAGATTTTACCACAAATTCATAAAAAAGTCAAGAAAAATCTGTTTAACGGGTACCATATCCCAACTGTTTCAACCGATGAGAGACATCATACTTTGTTAATCCGACCTGCTGACCGGCTGGATACATCACTAACTTTTGATAAATACCATTTATTTTGTTCAATACATTTTTCTGTTTGAGTTGCGGATACAACGTCATATAGTATAAAAAAAGACGTTTTAACGGTTTATCCAATGTATTATCCTCATCTAAAATGACGGAAGTCTGATTCCCTAAATAATCAAATATACTTTGAGCAAACTCATAAAAATATCCACAGTGTTCCATTTTATCAATAATCTGCATGGCTGATACTTTGGGTGTATTTTGCTTGATATATCCTGAAGTTTGTAATTCATTATAAACTTTTTCAGCCGATAATCTGGCTCCCAGCTCATCAAAGGTACTTTCAAAAAAGAATGCTTTTGGCGAAAAACCATACTGCCGATTTCGGCAAATAGAATCATGTCTGGCGTGTGTCATTTCATGAACAAGTGTTTTCAAATAGTCTTGATTTTTAACCCATAATGTCGGATGTCTTGAAGAAATAGATAGCATTTTTTCCGATGCCGAAAAAAATCCTCTGTCTTCTTGTGTCATGGCATACATATATATATCCAACGGCATATGGGATAATAATTCACGGCCGGATGGTACCCCCGCAATTTGCACTAATGCCTGTTTCATTTGCCGTAAACGATCTTGCTCCAATGAGGCTTTTGTTTCTTTTTGAGGCAATCTGCCATACCCACATTCAAATAGAATAGAAGTTAATTCCGATGAAGGGTGGATATTATTTTTTAATTGATGTAATCGTTTTTGGAAATGAGGCTCTGACAACTCACCATACATATGCTGTTGCGCCATAACACTAAATGCGTACCCCGAAACTTCTGATAAAAATGTATCTGCAAATTTTGCCATATAAATACCTCTGACATATAGTATATCACATTTTTTAATTTTTTGCACGCAAAACGGATTGACTTGAAAAAAAATCCCCTTTAATATTTAGAATATTACAATTTTATACAGGAGGAAAAAATATGGCAGCAACAGGGAAAACAACACCAAAACAATATTGTCCCACCAAAAATAAAGAGATTATCAAATGGGTCGTTCAGATGGCCGAATTAACAAAACCAGATACTATTTATTGGTGCGATGGAACCGAAGCAGAATACAAACAAATTTGCCAAGAATTGGTTGATAAAGGGACTTTTATCAAATTAAATCCGACAAAACGTCCAAACAGCTATTTAGCTCGTTCCAATCCAAAGGATGTGGCCAGAGTTGAAGCCAGAACATTTATCTGTTCAAAAAAACAAGCTGATGCCGGTCCGACCAATAACTGGGCTGACCCCAAAAAAATGAAACAAACCTTAAATGGTTTAATGAAGGGCTGTATGAAGGGCCGTACCATGTACGTTATTCCGTTTTCCATGGGACCTCTCGGGTCTAAAATTGCTCAAATCGGCGTAGAAATTACCGATTCGCCATACGTTGTTGCCAATATGCGGATTATGACACGTATGGGTAAAGAGGTATGGAAATATTTAGGGAATAAAAGCTTTGTAAAATGCTTCCACTCTGTAGGCGCTCCGCTTAAAAAAGGTGAAGAAGATGTCGCATGGCCTTGTAATCCGGAAAATACATACATTACCCACTTCCCAGAAACACGTGAAATTATTTCCTACGGGTCCGGATACGGCGGTAATGCTTTGCTCGGTAAAAAATGTTTAGCCCTCAGAATTGCCTCTACAATGGCTCGTGATGAAGGATGGCTCGCTGAACACATGCTCATCGTCGGCTTACAAAAGGGCCGAGAAAAAACATATGTGTGTGGGGCATTCCCATCCGCTTGTGGTAAAACCAATTTGGCGATGTTGATTCCGCCTCGTGAAATGTTAGGGTGGAAAGTATCCACAATCGGTGATGATATTGCTTGGTTAAAACCGGGCAAAGACGGTCGTTTATATGCAATTAACCCCGAAGCCGGTTTCTTTGGTGTTGCCCCAGGCACTTCTATGAAAACGAATAAAAATGCGATGATGTCTTGTCGGGCTAACACTATTTTTACAAATGTAGCCTTAACTGATGACGGTGATGTGTGGTGGGAAGGTATGACCGATAAAGCCCCCAAACATTTAATTGATTGGCAAGGCAACGATTGGACGCCAAAATCCAAAACACCGGCAGCTCATCCAAACTCTCGTTTTACGGCGCCGGCTAGTCAATGTCCGATTATTGATAAAGAATGGGAAAATCCGGCTGGCGTTCCGATTTCGGCATTCTTATTTGGTGGACGTTTGGCCACAAATACCCCACTTGTTTACCAAAGCTTTAACTGGCAACATGGTGTGTGTTTAGCCAGCACCATGGGGTCCGAAAAAACAGCTGCTGCCGAAGGAACGATGGGCGAAATTCGTCGTGATCCGTTTGCTATGTTGCCGTTTTGTGGCTATAATATGGGTGATTATTGGACACATTGGCTCAACATGGGGGCAAAGTTGAAACACAAGCCATTGATTTTCCGGGTCAATTGGTTCCGAAAAGATAAAAAAGGCAATTTCATGTGGCCAGGTTTTGGCGACAATATGCGTGTGTTAGACTTTGTTGTCGGGCGTTGTAATGGCACAAAAACAGCGACAGAAACGGCCCTTGGTTGGATGCCCGTTTATAATCAAATGGATTGGAGAGGCCTCAAAATGAGTGAAAAAGAATTTGATGCCTTAATGGCCGTTGATTCAAAATTGGCCTTACAAGACGTTGCCGCACAACGTGAATATCTAGCCGGATTTGATCGTCATCCAAGCGATTTTGATGCCGAACTTGATTTGTTGGAAAATCGTTTAAAACGGATGAAATAAACTTAATATGTATCAGAAAAAGGCCTCGCCAATTCAATTGACGAGGCCTTTTTTATAGGGGTTTTACTACCTATAATCTTCAACATTGGTACAAGACATATTGGATACATCAAAAGTACCCATGTTTATCATAACACTATCGGTATCAGAACAACTCATACTGCTTGCTTCAATAATGCCATCAATCATATTCAACGTTGATGAATCGGTAAGGGCTATACTACCCGATTTAAGATATCCACCATTCATACTAATATTCGTTTTTGAAACAACAAAACGATTGGCATTAATAATCTTTCCAGAGTCCATATAAAAACCGGCATTAGATAAAGACGCATTGTACATCACCAAGTTTCCTGTACCGGTTCCATCCTTATTCATGTCTGAATTATCAACAAGAGTCAGTGCTACATCAACAGATTATTTATCCACAAACACACTATGAGCGCTTAAATCCAATATAATATTTTGTCCGGAGTCAATTTTCAATTTGCTATGAGAGGCATTCACATCAGAATCAACCGTTACCGTAACCTGTGTCCC
>JAFTHM010000079.1 GCA_017457425.1 Alphaproteobacteria bacterium
CGTTGCAACAAATACGGCAAATATCACAAATAACTCAAATGCTATTACTCAAAACACCCAAAACATCACGGCAAACACCGATAAAATCAGTGCAAACACAGCTGATATTGCCGCTTTACAAGCCGGTAAAGCAAACATAGCTGATGTGTATACAAAAACGGAAATTAATACACAAATTGCCGAGGTCAATACAAATGCTAATGACAAAGCAGCTGCAGCGGAAGCAAGTGCAAAATCCTATGCTGACTCCCAAGATACAGCAACATTAGCAGCAGCTAAAACATATACAGATAATTTAGCAAATGGTTCTGTCAAAGATAATACAGATGCTATTGCAGTTTTAAATGGTGATGCAAATACGGTTGGATCTGTGGCCCAACAAGTAGGAAATGCCCTAACATCTGCTAATTCATACACCGATACAACAGTACAAAATTTAGCGAATGGAGCTGTTGCAACAAATGCGACGAATATTGCAGCTAATACCAATGCAATTGCTACCAATAAAGCTGCTATTGATATATTAAACGGCGATGAAACCGTTGTCGGCTCAGTAAAAAATGCCGAAGCGAATGCCAAATCTTACACAGATGCATTAATTGGCACAACGGATGTTTTGGTTGAACAAAACGGCGTGATAAAACTTGGAACCGTAAACAACAATATTGCAGCCTTAAACAACACTATTGGTGATATTACGGACTTAAATCAATACACTGAAGGGGCTACCATCGGCAACGCTTTAACACAAGGGGGCACACAATCTGCCGATACCGTTGTGGCTGCCTTAAATAATATTGATGCAACGTTGGGAACAATTCACGGATTACGAGATAAATTGGCCACCTCTGGCGGTGGAACAAACTTAGCCAGCGGGACAACGGTTGAACAACACTTAACGGCTTTAGACAGTGCTATTGGTAATCGTGCCTATACCAGCACACGCTATATATCATCGGGTAGTGATTTATCATCTGCTGTCAGCACATTGGACAGCAACTTAAGTCGTGTTGAAGGCAATTTGGATGCATTAACACATCGTACCCAAAAAATGCACCACGAAATGAAATCTGGTTTTGCCAGTTTAGCAGCCATGTCGGCCTTAGTGCCAAATGCCCGTGTTGCCGGAGATACTCAAATATCGGTCGGCACCGGTCATTACCGTGGTACAACTGGCTTTGCGTTAGGGGCATTTCACCATGTTAATGATAACATCTTACTTAACGCCGGCGCAGCCTATGGCGGCAATGGTTCTGCAACCTTCAAGGGAGGTCTGACATTCGGTTGGTAAAAATAAATCAACAAAATATCCTCTGGACAAACAGAGGATATTTTTTGTTAGCCATTTGACAATCTCCTTACATAGGTGTATAATAAAATAATAGAGGCTGGTTTTAAGGAGGGATACTTCATGGACATCAAAAACAAACACTTTCATATCATAAATGAATCCGGTCGGTCTATGGTTGAAGTACTGGGAACACTTGCCATTATGGGGGTTTTAGCCATCGGTGGTATTATAGGATACAACTATGGTATGGATAAGTACCGAGCCAATGAAACAGTTAATAGTATCTCCTTGTTGGGGATAGAGGTGATATCAAAAAATCATACCGCACAGGATGTTGATGAAGACGAATTAAATAAGCCATTAGAAAATGAAGAATATATTTATCCGACCTCACTTTTTTATGAAGCAGAATACGACCGTTTTGGTATCCAAATTACCGATGTTCCAAAACGTGTTTGCCGATTAATCGGTGATACCCTTGCCGACCATATTGAAACTAGAATTGAAGTGGACGAATCGGAAATAGATCTCAATGAACATATAGAATTTTGCAATCTGTCCGATAAAAACACAATGTATTTTTTCTTTGAACCTCGCAAATGTTTACCCGCCTGTCATGTAAATGAAGTATGTATTGAAGGTTCCTGTCAAGGGGCCGAATGCGAAACACATGATGATTGCAATCAAGGATATAGTGGTACCGCTTGTTCCATATGTAGTTTTGGCCGATGTGAAGTTGCGAGGAACACCGAGGGAGCAAAATGTACATTTGATGACGGCATCGCCGGTCAATGTAACCAAGGTACTTGCGTAGAAAAAACCGAGGAAGGATGTACATATGATACGAATGTATGTACGGGCGGATTATATTGTGCCAGCCCAAATACCAGTTTGGATGAGGCCTTTCCGGAGGGTGAAACAGGAATATGCGTTGAACCTCGGTTCGACCGATATACCGTTAACGTAAATGGCGTGACGGAAACATGGTATCTATCCGAAAATACGATGAGTTATTGGGATACTGTTGCCGCATGCGAGACTCAGAACTGGACATTGCCCTCTATGGCGGATTTTGTGAGTTCTTGGAGTGGTGGTAAAGGCAATTTCACACGCACACAACGGGCGACAACCCTGAATGAGGCCGTTGATGGAGGAGGGGGTTGGCCTGCTGTTTGGACAACCGGATCTGGGACTGAGGGGGGAAATACAGTCCACTATTTTGTTGATTTAACAACCAATTACAATAATGTCGGTTATGCCGGCCGTAATCAAGCCTCCTATTATAATGCCGCTTGCAAAGAAACGAATGACACTCCTTGTGTCGGTGATGAATGCCAATGCACGTATGATACAAATATATGTACGGGCGGACGTTATTGTGCCGCCTCAAATACCAGCAATAATGTCGCCTTCCAAACGGGGGAAACCGGTACATGCGTTGAACCGCAATTCAATAAATATGTTCTTAATGTAAATGGTGTACAAGAAACGTGGTATATGTCCCAAACACCACTCAGCTGGTGGGATGCTACAGCCGCCTGTGCAGCTCAAAATTTAACTATGGTCAGTGTCGGCGATTTAGTAAACAATTGGACAACGGGCACCAGCGAAAAAGGAGTATACACGCTTAACACTAGGGCTACGGAACTGGAAAACCAAAAACGTGTTGATGTATGGACACAGGAATTTCCTCACGACACATCCGGA
>JAFTHM010000011.1 GCA_017457425.1 Alphaproteobacteria bacterium
GTAATTTTTCTGGCCAAATAATCCAAAACATCAAAAGGAACATTTATTTTCTTTTGCGCCACTTTTTCTTCTAAAATACCGATTCTCAGTTCGTAAGAGGTTGGGTGAATGTCTACGACTAATCCTTGAGAAATACGAGCCTTTAACCGTTCTTCAATCCCTTTTAAATCAGAAGGAGCCGAGTCGGCAGATAAAATAATTTTTTTGCCCCTTGCAATTAAGGCATTGAATGTATGTAAAAATTCCTCTTGAGTGGCTTTTTTGCCAAAAATAAATTGAAGATCGTCCACCATTACTACAACACCGGAACGAAAATGATCCCGAAAATCCATAGAAACACCGGCTCGTGTTGCCTTGACAAAACGATGGAAAAATTGTTCGGCAGATAGATATAAGACTGTTTTTTTGGGGTGTAATTCTTGGATACGCCAAGCAATAGCATGCATTAAGTGCGTTTTGCCAAGTCCGACCGAACTGTGTAAATAAAGCGGATTGAATGATGGATTCATTTCCTCGGCAAATCGTTTTGCGGCCGCATGGGCAAATTCATTCGGCTTACCTACAACAAAGGAATCAAATGTATTGGCCGGATTTAAAAACGAAGACAATGAGTCGCTATCGCTTTCAGTATGCTGATGTCCTACCTGTTTTGTTGGGAGAGCAGAAATGATTTCGGATACCTTTAAGGTTGGTCTTGCCGGTTGAGGTGAAACAGATTGTTTTTTTAAGCCAAATTTCAATTCAGTAATATCCGGATTGTGGGTTTGCCACAAGGTTAAAATATGATTAGCATAATTTTTCTTGATTAATTCTTGAACGCATGGCGACGGTGCCATCAAATGCAATTGATGGTTTTCTAAACCGGTTGGTACCAATTTTGTTAACCAACGAGAGGCTATGCCATCTCCAAGTTCTTGTTGCAGTTGGCCACAAACGGTATTCCATTGTTTAAAAAGTGTATCCGTCATTTTTTTATCCTTACTGTGATATGCTGATAAGGTCATCATAAAAAGGATTTGTGAAAAAAGCAATTAACTTTTTGGTTATAAATGTAAATAAAATGTTTGACACAATATATAGTATAATTAAAACAATATATTGTGTTTTTAACTATATGTGGGGTGTAAAATTAACTCTTTGTTAATAAAAATAAAGGGGATATTTAGGGGATTTTGACGACTCTACACCAAGGGAAAATCAGCACAAAAATCAAAGGGTTGTCTGAGTCATTTTTTGGATATCAAAAATGGATAACGGTATGGGTGAGGACAAAGAAAACCTGTAAGAAGTTTGAGTGGAAAATAAGCAAATAAAGAAAGAATGCATTAAACAGATTCGCTTTCAGATTCGCTCATTTTGGCCTTTAGGCGTTTTAAATCCTCCCAAGCATACTTTTTATGTGATTGATTTTTCAATAAATATGCTGGAGAAAATGTAGCCGTTACAGGAATCGGTGCCGATAGATTTTCAGATTGATAAGCGTGAAAAGTTCCTCGGGCTCGGGATAAACTATCAATTCCAAGTAAGGCACCGGATGTCAGCGCTCCAAATAACAAAATAAAACGAGGATTTACCAATTCAATATGGCGTTTTACAAAAGGAAGACAGTATGCAATTTCCGCTGGAGTGGGCTTACGGCCGCCTGGTGCTCGCCATGGGATAAGGGTTGTTAGGTAGCACTCTGTTTCCAAATTTAAGCCGATACCCGCCATCATTTTTTTGAGTAGTTCGCCATGTTCTCCTGTAAAGGGGAGGCCGGCCAAATCATCGGAGGCTTCAGGCATATCCCCGATAATCATTAAAGGTGCCAAGGTATTCCCACAGGCAAAAACGGTATTAGCAGCCGTTTTTTTGAGGGTGGCTGCCTCAAAAGTGTGTAAAAATTGAGAAAGAGAGGGGATATTCGTTGCCGACATGGCTGTTGTAATGGCGGTTTGCACAACTGTATCGGTTTGCGGTTTAGTGGTTGTTGTATGAGAAATGTCGCCCAATGGGATTATTTTTTTTTCTTGTTTTTTTAATCGGTTGACGGGTGTTTCGGATATTGTTTCATCCACCCCCATACGTGTCAGCCAACGTAATTTTTGATATAGAGTCATTTTTTATCTTCTTTTTGTTATAAAAAGATGATATCATATTTTTCATTAAAATGAAAGTTTTTTATAGATAAGAAAGTTAATAAACGAATGAAAAAAGTTCTTTTTGCTCTTTTTTGTTTGGCGATGGCCTCTGTTGGATTTGTTGGTGGTTTGTGGTTTTCTGGATATAAAATGACCCCAATGGTTTTATCTAATAGCATTAAATCTGTCAGACCTCTTCCCGAAACAGCCGATTTAGGGGCTTATTTGGCGGGTATATTGGCTCGCAACAATCAAGATGTTGAGGAGGCTGCAAATTATTATGAGCAAGCTTATTTGGGGGATCCGAAAAATCCGGAGTTAATTCGTGAAACGTATTTACTCAGCGGATTAGCTGGTCATTTTGATGTTTTTATGCAAACAGCCGAACAATTGGCACAACACGAAAACTCATACTATGCACCTTTGTTTTTGGCATCGGCGGCCATAAAACAGGAAAAGTATGAGCAAGCATTAAAATTGAGTCCGGTTTTTAATTCTCCCGATTATGCCCAAGGTGTTTTATATGCTGTGATTCGGGCATGGAGTCATGCGGCACTGGGGCATGATATTCGTGCATTTCAAGCCTTAATTCCCTTAAAAACCAAAGAGGAAATGCAAGGCATTTATTGGTATCAACGTGCTTTAATTGCCATTTATTTAAATCAACCGCAAACGGCTAAAGAAGCCTTTGAACAGCTGGTTCAACTGGAAATGCCGACAATTACCTCTTTAATGGCTGCCAGATGGTTTTATATCTCTTTAGATGAATGGACAAACGATAACGCCATGAAACAAAAATATGAAACGGCCGTTCAAAAAAACAATGCTTTAGGGGAAATATTGGTTACACGGGCGGATGAATTTCAAGGTGTGTCACCAACATTTGGGGTAGCGGATACGTTCTTTTTGATTTCCACTGTTTGGGATGGACAAGGTAAATCAGCCGAAACCGGATTAATGTTTAATCAATTGGCTTTATATTTAATGCCGGAGAGTAATGTTTATAAAATTTGGGGCGGAGAACAATTTGAGGCAATAGAGTATTATACTGAAGCGAATAAATTATACGATTCGGTTAATCCGCCGTCTGATACCATTTTGTTTAAAAAAGCACTGAATTTTATGATGATGAATCAAATGGAGGAAGCAGAAAAAATTTTACTTTGGCTGTCCCAACGAATGCCCTCTCATGTGATGTTAATGACGATGCTGGGTAATTTGTATCGTGATACGAATCGCTTTCAAATGGCGGAACAAAAATATAATTGGGTGTTGGAACATATAAATGGTGTGGATAAAAAGGAGGTGGCTCATGTGTATTTTATGCGAGCCGTTGTTCAAGATAAAATGGGTCATAAAGAAAATCGGGATAACAGTTTATTGCAAGCATTAACAATAACACCGAATGATTCTGAAATTTTGAATTATTTGGGCTATGTTTGGTTAGATGAGGGAAAAAATATATCTGAAGCTATGCAATATATTTATCGCGCCTATCAATTAACCCCCAAAAAGCCACATATTTGGGATTCGCTTGCTTGGGGATATTATCGTCAAGGAGAATATCAAAAGGCATTGAGTTTTGCAGAAAGGGCGGCAGATATGATGCCGTATAGCGCTTTGGTTCAATCTCATTTGGGGGATATTTATTTGGCACTCGGACGCAAGCGAGAAGCGGGCTATCAGTATCATAAAGCATTAAATTTAAAAGAAGATATAACCGAAAAATTGCGCTTTGACTTAACGCAAAAATTATCAGCGAGATGAGTTTGATGGCCCAAAAGATTTAAAATAGCGGGATAGCGGGCCGGCATTTGGCACATTGTCTTGAATGTATGGGGCTGGCGTGGGGCGCAAGTCATTCATATTTAATAAGGATGAATTGCTAAATTTCATGGATGTTAGTTGTGGTTGATGAACCGAATGATTGGATGGATTTAAAAACGCTTCTCTCGTTGGACGTGTCGTTATCAAGTTATAGTTTTTTTCTATGTTTTTTAAGGTATTCACTTGTTTGGGCGTTTGCGGACTTAAGGCGTGAATATCGTATTTTAAAAAGCCTTCATTTGTTAATTCAACCAATGCCTTTTGAGCAATCGGGTTTTCAGATGTTAATAACGCTTGAGCCTCAAGAGAATGTTCCGGTTTTGAGTATTTGAAATAATACAGTGAATCTTTGATATCTTCAACAGATTTGGCCTCGTGAAGGCGAAATACAAATAAATCAGCTTCCCGTTTTTGCCAATCCAATTCTTGAGAGGCATTTTCTAAATCACCGTTTTGGTTGAGTTTTAATACGGTTTGTATAAAACGGTCTTCCATATCTTGGCTTAAACCCATTTTGATGTCGGAATTGGTTAAACCGTATTGTTCTTTATAGTATTGTACATTGTGGTTAAATAATTCGGTATTCCCATTAGACAGGTAAATTTCTCCTTCGGACGCTTTAACGGCATCTAAAGCAACCTGATCATATTGTGTTTGCCATGAAACAGCTGTTTTTGACGGATTTTTTTGAATATAGTTTTTGGCAATTTGTCCCGTTGTTATACGAGCGGCTAAATTAATGTCTTTTGTTGTTTTTAATGCTTGTTGAAAAAGATAAGTCGGATCCGTTTTTTTGTAATCTTCCACATTAAAATCTTTATAATTTTTTTTGTACCACCCGATTAAATCATACTCTGTAAATCCTTTAATATTTTCGGGACTGTTTAATTTCCAATCACAAACAGCAGAGGCAATGGTGCCAATGGATAAAGCCTCGGCTTCACACAGTTTGTTAAGGACAACGGCTTGTACCGGAGAACACAAATAATCATTTGTCCGACCATGAGCATTTTGAATGCCGTGTGTCATTTCGTGTGCCAATACATCTACCACAAAAAAATAATCGCCTTCGTATAAATTTTGACACAATTCAATTGTGTTGTCATTATCGTAATATGTTCCAGAACGGTTGGTATCCGGTGAAATGTCGGGACGAAACTGAATGCCGGCCGGCGCATTGGCAATAATACGTTGTCCAAATTCATATTGAGCCAAATCATGAAGAGCGTATATTGTTGTTTCTTTTTGTTCTTTATTGTTTCCAAAATCTACTCGTTCAAGACTGTCGGTTAAAGAGGCAAAGTTGGTATGAAATTTTTCTGCATCTATATTGGGTGATAAGTTGATGGTTGGCAATTGAAGCTTCTCTTGCTCTTCTACAGAGGTTTTTGTGTCTTGAACAGATTGGGTTATTGGAGCCGGTTGCGCGGGAGGTACATCATTTACCGGTTGATTTTGTATGACAGAACACGAGGTTAATGCAGACCCTCCCAAAGACAGTGCTAACAATGTTTGTTTTAAACTCATGTTTTATCTCCTCATATTTTATATCATTATATCACAAAAACGGAAAAATGTAAAATTTTTTTGCGAATCTGATTCGGAAAAATAATCAGATTATAAAGTAAAAACGGTGTTTTTATCTTTTTTTTGTCAGGTTGTTTTTATGTTTTTTGAGGAATAAGAAGGGGAAAATATCGGTTAATTATCTAAATACCACACGAAAAATAATATGAAAATCAATTAAATGTCAAAAAAATGCATTTTTATGTAAAAAAGTTCAAAAAAGTTGTTGACATTTGTTTTGAATTAGTATAATATCCCATTCACCGCCGCGAAAGACGGCAAGTTGTTAAGACATAGTGAATAATGTAAAGAAGAGACGGATGCACGGGCAGTTGTTGGCTGTTTTAGGATAGACGAGGCTGTTTGGTGCATTGGAACTATGAGACGGACTGGTTAAGAATAATCAGTGAAGTGTATAGGCAAACGTTTGAAAGAATGTTATGTAGATATATGGTAAAGTTTTTGTAGTGGTTTCTGTTAAGACTTTAAGTAAAGTAATGGAAAGATGCGCATGATGGCTTTTGTGTTATAATAAATATGAGAGTTTGATCCTGGCTCAGAACGAACGCTGGCGGCAGGCCTAAAACATGCAA
>JAFTHM010000080.1 GCA_017457425.1 Alphaproteobacteria bacterium
AAGGTATTGCCGCTTTGGCTCAATTGGTCGGGTTGGAAGAAGCCCCATCGGCTTATCATTTAGGATACGTCTTCGGCCCTAGAATTAATGCTTGCGGACGGGTTGGCAAATCCGATATAGGCATGCGATTACTCTCTACAGATGATGAAATAGAGGCTGCCGCCTTAGCTCAAATCTTAGAAGATTTAAACATGACACGCCGAGACATTGAAGCGGCCGTTTTACAAGCGGCAACCGAACAAGTTGAACACCGCATGTCAAACGATCCGTTTATTGTTGTGCAGGGTGAAGATTGGCACCAAGGGGTTGTTGGTATTGTCGCCGGTCGGTTGAAGGACAAATACAATTTACCGGTTTTTGCCTTAAGTATTGAAGGAGATGAAGTCAAAGGCTCCAGCCGTTCCGTTCAAGGAGTGGATTTGGGAACTTTAGTGATGAATGCTATTGAAAAGAAAATTTTAAGCCGTGGTGGCGGACACCCTATGGCAGCTGGGTTTTCTTTACATAGAGAAAAATTAGCTGACTTTTATAATTATTTAAAAGAAAATATTACACCCGACCAAATCGGTACAGATAATCAGATTTTGGAAATTGATGGTCTTGTAGATATTGGCGGTGTCGTTCCAACTTTAACAGAGCAAATTTCTTTATTGGCACCGTTTGGGGAGGCCAATCCCGAACCGCGCTTTGTTGTGAAGAACGTGATGATTTCCAGACCGATATTACTCAAAAATGGACATATTGCCTGTACGTTAAGTGGTCGGGGCGGAAAATATTTATCTGCAATTGCATATCGTGCCGAAGGGTCGGCCCTTGGCGATACTTTACTGAATGCCAAAAATAAATATTTCCATGTGGCAGGTTTTCTAAAACAAGAGCATTGGAAAGGCAAAACCAAAATGCAAATCCAAATCCATGATATCGCGCCGGTTTAAAAGACCGGTGTTTTTTATAAAACATTAACGCATTTTTTCATTATCTTTCGTACAAATATTCATTAACGGTTTATGAGATACAACAATCTGAGACTCAGATACTAATCGCATCAAGGTCTTATCACCCCATTTAAGAGCATAATCGTAAGCCCTTTCTCCAAATTTATTTTTAATCAGACGATTAGCGCCATGTTCCACCAAAAACTGAACAGAGTCATACTGCAATAAATCCACAGCATGCATCAAGGGCGTTCTACCATGTTTATCCGGACCATTAATATCGGCCCCTCGTTTCAATAAAACAGCCATCACATCTATATGCCCTTTTCTGGCGGCATAAATGAGTGGACTTTGACCAGCCCTATCTCTATGTTCTTTATTCACGCCCCAATCCAATAAGACCTTAACAACCTCGGCATGTCCGAAACGAGATGCTTGCGTCAATACACTACGCCCATGTTTATTACGTGTATCTTTATCAGCCCCCATATTTAATAACATTTTAACAATATTGGGGTTTCCAGAAAAAACCGCATGCATTAAAGGAGACCACCCTCGTTCATCCCGTCCATTAATTTCTGCCCCATTTTGCAAAAATTGAGATATTTGAGGCACATTACCATTTCTGATTGCTGTAATAAAATCCGAAGCCATAATTTTTCCTTGTAAATATGTTTTATAAGAGCCAGTATATCACAAGTTATATTTTTTGTCAAACTATTTCTTTTGTTGCACATTTGAGTGGTGGCCAAACACCCAATATACTCCCCATATAGGCCTATACCGTTCAATCAACAAGTCAAAAACCTCCCTGTATCAGAGAGGTTTTAAAGGAAGTTATATGAAATATATAATTAAGCTGCAGTCGGCTTTTTAAAAGCAGCAAATTTTTTATTAAATTTAGCCAATTGACCACCTGTATCCAATAAGCGTTGAACACCTGTCCAAGCTGGGTGAGACAAAGAGTCAATATCCAAACGAACTGTATCGCCGGCTTTCCCGTATGTTGATCTTGTTTTGTATTCTGTACCATCTGTCATGACAACAGTGATTTCGTGATAATCCGGATGAATTCCTTTTTTCATTTTTTAGGTCCTTTTCTTCTATAAATTAAAACTTGTTTGCACTTTATACACCAAAAAAAATAAAATTGCAAGCATTTTTTATCGGTTTATTGTAATTTTTACAGTATTGTTAACACTGGGGACAACATATTCGGGTTGAATAATGCGAATATAAAATAAAAAACTACCCCCTGCATACGCCGTTAAAAATTTTTCCACTTTATCAATACGACTTAAAGCATCTCTATTATTTTTAGAGGCAGACACAACAGATACACGCCCATCAGTCATTTTTTTCAACCGTTCTGCCACATGCAACAACAATTCTTTTTGTACATCGGACAATTCAATTTGTCCCGGTTCAAAACGCAAAATTGTTGTACGAGCCGTTTTCGGCAATGTTTTCTTTACTTGCTGTCCTTTTGCTTGTGTCGCACTACCCGCCATCACAGCCGGAGAAAAAACAGCCGTTTTACGTTTTTGTGTTAATTCTTGAGCCAATACAGGCATCACAAATGAACACATCAACGCACCACACAATAAAGACAATATAATTTTTTTCATATTACCCCCTTATTAATTTTAACACTTGGTCTTTTAATTTATAATTACCGGCAACAATGGTTTGACTGGATATAATTTCATCAATTTCCTTATGATCGGCAAAATCGCTGATGTATCCACCGGCCTCTTTCACCAGTAAGAAACCAACGGCCAAGTCCCATGGTTTAAATTGTGTCGCAATATATAAGTCCAATTGACCGGCAGCCACCGCCGCCATAGACAACGTCGTACACCCGTTATAACGAGTAGAGGCTACTTTTTCTACAATTCGTTCCATAACTAGACGATTTTTCGGCGTACTAAACCCATTACTACCAACCAAAGCATAAGCCAAATGGACACGACCGGACACACGCAACCGCACATTTCCCGTTGGTGTCATTAAAAAGGCCCCTTGTCCCTTTTCGGCATAAAATAATTCATTTGTTACCGGATTATAGGTCACACCGGCAATAACTTCATTTTTATATTTTAAAGCCACCGAAATTGCAAAACACGGAATAGCATGTAAAAAGTTAATTGTGCCATCAATCGGATCAATAATCCAAGTGTATTCACAACCGTTTTTCGGCGTAATTTCCGCCCGTTCTTCGGTAATAAATCCATAATCCGGACGATCTTCAGATAATTTTTCAATTAAGATTTTTTCGGCCAAAGTATCGGCATTGGACACAAAATCACCAGGCCCCTTTAAAGACACTTGTAAGGAAGAAATTTCCCCAAAATCCCGAACCATTCTGCGACCGGCAGCACGCACCGCTTTCACCATCACATTCAAGTTCGGTGACAAAGCCGCAATCATTTGTTCTTCACGTGTTTCGGGACGCTTTCGCATTGTTTGAGCACGGGGCGTAATACGCCGATGTTCCGTTTTTACTTCGGCCATTATTTTGCCCTTTCAACATAAGTTGTATCAGCAGTTGCCACCACGATTTTTTCACCGGTTGTTACAAATGGCGGAATCATAACACGCATACCATTATCCAT
>JAFTHM010000012.1 GCA_017457425.1 Alphaproteobacteria bacterium
GGTGTAGCTTAATGGTAAAGCTCCAGCCTTCCAAGCTGAATACGAGGGTTCGATTCCCTTCACCCGCTCCAAAAAAAAGATGGCTGGTGTTGCAACTCGGTCATCAAACGGGTACCGGAAGCGGACCCGACAAGAGGGTTCGGCGAGCCAAGGGCGAAAAAATGCCCGTAGCGAGCGACGTCCTCAGGACGGTTCCGAAAACCTTTACAGGTTTGAGGAATAAATCGTGCGAAAGCCGATTTACATTCCCTTCACCCGCTCCAATTTGTCCCATGGTGGGACGTTTTTTAACACTGATCAGTTAAGGAAAAGTAATAATGAGTAAAGAAAAATTTGAAAGATCTAAACCGCACTGTAATATCGGTACGATCGGTCACGTTGACCACGGTAAAACAACTTTAACAGCTGCCATCACAAAAACTTTGGCCGAAAAAGGCGGCGCAGCTTTCGTTGATTATGCTAACATCGATAAAGCTCCGGAAGAACGCGCTCGCGGTATCACCATTTCTACATCTCACGTAGAATACGAAACAGAAAAACGTCACTATGCTCACGTTGACTGTCCGGGTCACGCTGACTACGTTAAAAACATGATTACTGGTGCCGCTCAAATGGATGGTGCTATCTTGGTTGTGTCTGCTGCTGATGGTCCAATGCCACAAACTCGTGAACACATCTTGTTAGCTCGCCAAGTTGGTGTGCCAGCTATCGTTGTTTTCATGAACAAAGTTGATATGGTTGACGATGCTGAATTATTAGAATTGGTTGAAATGGAAATCCGTGAATTGTTGTCTTCTTACCAATTCCCGGGCGACGATATCCCAGTTGTTAAAGGTTCCGCTAAAGTTGCTTTAGACGGTGGCGATAAAACAATCGGTCACGATGCCATTATGGCTTTGATGGATGCCGTTGATGCTTACATTCCGCAACCGGATCGTCCAGTTGACAAAGCTTTCTTGATGCCGATTGAAGACGTGTTCTCCATTTCCGGTCGTGGTACAGTGGTTACAGGTCGTATTGAACGCGGTGTCATCAAAGTTGGTGACGAAGTTGAAATCGTTGGTTTGAAACCGACTCAAAAAACAACTGCCACAGGTATTGAAATGTTCCGTAAATTATTGGATCAAGGTCAAGCCGGTGATAACGTTGGTGTATTGCTCCGCGGTACAAAACGTGAAGAAGTTGAACGTGGTCAAGTTTTGGCTCAACCGGGTACAATTACGCCGCACACAAAATTTGAATCCGAAGTTTACATTTTGAGCAAAGATGAAGGCGGTCGTCATACTCCGTTCTTTGCTAACTATCGTCCGCAATTCTATTTCCGTACAACAGACGTGACAGGTACAATTGAATTACCTGCTGGTACAGAAATGGTTATGCCGGGTGATAACGTCAAATTGACAGTTACATTGATCGTTCCGGTTGCTATGGACGAAGGTTTACGTTTCGCTATCCGCGAAGGTGGACACACAGTCGGCGCCGGTGTGGTTGCCAAAATCTTTGAATAATTTTCGGATTATTTAAAAATTTAAGAACCTCGGGGAAACCCGAGGTTTTTTTTATGGTCTATACTGTAAATGTTACAAAACTATTGTCATGTCAATAACATACATAGCCTGTACCAATAAACTCCCCAGGGGCATAATAAGTAATTTCTTCGCCTCTATCGCTTCTATATAGTGTTCTACAGCTAAAAACATCACCCCAATCTTGTTGATGAAGCAATATACGAACATTTTTCTCCCATATCTTATTATACAAATCTGAGGGCGTTCCTTGTATAAAAAACTGATCTAGGTAAGAAAAATCTGGTATAAGCTCTGAAAGCCGTGGTAATTGTTTTCTTATTCTATCACAGGCATCCACCATATCGTCTGATGATAACGGATCAAAAGTAACATATAACGTTTTTGATGTATTATCACTAAGGACGATATTTTCTTTATAAAATGACAATGGTTTGCAAGTAGCATCTATCCCCATTAGTCCCGCTAGCCTTAAACTACAAAATTCATCTGGATCACAATCCGAATGTGCTGTACACGTTTTTTGTTTATCTTTAGGAAGACACTCGCCTTTATAACAGATTCCATCCCATGCGCCATTTTCTTCTAATTGACAAGAGTAGCCAACTTTCAGATGGCACATTTCTCCAATACAGAAATAACACGCTGTATTCGGACAATCGGCATCTGTAGAACATGTCATTGGCTCTGGTTTATCAAAACATACTCCGTTTTCCTTATCTTGACATGTCTTTTCATTGGTATCTAAAATATCATCATAATAAAAAACCATGTCATTTTCTTCTCCACACACAATATTGGTTGCATCAGTATATTCCACAGTACCAATTTTAACCGTTGCCGTTTGTATCAAGGCCTCAGATAACATCTCACAGACCGGTTGTTTAACGCCCTTAACAAAAATGCCTCCGGTTGCCTCACCGGATTCCATTTCCAACCCAATATCATATCCTACTGTTGATTTTGTCGGCCATTCGGATAAAGACAAATCTCCGCCTCTATTTACTTGAGCAATTAAATCAATGGCCCGTAAGTTCACATCGTTTATAATGGTGTTTGCCCGATATTTATCCATACCGTACGAGTATCCTGCGATGCCGCCGATGGATAATACGCCGATAACTGCCAGCACGCCCAGCATTTCAACCATAGAGCGACCAGACTGTAAAGCCGTTGTATATCTTAAATTCTTCATATCTATACCCTTTCCAATTTTCATTAATGAAAAAATCACTCTAAAAAAATCAGAGTGACTGGAAGTTCGTAACTATGCATAAGTATAGTATGACATATTGGCCCAAGCGGGTTATTTTATCATCTTCCAGCCAAGCTGGAAGCATATTTTTCATCCAATATCAGACGCTTATGCAAGAGGTTACGACACCCCAGGGCAAAACGCTTGCCTTAATATCTACTTTAAAGAAACTTCACTAAAATAGCAAGAAAAAATTAAAAAAGAGCCTCATAATTGAGGCTCTTTCATATTTTGAATAAAATTTATTCACCAAAGGCGGTTTTATAAACCTGTAAAACCAACTCTTTGGTGCAAGGACGCGGATTACCGCCCGTACAGACATCCGCCATAGCGGCATCGGCCAAGGCATCTAAATCTTCTTCCCTCACACCGATTTCTTTCAAGGTTGCCGGAATACCGACATCGGTGGACAATTGTTTAACGGCATCAATAGCGGCCTTGCGATATTCGGTTTCGGTCATTTCATCAACGCCTTTTACCCCCATAGCACGGGCAATTTCACGGAATTTTTCGCCTGTATAATCGGCATTAAATTCCATTACGTATGGCAATAAAACGGCATTAGCCACCCCATGCGGTGTATCATAAAAAGCGCTTAACGGATGTGCCATCCCATGCACAACACCAAGTCCTACATTGGAAAACGCCATACCCGTTACATATTGGCCAAGTGCCATATCGGTACGTCCTTTCGGGTCATTATTAACAGCCCCACGCAAAGACCGAGCAATTAATTCAATCGCTTTTAAATTCAACGTATCGGCCAATTCCCAAGCACCCAATGTTGTATATCCTTCAATCGCATGTGTCAAAGCATCCATACCGGTTGCGGCCGTTAATCCTTTTGGCATTGTAGCCATCATTTCAGGATCTACAACGGCAACCACCGGAATATCATGCGGGTCCACACACACAAATTTACGGCGTTTTTCTTCATCCGTAATCACATAGTTAATAGTTGTTTCGGCAGCCGTTCCAGCCGTTGTGGCAATGGCAATCATCGGCACAGCTTTATTTTTAGTTGGGGCAACCCCTTCCAAAGACACGACATCGGCAAATTCAGGGTTATTAATAATAATCCCGATACCTTTAGCCGTATCTTGAGGCGACCCACCACCGATAGCAATTAAATAATCCGCACCGGCAGATTTAAAAGCCTCTACCCCATTTTTAACCACATCAACACTGGGGTTTGCCTTGACTTTATCATAAATATCATAAGCCATCCCTGCCCCATCCAATAAATCCGTCACCCGTTTTACGACACCGAATTTGACCAAATCTTCATCCGTTACGATAAGAGCTTTTTTAAAGCCACGAGATGTAATTTCCGGAATAATTTCTTTAACGGCACCGGCCCCATGATAACTGGTTTCATTTAAAATAAATCTGTATGACATAAAATCCTCCTGTTGTTATAAATTGTCATATCATTTTAGGCAGATTTTAAAATGTTTGTAAATAAAAAAATCGTCCTCTTTCTTTTTTTTGAAAAACACCTTATAATAAAACAAAAAAATTAAGGAGAAATTATGTTTTATCTGTTATTGGCTTACGAATTTTTTGCGGTCGCATTTAGTGCTTTTTTGGCATGGCATTTTCCGGTATCCACTTTGGTTAGTTGGATATTAGGTATATTATTTTTAGTAGCCTTTAACGGCTTATTTATTTTAATGAATTTGACACATTCTTCGGCCTTTTTTGCCAAAGAAACAACCGTATTATGTTCGTTTTTGCTGGCCACCGTATCTTATTTGATTATCATATTTATCATCAACGATTTTTTATTAATGATACCTCATTACGGCAAAGTATTTTTCGGCTATAAACCCCATTTTATATCTGCCTTGTCGGCCTTAGCTGTCTTTATCGGCTTGTATGCCGTATGGAATACGCAAAACATCAAAGTGATGCATTATCATTTATCCTCGGATAAAAACGTATCGGCCAGAATTGCTTTTCTATCCGATTTGCATGTCGCCCCGCATAATATGAGTGTTGCTAAACTCAGAGAAATTTTTGCCCTATTAAAAGAAACTAAGCCAGACTATGTCATCTTGGGTGGTGATGTCATTGAAATGCGTCCGGATTATTTTATGGAACGACCGATTATCAGTTTATTTAAAGATTTCAACACACAAAACACGGTATTAGGCATTATCGGCAATCACGAATATTACGGTGGGCAAGTTCAAGATAATATTGAAGCGATGAAAGAGGCGGGTGTTATTGTACTTAAAGATGAAGTCCGTCTGATTCCAGAGAAAAACATTGCCTTTATCGGCCGAGATGATAAAACGAATCCTCATCGTTTGTCCCTTAATCGGTTAACAAAGGACATTCCCGATACCCTATATCAAGTGGTATTAGACCACAATCCCGCATCAATTCCTGACAGTATTACCGAAAAAGCCGATTTACAAATATCCGGTCATACACATAACGGCCAATTATTTCCGTTTAATTTCTTGGTTAAATGGTTATTTCCGAATGCCTATGGGTATCGCAAGCTACAAAAAACCGACACCATCGTCTCATCCGGTGTCGGCACTTGGGGTCCACTTATCCGTGTCGGCACTCAAAGTGAATTAGTTATCATAGATATCAACAAATAATGATTATTTTTTAACGCCGTTTTCGTTTAAAAACTCTATAACGGTCGGCAAGATATTGCGAACCATTATTTTAACCCCTTCGGCATTTGGATGTACACCATCCGATAACAAATAAGTCGTATCAAAACTCATTTTTGCCGGATTAAATTTTAAAACATCTTTCATAAAAAACGGATATAACAACAAACCGTTTTTACGGGCTAACTCTTCATACATATTGTTAAAAGCTCTAGCATAAGACGGATTTTGAAAAGGTGGCACTTGCATACCAATCAACATAACCGGAATACCGGCTTGTTGTAATCGTTCAATCATACGTTTCAAATTACGTTCTGTATCATGAATGGGTTGACTACGCAAAGCATCATTAATACCCAGTTCCAATAAAACACCATCGGGTTTACTCCCTACCAATGAAGACATCCGTTTAACACCACCGGACGTTGTTTCTCCGCTTTTGCTGAAATTAATAACGGATACATTTTTATATCCTTTATCATGCAAAGCTTTTTCCAACTGACTGTAAAAAGCATCCGGCGAAGTTAACCGATAACCGGCCGCCAAACTGTCACCATAAACGGCCAATTTAAACGGGGCTGCCCAAGCAGTCATGTTCCACATTAATATAGATACAGCCAACATTAAAAAACGCATATTTTCCTCCTTTTTTATATCACAACAGCCCAAGGATATTTATTTTTATCCGCCGTTCCCGTTAGAACCAAATCTATTATATATTCGGCTACTTTTACCTCATTAAACAAAGATACATATTTATCATGTCCGGCTTTTGCAACCTTCATACGCTCTAAAGGATTAGCTTTATAGTAGGCTATTTTTTGATAAAGTTCCTCTGGTGTCGCATAAAAAGCAACTTCATCATCACTGAAGAAATCACGATATCCACTGGCCGAATCTAAAAAGGTCAACACCCCATTACCCATAAAATGGGCTAACCGATCAGATTGATACAAATAAACAGAATTTATATGACTTAAAGACAACCCCATGGCCGTACTTTCACACGCTTTTTGATAATCAGTAGAATGAATTTTGGGGGTTCCCATAACGCCGGCAAATAACGGATTTAAATCGGGAATATGCGTCTTAATATCCTCAGCAACTTTATCCACAGAAACAAACTGACCACAAAATTCCCGTTCTAACCGAGGTGTGGCTACAAATAAAAAATCATGAGGTACTATGTCCCGTTCAAAAACACGACCCGTTTCAATACTTTTATCAACAATATTGGGCATAAAAGCAACTGTATTTTTATCTGTTTTGAGTTGTTTTAAAGCCTCTTTATCACCGGTTGTAACCAAAATGACATCTGTTGCCGAAGATTTATCTCTTAATTTTGTAAGATTAAAATCTGTATCTTTATTAAAACGGGTACTGGCTCGTTCACAATATGAAATCCAATCCACATTCCAATCCACCATTTTCACATGAGGCAACCGTTTTTTTATTTCCAAAAGCGTTTTGGTTTTAATCGTATCAGCATGCCCCAACATAATAATATCCGGTCGAATTTGCAACGCAAATTTCAACAAATAATCATTTATCCGCTTACGCCCTAAGGCATTCATAGACCCCGTAATGCCCATCATACGACACAAATCTCTGTCAGAAAAAGATACAACATTGTGTCCGGCACGAATAAGGCCATTTGTAATTTTCTTTTGCATACTGTTTTAACAGCATCCATTTGTTTTCAGTAAATTAAAGTTGGCAATATGTAAGATTTTCATGATATCTCCCTTCGTTATCTAAACGGAAAAACCCGTAATAAATCTTGTTGAATTTTTTGAACTTGTGAGGGAGTTATGCAATAATCGTCGTATATATCTTGTATTTTTATTTTTGGATTGTGTACCCCTCCCCTGTATACAAGTGGTTGTACCGAATTAAACCCAAAGACAGAATAATAATCACGAAACTTGTATCCGTTTCCCTCAACGGCCTTTGATACCTCTATCCACTTATTGGGTATTCCCAAACTGTCCGCAGCAATTAAACCATGTAAAGCCGTTGAAATAACACAATCACATTCGGCTATATTGTTTAAAACAACTAAAGGGTCTTCTCGTAAATTAATTCGTGTCGTATATGGCGTTTCTGAAAGTTCTTCAAATATTGGATTATCCCAATCACTCACATGCGGAATAATACCCAAAGCATATTTTTTTTGCGGTCGTTTTTCCAATAAGTGAGACAATAACAGCCCAGCATCTCTAACGGGTATATCTAACTGTTTACCCAATATTTTTTCACATTGCCCCTTTGTATAATACCCTCTGACGGCATAAATTTCCATCTGGCGTTTAAAATAACGATACTGCTTATCTGAAATAAATCCGGTACTAAAGACATGTAATTTCGGATATATCGGTTTTATCAAATTTTCAAACGGATTATTTGTTGCAAAACGCTGAAAAATAGACCCAATAGCAATTAAAGTAGAGTTTGCTTTTGTTCCTTGAACACAAGGGCATCCAAAAACACGCTCAAGCAATATCGGATTAACAGCATCCCCAAAGTTTTGTCCCTTACAATAGAATAATGATACAGGACGACAGGTCATTTTTTATCCTTATTTATCAGATAGTATTCTTGCCACTTGGCAATTTTTAAAAAACGAAAATAAGAAATCGTAACGGCATTAATAAACCCAAAACGACCACGCAAAAACATTCTTTTCAAAAAATAATATCTCAAAAACTGATACGGAAATTCAATAATTAATCGGAATAAAGAATATTTTTTACCTGTTGCAATTGCCGTTTTCAATAGTTCATCTGTATACACATTATATTTTTCCCATGTTTTAGTTAAACTCAGATACGAATAATGGTACACTAAATGTTTTAGCTGAGCCACTTTTACCCCTTGTCCTAACACGATTCTGTCGTGTGTTAAATCATCGGGCATAGAACTTTTTGTTTTATCATATAACCGCTCAAGATTATAAGTTTTGGCGAATCTGGATGGTTTTTTATCCCCAGGCATCATATCGGCAATTTTAATTTTATAGGCATCGGCCAACCGATTTTCTTTAACAGATAAAATTTCCTGAATTAATTTATCGGATAACACTTCATCGGCATCCAAAGATAAAACTAAATCATAACAACATTGTTCTTCGGCATATTTTTTTTGAGAAGATATATTTTTCCACTTATGAAAAATAACCTTTGCTCCATAACTTTGGGCAATTTCACATGTTTTATCCGTTGATCCAGAATCAACTACAATAAGCTCATCCGCCACCTTTACGGCCGCTTCTAAAGTACGAGGCAACCGAGCTTGTTCATTTAACGTTAGAATGTAAACTGATAACTTTTCCATATATCCTCCGTCTTTATTTAGGGGATACTAAAGATAATCCGATAAATAACTTTTAATATCTATAACTTCTTGAACAAAGGCATCTTCAGATTGCATATCTTTGCCCAACATAGGTGCATCCATATCTTGAGAACCGTCTTGTCTTAAGCGTTTTTGAACCCCCTTAATCGTCAGCCCCTCTTTATACAGATAATCACGAATTTGAGCCAACAAAACAACATCTTCGGCCCGATAATAACGGCGACCGCCCATGCGTTTTATTGGCTTTATTTGATAAAATTGAGTTTCCCAAAACCGCAGCACTGAAGCTTGAACTTGTAATAAATCCGCCACTTCCGTTATCGTACGATACGCACTGTCGGCTTTCATCATGGGTCTCTCCTAAATTTAGTCGGCTAAAACACCTTTCAAGGAATTAGAGGCCTTAAAAGACACAACTGTTCTGGAACAAATCGGATGTGTTTCACCTGTTTTCGGATTACGACCGATACGTTGGTGCTTTGCATGTGGTGTAAATGTAGCAAATTTAGCAATTTTCACCTCTTCACCATTTGCCAAAGCCGTAATGGTATGTTGAATGATTTGTTCAATAAACTTAAATGATTCGGAATGAGAAAAGCCCAAATCACGATAGATAGCTTCGGCAATATCTGCACGGGTAATTGTTTTAGCTGTCATTTTATTTTCCTCTTTTTTTATAATTAGTTATTTCATATTTATCACTTTGCCATAAAACAAAAAAAGTTGCAAGTCTTTTTTTTATTTTAAGCATTTTTATTTTACAAACGGATTAAACCACCGGCCCAAGTTAACCCTGCGCCCATAGATTCCAACAATAATAAATCACCTTTTTTAAGTTTCCCACTTTTCACACCGGCATATAAAGCAAGCGGAATAGAAGCCGATGACGTATTCCCATGTTCGGGCAACGTTACAATCACTCTATCCATAGGTAAATTCAATTTTTTAGCCGTTCCTTCAATGATACGGATATTAGCTTGGTGTGGCACCAAATAATCAATATCGGTATTTGTTAACCCTGCTGTACTCAACACTTCACTTGCAACATCTGCCAAATTAGTTACCGCATGACGGAACACTTCACGACCTTCCATCATAATTGTTCCAACCGTTTTTGTTGCAGAAACCCCGCCAGAAGATTTTAACATATCACGCACATTTCCGTCAGAGTGTAAAATCACATTCAATACACCACTATCTGCTATCGTGCCTTGAGCTTCTTCAGCCGTCAACAAAACTGCCCCTGCCCCATCACCGAATAACACACAGGTATTTCTGTCAGACCAATCCACAATTCTAGATAAAGTTTCCGCACCAATCACCAAAGCATTTTTAACCGTTCCAGCCGTAATAAAATGATTGGCAACAGATAAGGCATACATAAATCCGGAACAAGCCGCTTGAATATCAAAAGCAAATCCCTTAGCCCCAATAGCCGCTTGTAATTTCGTAGCCGTTGCTGGAAATGTTTCATCTGGTGTTGTTGTTGCGAACACAATCATATCCACATCAGCCCCTGTGATACCGGCACTTTCCAAAGCCTCAGTGGCTGCTTTCAATGCTAAATCACCCGTTGTTTCCCCACTGCCAGCAATATGACGAGACTCAATACCGGTTCTTTCACGAATCCAAGCATCCGTCGTTTCAACCATTTTTTCCAAATCAAAGTTTGTTAAAACTTTTTCGGGTAAATATCCACCCATTCCCGATATAACGGCTCTAATCATTTTACACCTCGCATTTGTTAGGGTTTATTAACGAGAACTCTCATCAGCCGGAGCATATTCCAACACATGTTCCAACTCTTTTTTTATACGCTGGCACAAATCGTTTTGAGCCAAACTAATGGCTGTTGACACGGCATGAGAAAAGGCAAAAGCGTCTGCCCCACCATGACTTTTGACCGACACGCCATTAAGCCCCAAGAACATCGCCCCATTGTACATACGTGGGTCCATTTTTTTCTTGAGTTTTCTAAGTGCCGGCAAGGCCAACATAAATCCGAATTTAGACACAATGGATTTTTTGATTGTTTCTTTTAAAGACGTTGTAATAAATTTTGCGGTTCCTTCAATGGTTTTAAGTGCAACATTTCCGGAAAAACCATCAGAAACAACAACTTCGGTCGTACCGATACAAATATCGTTTCCTTCCACAAAACCATGGAAGTTCATTTTATCGCCGAATCCTTTTAATACGGATGCAGCCTCACGAATTTCTTCACGCCCCTTTGTTTCCTCTGACCCGATATTAAGCAAACCAACACTTGGTTTTTCGGCGCCAAACATAATGGAGTAAAACACATGCCCCATAACGGCAAATTCCACCAAATTTTGGGAATTACACTCGGCATTAGCCCCCAAATCCAAGGCGACACATTGCCCCTTTAGTGTCGGCAAAATCGCAGCAATCGCCGGCCGATCAATACCAGCCAGCGTGCCAAGACAAATCTTACTCATAGCCATTAATGCGCCCGTATTGCCAGCAGAAACAACCGCCTTAGCATATCCATTACGCACAGACATAATGGCTTTCCACATGCTACTTTCACGGCCGGAACGAATAGCCACAGATGGCTTATCATCAGCCTTAACCACAGCCGTTGTATGGTGAATTTTATAACGATCGTCAGCCAATCCGTACTTTTCAATTAAAGGCTTAATTTGTTCTTCATCCCCATATAAAAAGAAGAAGACGTTTGAATGTTTTTTTGCGGCAATTGCCACCCCTTCAATGATAGCGTCAGGAGCATTATCGCCACCCATCGCATCAACAGATATCACTAACGTATCGCTCAAAAGACCACCCTTTCTTATTCGGCGTCAGCTTTTACAATCACTTCTTTAGAATTGTAGTGACCGCAAGATTCACATACATGGTGCGGACGAACCAATTCGCCACATTTCGGACATTGACCGGCTGTATTAGCGGCCAAAGCGTGATGAGAACGACGCATGTTCTTTTTAGATTTAGATGTTTTTTTCTTAGGTACTGCCATTTTAAACTCTCTTTTCTTTTCAAATGATAACCGGTCTGCCCATACCCCGAGCATCCCTTTTTTAATATTAAGGACTATCTTATACACAATTTTTTCAAAAAATGCAAGCACTTTTTTATAATTATCATAAAAGTGTCGTAAAAAGAGAAAACATTTTCTTTGATTGCGATAAAAAATAATGAATGACTGGTACCAGTCGTAAGGAATTCATTGTTTTCTGGATGCTGGTTCAAGTCCAGCATGACAGTTTTTTCTTCTCTGTCATTCCGCACTTAATCCGAAATCAGGCGGAGAGATTGCTGTATGCCAAGGATATTCATATTGTATTCTTACCCAATGGATATTGATATCAAGCATCGGTACACCCCAAAATTTGCGATCACTTTTGACGGGGGCCCAACCCCATTCAAAAGCGACCCGCCAGAGATAAAACTCTGGCGAAATTTAATTAAGTCTCCTTGCACACAAGGAGGCCGTCGGACGCCCTTCGGGCGGAGTTCTCACCGACACACATGAGTGCCGGCGAAAGACAAAAGTACGCCCCTATTAAAAAGCCGAAAAACTACCGACATACGGCATAGCTGGGGTACTCGGTGTAGTTATAATAGTTGCGATCCCCGTCATCAACGCGGCCATCATCCGCACCTACACGATATGCGTCGCAAGAATTGGCTGCCAAGTCATTTGTCCAAATGTACTCGTGCCCTGTTCCAAAATGGTTTTTCAAGGCTGTGCCAAGGGTTGTCAGCTCGTGATTGACCCAATCATACCCGCCGTTCCAGCCGGTGATAAGGTCATCTACTTCCACCAATCCATCACGTCCTAACGCCTTGCAGGCAGCATCTGCATCCCACCAACTCATATAATGGTGCGATACGTAATATGTTTTATCACCAACATAAAGTTTTGCAAAATCCGCCTCTACGCATGTGCCGGTTTGATCACTTGGGAAGGCCTCGGTACAACTGTCATTCGGACTGGCACAGTATGTTTTGCCCGTGCATTGATTTTTATCGTAGGTACATCCTTTGGCGATACATGTACCGTAATAACACATACCATTTGCGATTGTATCGGTAGAACAATCATCGCCATGTGTTGTGTATGGAAACTGCCCTGCGGTACAACATTCATTGGTTGTTGTACAGACACCATGTGAGCCTTCCGGTTTATCGCCACGAAAACAAATGCCTGTATCCATATCGCAATATTTATTCGTACCACAATCGGCATCCGTTTTACACCCGTCCGATTCAACGGCTCCGGTGTCAAAATAAAATTCCATGGTGTTGTTGTCCGATTCGTCACACGGGTCTTCTTTTGTGTCTGAATCATAATCTTCATTACCAACATAAACGGCAACTGTTTGTTTTAATCCATCGCCAACCATTTTACAAATAGAAGATGGTACGCCCGTAATTTGAATGCCGTATTGCGTTTCATCTGAGGGGTTTGGTACAACCGTCAAATCATA
>JAFTHM010000013.1 GCA_017457425.1 Alphaproteobacteria bacterium
TATCGGCGAGAATCCCGCCCGAAGGGCGTCCGCCAGCCCCCCTGCGTGCAAGGGGGCTTTAAAATATTAAGTAAGGACAGAGGCCAGCCTCTGTCCTTTCGCTTTTGAATGGGGTCGGGCCCCCGTCAAAAGCGATCGCAAATTTTTGGGGGGACTCGGAACAGGTGTATGACATCCAAAAAACAGCCCCCGATAAAATATGAAAAAAAAATTAAATTATGGATTGACAAATCAAAATGATTGAAGTATGACAAAAAGTATCAGAATAAAATAGTTTAATAGTGAAAAATATGAGTACAACAAACGTTTTACCGATTTATATTGATACATATCAATTCGTACGTGAAGTGTATTTGATTACCCATAAGTTCCCCCGTGAATTTAAATATTGTTTAGGGGAACAAATCAATCGGGATGTTTTAGTGCTGCTCTATGAAATTTTTCAGGCAAATCACTTGCCCGATGAACGGGTTATGCATTTAAGTCGATTTTTAGCGTCTTTAGATATGGTTCGGGTTGAATTACGGCTCAGCCATGATATGAAGGTTTTATCCACTCGTCAAATGGCTCATTTGGCGCAGTTTTTGGATAAAATTGTCAAGCAAGCGACGTCTTGGCAAAAATATCATCAGTCGCATCACAACAAACAGGAGGATACAAAAAAGGTTCTGCCGGAATCGGAATTAATCACTGGTTAGTCCGAGCGAGCAGTTTTATAATAATATTAATTAAATTAAAAAGGGTCATGCACCGGTGTCCTTTCTTCGTGGGGGCTCAGCATCGCCGGTATAGTGGGAATCAGTCATGACTTTCTGTGATTGTTGTACACAAGAACTGTAAATTCTTGCAACGCGTACAACGTGAACCTGAACAATGGTAACGTCAACAACAACAATCGCAACAACAACAACTACGCGGTTTGTCGGTAGTTTTTCGGCTTTTTAGTTTATAACCTGATCAGAAGAACCTTTGGCGTATAAGAATGTATGCAACAACAAGAACTGTTTACTCCCTCAAATGAACCGCTGATTTCTTTGGAGGATGTATTTAAAGCCTATTATGAGTGTCGGAAAAATAAACGCAGAACGATAAATGCTTTGAAATTTGAAATGAATTTGGAAGAAAATTTGGTCTTGTTGTGGCGTGAGTTAAATGACGGAACTTATAAAATTGGTCGGTCTATTGCTTTTGTTGTGAAAAAACCGGTCTTAAGAGAGGTTTTTGCTGCCGATTTTCGGGACAGAATTGTGCATCATTTAATTATTCAACGTTTAGGGGGATTGTTGGATGCTGCTATTTCCAGAAATTCATACAGTTGCCGTAAAGGAATGGGAACTTTATACGGCGTCAAAACCGTCTATCGCCATTTAAAGGAATGTTCAAAAGGATTTAAATCCGATTGTTTTGTGCTCAGGTTAGATATTCGTGCTTTCTTTATGCACATTCGCCATGATATTTTATACAAAATGTTGGCCTAATTGATACATGATTTTTATCACAGGGCCGATAAAAAAATTATTTTGTCTTTGGTGCGTCAGGTGGTATATCATCAATCTCAAAAACATTGTATCATTAAGGGAAAAAAATCGGATTGGGATAAAATGCCTAAGTCTAAAAGCTTGTTTCGTGTGTCAGAAAAAAAGGGATTGCCTATCGGTAATTTAACCAGCCAGATTTTTGCCAATTTTTATTTACGCGATTTTGATAATTTTATAACAGCCAGCGGTGTATATTATGGGCGCTATGTGGACGATATGGTTTTAATGCATACTAAAAAAGATATTTTGTTGAGGGTAAAAAGGAAAATTTCTTTGTTTTTGGCTGATCATTTTCATTTGCAATTGCATCCGGCCAAAAGTATTTTACAACATTGCACCAAAGGATTTGCCTTTACTGGTGCTTTTATTTTGCCTTGGCGACTGTATGCCGGACGGCGCCTGCGACATGCTTTTTGGGAGGTGGTAAAAAAAATACCACATTTGAAAAATGTATTAAATGTACTGAATTCTTATTTTGGTTTTTTGCGCCACTATAGAACATTAAGATTACGATTAAAAGGATGGAATCTTATCAATATGTGGATTGATAAGGTTTATTTAAATAATCAAGCTGTTTGTATTTTTTGCCTATAATTCGGTAAAGGTCAATTTATCCATAAAATCTCCTTACATTTTATCGGGGACTTGTAATCCCAATAACTCGGTCATTTGACTCATTACACGCAAGGTATATTTCGTCAAGGTCAATCTGGATTTTTGAGTTGCTTCGTCGGCACCTTTAATCGGGCAATCGTGGTAGAATGTGTTGAAATCTTGTGCCAGTTTAAACAAATAATCGCAAATCACGTGAGGCATACGGTTATCATACGCCGTTTGCACCATATCGGGCAATCCGTACAATCGCAACATCAAACTGCGTTCTGCCGGATTTGAGAGAATAACTTTATCCGCCGGTGTAATCTGTGCCGTTTCATTCATTTTTTGCAAAATGGATTTCATACGCACCATGGCATACAGGATATAAGGACCTGTTTTGCCCTCTGTTCCGGTTAATTTTTCTTCATCAAAGATGTAGTTCGTTGTTCTGTCATTCATCAAGTCAGCAAATTTTAAAGCAGATACCCCCACGATTTTGGAAATGGATTGTTTTTCCTCGGCGGTCAAATCTTTCCCCATTTCGCCAGCCTCCATTTTTTTGAGTGCTGCCTCTACCGCTGTATCAATCAATGAACGCAAGGTCGGTACACCACCCGAGCGAGTTTTATAAGGTTTATTATCGGCGCCGTTAATTGTGCCAAAGCCCAAAAATTCCAATTTATTCATTGGATATAGGCCGATTTTATCGCTGGCGATGAAAACTTGTTCCAATGCCATAGATTGACGTGCGTCAATGACATAAAAAATATGGTCCGGATTAAATTCTTCAACACGTTCTTCCACGGTTGCCAAATCGGTCGCCCCATAGCTGACCGCTCCGTCCGATTTAACCACAATCATCGGGGGTAAATCGTTCCCGTTTTTGGATTTGCCCATTGGGATAACATAGGCACCATCATCCAAAACCAAATGACCTTTCTCTTTTAACCGGTCAACCATTTTTAACAGGCGTTCTTGGACATTACTTTCACCATGCCATAATTCAAACTCAATGCCTAAGATGTTGTATAATTCTTTGATATCGGCCACGGACATAGCAATAAATTGTTTCCATAATGCCCGATATCCCGGATGTCCTTCTTGCAACAAGCGAGTGTTTTCTTTCGCTTTGGCATTAAAGTCTTCGTCCGTTTTACATTTGCCCGAGGCAATCGGATAAATGTTTAATAAATCTTCGGCCGTAAAGGGTGCTTCGGCCGGATAATCGCCCGTATGATTGTCATCAAAGTAGGGGGCATTCGGAAACCGTTCTTGGACTTCGGTAATGATTTGCCCCATGGGTTTTCCCCAATCGCCCAAGTGAACATCTCCGATAACTTCATCCCCGACATATCGGCAAATGCGTTTAATGGATTCGCCGATAACAGCACTGCGCAAGTGTCCGACATGCAAGACCTTACCACAGTTTGGTCCGCCGTAGTCAATCACGATTTTTTGAGGCATATCCGCCCGTTCATAACCACATTTGTCGGCACTTAAGACCTCATAGGCCATATCAGCCAAAGCCGTATCGGCAATCGTCATATTAATGAACCCTGGTCCGTCAACGGAAACGGTTTTAAAAAATGAATCGGCCCGCAAATACTCGGCAATTTTTTCGGCAAGGACACGAGGCGGTTGTTTCGCTGTTTTGGCCAGTGCTAAAGCACCGTTAGATTGATAATCGCTGATATCCGGACGGTCAGATGTTCTGACCAATGTATTGGCGTTTTCAAATCCGGCCATTTCAAATGCCTTTGCTACCTTTTGCTTGACGGTATTTTGTAAATTCATTTTTTATCCTTTCTCAAAAAAAATATTGTGTTTATAATACACAAACAGCATAAAAAATGCAAGCCTTTTATAGTGTTATCGGATAAAAAGGTGTGCTATGTGATTTTATTCTTGACTTTTGATGCGAATTTTCGTATCCTGATTATCGCAAGAGAATGGGCGACCGGTCAGGTCAGCGGGTCAGGGTCGGAAGACAGCAGCCCAACCTTTCTACAGTCGGGTCATCTCTCTTGCACTTTGCGTTTTTTTAAGGTTTTGTGGTGTGTAAGGATTTTTGAATGGATAATGCGCAATCTCATGTTTTAGCCAGAAAATACCGTCCTCAGGTGTTTGCCGATTTAATCGGGCAAGAGGCTTTGGTTAAAACAATTACGAATGCAATCGCCACAAACCGTTTGGCTCATGCCTATATGTTGACAGGGATTAGAGGGGTTGGTAAAACCTCGTCGGCTCGTATTATTGCCAAAGGGCTGAATTGTATCGGTGAGGATGGCCAAGGTGGTATGACACCTAATCCATGTGGCAAATGTCGCCATTGTTTGGATATTGCCGCCGATTCCCATATTGACGTAATTGAAATTGACGCCGCCAGTAATACTGGTGTGGATAACGTGCGTGAAATTATTGAGGGGGCTAAGTACAATCCGGTTTCTGCCCGCTTTAAAATTTACATCATTGACGAAGTTCATATGTTATCTAAGCAAGCCTTTAATGCCTTATTAAAGACTTTGGAAGAACCGCCGGCACGTATTAAATTTATTTTTGCGACCACAGAAATCCGTAAAGTGCCGATTACGATTTTATCTCGGTGTCAACGTTTTGATTTACGCCGGTTGGATGAAGGATTGCTCTCTGATCATTTGGGAAAAATTACAGCCTCTGAAGGGGCAAAGGCCGAAGAAGAAGCCTTACATTTAATTGCCCGAGCAGGGGACGGATCTGTTCGTGATTCTTTGTCTTTGTTAGACCAAGCCATTACCCAATTTAACGGTGATATAAAAACGGCCGATATTCGTGATATGTTGGGGCTTGCCGACAGAAGCGGTTTATTTGATTTATATGAAGCCATTATGGCGGGGCAGGTGGCCGATGCTCTCAATTTATTAGATAATCAATATAATCAAGGGGCCGACCCATTAGTCATTACCCAAGATATGATGGATTTAACGCATTGGCTGACACGTGTTAAAATTATGCCGGAACTCGCCAATGATTTAACGGTTCCCGAAACAGAACGGGTGCGTGGTAAAAAGATGGCCGAAACATTATCTATGGCCTCTTTAACCAGCGTATGGCAAATGCTCTTGAAAGGAATTTTAGAGGTTAAAGGGGCAGATAATGCCTTAAAAACGTTGGAAATGTTAGTGGTGCGGTTGGCTTATGCGGCGGATTTGCCCAGTCCCGCTCAGATGATTGAAGACATAAAAAAAAACTCTAGCGTCATAGATGTTCGTCCGGCTCCGACTGTGTTAGCGGGCCAGAGCGTACCGGTGGTGCAATCCTCTCAACCGGCAAGTTCTCCCCAAATGCCGTCTCCGATGGGTTTTCAAGAAACGGCTCCGGTTGTGCAGGCATCTGTGCCGACTGTGTCAATTAAATCTATTGCCGATATGGCGAAATTGGCCAGAGAGAAACGGGAAATGCTTTTGGCCTTTAATATTGAAAACCATGTGCGCCCGATTGAGATTACGGATGGCAAATTGGTTTGCAGTTTTACTGATTCGGCTCCCGATAAATTATCGTTTGATTTAACTAAGTTTTTGACGGCCAATACCGGTATTAATTGGACGATAGAAACACGGTTAGAGGGTGGAGCAAAAACGCAGTCCGAAGTCAAAGAAGAAAAGAAAAATCAACAACTTGCTGAACTGAAAACGCATCCGGTGGTTGGAGCGGTTCTGAGTGCCTTTAAGGGGGCTAAAATTGAAAAATTGACACCGATTAAGAAAATGGATTTTGCTGATGAGGCGGAAGATACTACGGAAGTTTATGAATAAATTTATTTTATGAGTGTATTTATGATATTTGATGTATAGAAAAACCTCTCAGGAAACTGAGAGGTTTAATCTTTGCGAGGTAAGGGGAATTAATATCCCATACCACCCATACCACCCATACCACCAGGCATATCACCATGTCCGTGGCAAGCGCATTTATCTTCCGGTTTATCGGCAACCATCGCTTCGGTTGTAATCAATAAACTGCCGACTGAAGCGGCATTTTCCAAAGCCGTACGAACCACTTTAGTCGGGTCAATAATACCGGCGGCGAACATATTGGTGTATTCACCTTTGCGAGCATCATATCCTTCTGCTACTTCGTATTTTTCCAATAATTTACCGACAACTACAGAACCGTCAACAGCGGCATTGGCCGTAATTTGACGAATCGGAGCTTGCAAAGCTTTGCGGATAATATCCACACCGACACGTTGGTCATCATTGGCTGGGTGTACGTTGTCCAACGCCTTGGTAGCATAAAGCAAAGCGACACCACCGCCGGCGATAATACCTTCTTTAACGGCAGCACGAGTAGCGTGTAAAGCGTCATCCACACGGTCTTTTTTCTCTTTTACTTCTACTTCGGTAGAGCCACCCACTTTAATAACGGCAACACCACCGGCCAATTTTGCCAAGCGTTCTTGCAATTTTTCACGGTCGTAATCGCTGGATGTTTCTTCAATTTGCATTTTGATTTGAGCAACACGAGCAGAGATATTTTCTTTAGCACCGGCACCATCAACGATTGTTGTTTCGTCTTTTGTAATTGTAACGGATTTGGCGGTACCAAGTGTTGCTAAAGTAACATCTTCCAATTTCATACCCAAATCGGCGGAAACAACTTGACCGTTTGTCAAAATGGCAATGTCTTCCAAGATGGCTTTACGACGGTCACCAAATCCCGGGGCTTTGACAGCAGCGATTTTTAATCCGCCACGCAATTTATTTACAACCAAAGTGGCCAAAGCTTCACCTTCAATATCTTCGGCAATAATCAATAATGGGCGACCTGTTTGAATAACGGCCTCTAAAACCGGCACTAAAGATTGTAAGTTGCTGAGTTTGGAATCATTGATTAAGATATAAGGATTATCCAATTCTACCGTCATTTTTTCGGCATTTGTAATGAAGTATGGGGATAAATATCCACGATCAAATTGCATACCTTCCACGACCTCTAATTCCGTATCCATACCTTTGGCATCTTCAACGGTAATAACCCCTTCGTTGCCGACTTTATCCATAGCCTTGGCAATATAATCACCGATTGTTGTGTCACCATTGGCAGAAATCGTACCGATTTGAGCGATTTCTTCGGAAGTGGATACTTTTTTGGAACGAGATTTTAAATCTTCCACAACGGCAGACACAGCCATATCAATACCGCGTTTTAAATCCATTGGGTTCATACCGGCGGCAACGGCTTTACATCCTTCACGAATAATGCTTTGAGCCAAAACTGTAGCCGTTGTTGTCCCATCACCGGCGATATCGGCAGATTTTGAGGCCACTTCTTTAACCATTTGAGCGCCCATGTTTTCAAATTTATCGGCCAATTCAATTTCTTTGGCAACAGATACACCGTCTTTTGTGATGCGAGGAGCGCCATAGGCTTTGCCTAATACCACGTTGCGACCTTTCGGGCCCAAAGTGACCTTAACTGTATTAGCCAACATATCAACGCCACGCAACATTTTTTCGCGGGCTTCTGTACCATATTTAATCTCTTTTGCACTCATGATTTTTTCCTTTCTTAAAAAACTATTCTAAAACGCCTAAAACATCTGTTTCTTTTAAAATCAGCAAATCTTCACCGGCCACTTTGATTTCAGTACCGCTCCATTTACCGAATAAAACCTTATCACCTTCTTTTAACATCATCGGAATAACGTTGCCTTTTTCATCTCTGGCGCCAGTTCCAACAGCAACCACAATACCTTGAGATGGTTTTTCTTTAGCCGTATCCGGAATAATAATTCCGCCAGCCGTTCTGTTTTCTTCTTCTGTGCGTTTAATAACAACTCTGTCTAATAAAGGTCTGAATTTCATAGTATCCTCTTTCAAATTTTTTAGTTTACAAAAAATCAGCTGATTTATCTTTAATCAGTTCTATACCATCACATAGTATGTATTTGGCGATTTGTCAAGGAAAAAGGGTATTTTTTTTATAAAAAAGAGGGATACTTCCCTCTTTAATTTATTTTGTTAAAACAAAATCTGTTTTAGATGTTTTTTTGCGTTAAATCATCACAGATTTTTTTAATAATGGCAATTCCGTCGGAATTTGTCGGATCGTCCTCATCCTCTTTTAATTGTTTTTGACTGTATACAGTACCGTTCCATGCGACACCATTTTCAGCTACGGATGAAAAAATCAGAGCTCGGCAATCGCCAAAATCCATGCGATCCGTATATTCAATTTCCGTTCGCCACAAACCGTTTAAGTCCTGATATACAGCGACTTCAGCATTTAATGGCGTGATAATATGATAGGGGTCATCTTTTTTAAAATGAACATCTGAAATAACGTATTTTGCCGGAATGTATAAATTGCCGGTAGTCGTATCTTCTTTGAGTTCACTATCACTTAATCTGTCTAAATCCAGTGTTTTTGCACCGGCAACCATTGTGGAAATTTGTGTCAATGTTTGACCGACCCGATACCGAAAAATGGCGTATTTAAATCCA
>JAFTHM010000081.1 GCA_017457425.1 Alphaproteobacteria bacterium
ATAATTTCGGCTTGACGTTTTTCAACGGCATTAATAATTGGTCGGTATAAGAATTTTTTCAATAACCATACCAATACGAATAAATTAACGATTTGGGCAAAAAAGACGACCCAGTTGATACCCATACGCTTTCCCCTTATTATTTAGCGGCCATTTCTACAGCATAGTTCCAAAACGGATTAAAGTATAATAATAATACAGTAATAACAAACGCATAAATAGCCGTTGATTCCACCATAGCCATTGCCACAAATAACGTTCTGGTGATGGTTGGTGCTTCGTCCGGTTGTTGAGCAATTGCACGCAATGCACTGGCGGCAGCATTTCCTTCACCGATAGCCGGACCGACCCCGCCGATAGAAATACAAAGACCTGCTGCCAAAGCTGACATAGCTCCGATTAATGTAACTGCATCCATAATTTTTCTCCTTTCTTTAAGTTAATAATCTTTCAAATGATCTTGATATTGTTCTTCTGTCCCGACTGATGATACATAAACAATAGACAGTAGGGCGAAGATATACGCTTGAATAGTTCCTGTTAATAGCCCGAGGATTTGCATCGGTAAGGGCAATAAAAACGGTACCAACATAATTAAAACCGAACCGATAATTGCACCGCTTAATACATTGCCGTATAAACGAAAGGCTAATGAAAAAACGGATGTGAAATCGCTTAAAATATTCATTGGCAACATAATGGGAACTGGATCAATATATTTTTTTAAATATTTTTTAATGCCAACATTTTTAATACCGTAATACGGTACGGCAAAAATTACGCATAATGAAAAAGCTCCCGTCGTGGATAAAGACGCTGTTGGTGCTTTAAACCACGGGATAATAGTGAGTAGATTACTCATAGCAATAAACAGAAAGAATGTTCCCATAATTGGTAAATATTTCATCGGATTATCATTGGCGGCATCTTTAATTTGTCCCCGAATAGCCATAACAATCATTTCCATAGCCGTTTGAAATTTACTGACCTCAATTGTTGTTTTTAAGTTACGGGTTGCCAGCCATGATAAAAATACCAATACACCCATAACCACCCAAGTGTAAAATAAGGTTGCACAAATTGGGATATCAAAAATAGAAACCATAATTAAAGCATCTAAATCTTCAAGCATTTGTTCTTTCCTTTTGACGTTGGTCGTATTCTTTACGAATGGCATTCTTTACGTGCTTCATCGTGATGATACGGCACAAATAAAACCGATGAAAATCAATAAAAACCTGGCCCCGTTATTAAATGAAAAATAAACGGCCGTAAAAATTAATAAGGACAACCGAACAACAGCCGATATAAACAAAAAGTTTCCCTTATGTTTTACCGCCGGTAATTTCAATAATGTTTGCCATAATAAAAACAGATAGATACATCCGATAATCATACCAGTTGCAAGAGCCGTTAAAATTTGAATATACGTTAAGGAGTTAATATCTAACATTTTTTTCTCCTTTATTTAGTTTTTGAATTTGTTTTTGTCTGGCTTGAACAGTTTCTTTATGGCCAGTTTGATTAGCCCATTTGTTGGCGTTATAAATTCCCAAAATAAAGCCAATCAACACACAGTTAAAGGTCCAAGACATAGGAGGTAAAGGCACATATTTATCCATGATATGACCGATAACAAGCCCTAAAATAACAGGTGTACAAATATGCCAACCATATGTCCCTAAAATAGCGGCATTAATAAACAACTGTTGTTGAGGACGTTGTTTTCTGGCTTTAGCCTTTTTAATTAAGGTATTTGCCGTTTTTTGAATGGTGTTTGTATATTTATAATCCTCCACCCAAACCTCCTTCGGTCTTCAATGTCTTCATTCCCTTAATTAAGCCAATTTCTAAACGAGCCATTGTCGTATTTACTTCTTTGCGTTCTTCTTCCATTTGTTTAAAATCAGTTTCAATGGTACGAGTCAAATTTTCTAAATTATCATCTAAAATAGCCAACGGCGTAGAAATACGAACCTCTTGATTTTTTTTGACCACAACGCCTTTATTACAGGCAATATAGAGTGTTTTATTATCTTCGGTTGTATATGTTATAATACCCGATGTTAACGTATTGATGAAATCGGCATGTTTGGGTAATAAAGTCCAAAAACCGTCCAACCCCTCTAAATCCACCTTTTTGACGGGTAAATCTAAAATGGTACCAATGGGTGTATGAACTTTAAATTGCATCATATTAAGCTGCCTTTTTTGCCTTTTCTAATGCTTCATCAACCGTGCCAATCATATAAAAACTGTTTTCATTAAGCCCGTTAAATTCACCTGCTAAAATGCGTTCACATCCCGAAATGGTGTCTTCTAAACTGACGGATTTTCCCTCCATTCCCGTAAATTGACCGGTTGTAAAGAATGGTTGCGTTAAAAAGCGTTCCAACTTTCTGGCCGTTAAAACGGTTTGTTGATCGTGTTCAGGTAATTCATCGAACCCGAGCATGGCAATAATGTCTTTTAAGTCTTCATATTGAGCCAATGTTTTGCGAACGGCAGTGGCTACTTTGTAATGGCGTTCACCGACAATCAGTGGTGTCAGCATATTTGAACCGGATGATAATGGATCAAGGGCAGGGTACAATCCTTGTGCGGCACGTCCTCGGGATAACACAATCGTTGAAGATAAGTGGGCAAATGTATGCGTGGCAGATGGGTCCGTAAAGTCATCTGCTGGCACGTAAACGGCTTGAACCGAAGTAATAGCTGCGTCTTTGCTGGAGGCAATGCGTTCTTGGATATCGGCAATATCTGTTCCAAGTGAGGGTTGATATCCCACACGTGATGGAATTTGTCCTAAAGATACGGATACTTCCGAACCGGCTTGAATAAAACGGAAGATATTATCAATTAACAATAAAACATCTTGTTTTTTTTCATCTCTAAAATATTCGGCCATTGTTAAAGCTGACAAGGCCACTCTAAAACGGACACCAGGCGCTTCATTCATTTGTCCGAAAATCATAACGGTTTTATTTAAAACACCGGCTTCTTCCATTTCACGGTACAGTTGTTCCCCTTCACGAGAGCGTTCTCCGATACCGGCAAATAAGCTGACCCCTTCATACCGACCAACCATGTTGTTAATCATTTCGGTAATTAAAACGGTTTTACCCACACCGGCACCGCCAAATAAACCGGCTTTTCCCCCTCGTTCCATTGGGGCAAGTAAGTCAATAGCCTTGATGCCTGTGATGAAAATTTCGGAAGATACTTCCATATCGGCAATCTTAACGGGAGCGGCGTGAATAGGGCGAGTTTTGGTGGTTTTTATTTTGCGTTTTCCGTCAATGGTATCCCCCAACACATTAAACATACGGCCCAAAGTCGCCTCTCCGACAGGTACTTCAATTTGTCGTCCGGTATCAATAACCATCATACCACGAGCTAATCCTTGGGTTGAACCCATTGCCAAAGCCCGTACGGTATTTTCATTCATATATCCTTGGACTTCTAAAACTAATTGATTATTTTCGCCCGTTAACAATTTCGCAAACATCATTGGCAGTTTTTTGAATTTTACTTCAACCACACTGCCGGAAACGGCTGCAATAATACCACTATTTTGTGTCATACACCCTCTCTTTTTATCTTTATAAGATAAGTTATAAAAAGTTTTTCAGATTCGGTCAAGGGGTAAAATCATATTTTTGTGAATTTAATATGAAAAAACGGCCCTCTGTTTAGAGAGCCGTTATCACGATAATGACCTTATTTGAATATGACTTTTAAAAAGTTCTTTTTGCCTTTTTGTAAAAGGATACTGTCTTTATCGGTTGGTATTGTCATTGAAACATCGCTGACCTTTTCACCATCTACGGATAATCCGTTACCGGCAATTAAACGACGGGCTTCACCTTTAGAGGGTAAAAATCCTGTTTCCACGACAAAATCAACAATGTTTATACCTGAGACGACTTTGGCTTTATCAAATTCGGCCGTTGGAACGTCATCAGAGTGTGCCCCACCGGCAAATAGAGCTTGCGAGGCATTAACGGCCTTATCTGCTTCTTCTTCACCATGAACCAATTTTGTGATTTCATAGGCCATGCGTTTTTTGGCATTGATGATATCATTTTGACACATTTGTTTGATTTCATTTGTCGGAATGTCCGTAAACATCAACAATAATTTTTCCGTGTCTTCATCGGCCGTATTGTAAAAGTATTGATAGAATGTGTAAGCAGTTGTTTTATCACGAGCTACCCAAAGAGTCCCACTTTCTGTTTTGCCCATTTTTTTGCCTTCTTTTGTCATGAGTAACGGGCAAGTTAAACCAAATGTATCCGGAGCATCGGCGGTGGCTTTTCCTTCGGCATGGAAGTTCATCTTACGGCTGAGTTCCGTACCAGCGACGATATTGCCCCATTGGTCGGAACCACCGATTTGTAAGACACATTCTCTGGAACGGTTTAAGTGGACAAAGTCATAGGCTTGCATCAACATGTATCCCATTTCAAGGAATGTTAATCCGCCATTGGCCATACGTGAAGAATACGCTTCAGATGCCAACATTTTATTGACGTTAAAATGAACACCTACTAAACGCATAAAATCAACATAGTTGAATGAATTAATCCATTCTGAGTTATCTAAAATGATGGCTGGATTTTCTCCGTCTGTTTTAATGAAACGGGCGGCCAGATTTTTAACTTCTTGTACATTATGAGCCACGGTTTCAGGTGTAATCATTTTACGCATATCCGATTTGCCGGTTGGGTCCCCCACCAAAGCTGTTGCCCCACCGACAACTAAAATACCGTGATGTCCTCGTTTTTGTAGGTGTTTAAACATCATTAAGGAAACAAAATGGCCGATATGTAAACTGTCTGCCGTTGGATCAATACCCAAATAGAACGTGATTTTTTTATCGCTGTTTAAAATATCCCTAATTTCATTTTCATGTGTAGATTGGTATACATATCCACGTTCTTTTAAGTATTCAAAAAAGTTTTCCATATTTTTCTCCTTACAGTTAATTGGGGGGAGTTTAGCACAAAATTTAATCGTTTTCAAGAACTTCTTTTACTTTTTTAATTAAGTCAGCTAACTCAAACGGTTTCGCCAAAAATTCAAAATCATCATGTTGTTCAGACCCGTGTCGGGCAAATTCTTCGGAATACCCACTCATTAAAATGGTTTTTATTTTAGGATAGGCCGATTTAACTTGTTTTATCAAAGTTTCGCCATCCATCCCCGGCATCACCATATCGGTAATCAGTAAATCAAATTTATCTCCTTTTTGGAAATGTTCAATAGCTTGTTCGGCATTGCCACATTCCGTAACTTGCCATCCTTTAGCTTTTAAGGCACGGGCAGCCACCATACGAACGCCGTCTTCATCATCTACCAATAAAATGTTTAAACTTTCTCTTGGGGTAATAACAGGACGTATAAATTCGGAAACTTTTGACACTTTTTCGGGTTTTTCTTCAAAGCGAGGCAGATAAATTGTAAACGTTGTGCCGACATTTTTTTCACTGTCTACCGAAATAAAACCGTCTGCGGCCCGAATGACACCATAAACCGTTGATAATCCTAAACCGGTACCGGATACATTAGAGCTTTCCTTGGTCGTGAAAAACGGTTCAAAAATGCGAGGCAAATGCTCGGGTGCAATACCTGTTCCGGTATCGGATACAATGATTTTAACATAATCTCCGGCCGGAATGATATCATTGCCACAAGGGCGTTTCTTTTTGATTTTTTCTTTGGCCGCCGAAATTTTAAAAATACCGCCTTTCGGCATAGCATCTTTGGCATTAACGGCTAAGTTTAAGAAAATTTGCATTAATTGGTTCGGATCAATTTTAACAGACCCTAAATTGCGTTTAAATTCTGTTTTTAGCGTTACAAAGGGTGATAAAGACCGTTGCAAAAGTGCTGATAAATCCACAAAGGCATCATGCAATGAAATGGTTTTAATTTGGCTGGGTTGTTTGCGTGAAAAGGTGAGTAATTGTCCCACTAATCCGGATGCTTTATTGGCGTTGCCTTTAATTTGCATTAAATCCATAAAGTCTTCATTATCCGGAGAGCATCTTTGCAACAACAAATCGCAAAAGCCAACAATAGCGGTCAGTAGGTTATTAAAGTCATGTGCCACACCGCCGGCCAATTGTCCCATCGCTTGCATTTTTTGAGCATGAGCAAATTGCATTTCCAAATTTTTGCGTTCGGATGCATCAATTAAATATAAAATAAAGGCGTCTTTTTCCGGTCCGGTCCATCCGATAAAGGTGTTAAAGATTTTTCCACCATATTCTGGAGTTGTTGTTAATTCTAAGCGTTCATTTTTATGGGGGCCGGCGGTCATTTTACCCAATTTTGCCGTTAATAATTCAGCTGAATTTTCGGTGAACAGGTGTTGAATGGTCAGACCGTCTAAGGCCCCTTCAATTTGTTTTAAGCTGTTTAATAGAGCCGGATTAGTTCGTATAATATGGTGTTCTAACACATCAATAATAACCGTAGAAACTGGAGAATATTGGAATAAATTAATGTCGCTGGTCAGGACTGCCGGTATGTATTTTTGTAAGGTGCCACAGAAAAAAATATCAATATCCGTTTCAAAGGGGCGTTGTAAAACGTGAAAACTGGTTGGTTCCGATTGTGTTCTGACCAAGCTGATGCTGTCCCAGTGTCCCGAAAATTCCGGTGTGTTTTCAATAATAAAATCACTTAATGGGTGGTCTAAAATATCCTTAACCGTTAATCCGGTTAATTCGCAAAAAGCTTTGTTAACATAAATGAGGGTGCCGGATTTATCCGTTAAATATAACGGGTCTGAAAAAGAACTGAGGACATCTGACATAAAAGCCAATTGTCTGGATAGACTTTTATGAATGGCAAAATCGGCCGTTTTATCTTTTGCAATAATCAAGATATTGTCTTCTATTTTTTTGAGTGAAATATCAAAAACCGATTCGGTTGTTTTAATTTGAATTTCTAGCGGTGTTGCATTACAATAGGCGTCAATCAGCTTTTGTAAGGCACTGGTCGGTGTGGCATTTTTTAAAAAAGTAAATGGATTTTCTGACGTGCCAAACAGTGTATCAGCCGCCGTATTTGAAGCGATGACTTTATTTTTAGCCGAACGAATTTGACGCGCATCCGATTCGGCATTCAGCAAAGATTCGTAAATTTTGCGTTTGTTCTTTAACATGGCCTCCATCATACTCAGTCCTTTTACAAAAATCCAGTAAAAATTTAAGGTATTTTTAACTTTTTTATAAAGGCTATGATTTATTGTGAAAAATCATAAGATTGTTTTTTTTTAATTGTCATGCAACACATCTGATGAGGGAGCCAAAGATTTGACTAAATCTAAAATATTTTTAGCCACTTTCGGATCCGAAATTTGTAAATAATACCGCACCAATTCCAACACATCCTTGCGTTCCAAAACATTGTCTTCTATGACCGTCGGTTCTTCATAAAATCCCATGGGGGCTCCGGTTAAAGATGGTTGAGGCAGAGTCTCCATTCCATCAAAAAAGAAATTAACAGAAACGCCTAATATTTTTGATAATTTCCACAAACGACCGGCGCTGACACGATTAAGGCCTCGTTCGTATTTTTGAACTTGTTGAAAGGTAATGCCCATTTCTTCGGCCAATTTTTCTTGGCTATATCCGGTAATGCCACGACGTAAACGGATACGAGATCCGACATAAGCATCAACCGCATTAATAGAAGAACTGCTTTTTGTTTTTGTATTTTGGGGGATGGTAGACATGTTTTTTCTCCGTTACGTCAATATCTGCTACTCAGTTTTACATATTTTCAGGAGATTTGTCAAATAAAATTGTATGTAAAAGACATAAGTCGGTATTTTGGGAGAAAAAATGTTATTTTGATAGCGTACAAAACAGCTCAACGTGTCCCGAATAAGTGAATTGATCCACCAATGTGATAGGATTTAATTGCCACCCATTATCAATTAAAATCTTAATGTCTCGGGCCGCAGAAGAGGGATTGCACGAAATCATAATGATTTTTTGAACAGCTGATTGGGCGAGTTGTTGGGTTTGAGCTTTTGCACCGGCTCTGGGCGGATCTATTACAACGATATCACTGTCATTCAATTCGGTGGGTAATAAGGGATTACGGAATAAATCCCGCACAACGCCGTAAGTTCCCAATGTCTTCACGCTGTCGGCCGATGAATCATATCCTTTTACGGTAAGCCCCGCTTGAATAAGAGGTTTTGTAAAAGTCCCCGTTCCGCAAAATAAATCAATGGCGGTTTTTGCTGTACCAATATGACGGGTCATTAAATTAACTAAAGCTTTTTCGCCCGCTTCAGAAGGTTGTAAAAAGACATCCGGTGGAAAGGGTAAGCGAGTTTGTTCAATAATCGGGTTGTTGTTGTACAATAATCTAACAACATTATTTTGATTGGCAAACAGAGCTAACTTTTCCAATAACGCTAAATCAGGGCGCTCTTTGCTTTTTGTTTTGATGTGCATATCAATACCGTATGGTGTATTCAAAACAAAAACATCTCCCGATCCGTTCAGCGATTTAATAAAGGTTCTGAGAGGTGATAAGATGTGGCATAGATTATCTGTCAAAAGACGGCATTCTTCAATGTCAATAATGGTATGGCTTTTATTTTCGTTAAAACCAAGGTGTCCTTTATGAAAGGCAAAACAAGCTCTACGTCTTGAATGTATCGGGATTGAAACAATATCCTCGATGACAGGAGTTAGTCCATAATCGGAAAAACAACGCATAACATAGCGTTTTTTCATCTCAAGATAATCATTCGTGGGCATATCTTGATAGATACACCCACCACATTTACCGAAATAAGGACATAAATCAGTCATTATTTATTTTCCCTTTTTGACCGATTTTTGAGTTTTCTTGGCTAATGTTTTGGAAGTGTTTTTCACTTTTGATGGTGTTTTTTGGGTTAGCGGTTTGTTTTTTGAAGTCCCTTTTGGTGTTTTTACCTTTTGAACTGATTGCATTTTACGGACCACAACCGGTTGTGTCCCTTCTTTTTGTTTTACTGGAACCGTTGGGGCATTATTTTTAATGCCGGCATACCCTTGAGCCATAATATGTAAAACCACAAATACCGGATACAGATACAAAAAAGACATAACAAAAATACCCGGATAAGAAATCCAAGAATATGTATAAGCCAATGACAAAACAGATAATCTGACAAGACCGGTCGGAATGGCCAAAATTAAAATGGCAATAAGCATATACAGGGTTATTTTTAAATAAGAGGGCCAATTTTTTCCCAGCAATTGTGAGGTGCTGACAATCTTTAATGGTTCGGCCATACATAAGGTATCCGCAAATTTAGTCCATGCCGTCAGTAAATATAAAAACATAAAGGCTTGCATAAAGATAAAAGAAAATAATCCGATGCCGGTTGGCAGATATCTTAGACCGGCAATAGCTATAATTTCGCCACTGAATATGATAAGGTAAGAGGATAACGTAAATAAAAACGTTTTGACTCCATTTACAAACAAGGAACGATTAGGAAGACTAAAAAGGTTTGTTTGACCCGATAACGCATTATGGGAAAAAGATGAAAAATAGCCAATCATCATTATTAAACCGCCAACGTACGGTAATAGCATCAAGCAGTGAGTGCTGATGTTATTCATAAAAGATAAGTCTTTCGTTATCTGCATATAGGTATAGGCCCATGTAATCATAACCGCCCAAATGATGCACGGAATTAGAAAACGTTTTTCAAAAGGGGATTTTAAAGCTTGGATTAATGATATTTTCATTGTTTTACCTTTCACAAAAAATTAAGGTTGATGAGCTTATAAGAAAGGTTATATACTTTTTTTTATGAAATGTCATCAAATTATTTGACTTATGGTAAAAAAAAAGATAAATTAAGTCAAAATATATTAACAAAAGGAGAAAATATGACCGAAGAATTAGCAGGAACAGAGCAACGTCAAGTGCGTCTTTCTAAATTAAAAAAGTTGGAATCTCAAGGGATTAACGCATATCCTCAAATTTATCGTCCGACAATTACGGCTAAGGAATTAGAGGAAAAATATGCCACTTTGGAAAATGATGTTCAAACCGAAGATGTTGTGAAAGTTGCCGGTCGTGTAAAGGCTGTTCGGAACTCCGGTATGTTTATTGATTTGTATGACCCAAGCGGTAAGGTTCAAATCTATACTTCTTTGGAACATATTACGCCGGAACAACAAAATATGTTGGATTTGTTGGATATCGGTGATATTATCGGGGTTGAAGGATGTGTGCGCCGCACAAAACGCGGTCAATTATCTGTAACAGCTCAAACGTTTACGATGTTGGCTAAGGCCTTGTTGCCATTGCCGGATAAGTTCCATGGCTTGACGGATACGGATACAAAGTATCGTCAACGTTATTTGGATATGATTGTTAATGAAGAAACAACAAAAACGCTCATTAACCGTAGTAAAATTATTACAGCGATTCGGTCTTTGTTGTTGGGTAAAGGTATTTTAGAGGTTGAAACACCGCTTTTACACACTATTAAGGGTGGGGCTAGTGCGAAACCGTTTATTACACACCACAATGCATTGGATATGGATTTGTTCTTGCGTGTGGCACCGGAATTACACTTAAAACGTTTGATTGTCGGTGGCTTAGAAGGTGTTTTTGAAATCGGTCGTAACTTCCGTAACGAAGGGATTGATACACGCCATAATCCGGAATTTACAATGATGGAGGTGTATCGTCAATATAATGATTATACGGATATGATGACCTTATTTGAAGAAATCTGTGAAGCGGCTGCCATGGCCGTTCACGGAACAACAGAAATTGAAATTGATGGTAAGAAAATCAACTTAAAAGGGCCATTCCCTCGCAGAACGATGGCCGATTTGGTGAAAGAACATACCGGTGTTGATTTTATGGGAATTAAAACGGATGAAGAGGCCAGAGCCGCTTGTGATAAATTGGATGTGTATGTGGCCGAAGATGCCGATTGGGGACATTGTATGGCAGCCGTATTTGAAGAAAAATGCGAAAAACACCTCATTCAACCGGTTCACGTATTAGACCATCCGAAATCTTTATCTCCACTGACAAAAACACATCGCAACGATGACAGATTGGTGGAACGTTTTGAAAGTTATATCAATACTTGGGAAATGTGTAATGCTTATACAGAGTTGACAAACCCATTGGATCAAAAAGAGCGTTTTGAAGATCAAGTTAAAGCACGTGAAGCCGGTGATGAAGAAGCTGATATGATGGATGATGATTATGTAACGGCTTTGGAATACGGGTTGGCTCCGACTGGTGGTTTAGGGGTTGGTATTGATCGTTTGATTATGGTGATTACAAATCATACATCTATTCGTGATATTATTGCTTTCCCGACTATGCGTAAAAAATAGAGGTTTTTGATGACTTGGCGTGTTGACAATCCATCGCAAAACTATAATCCCGATTTTATGAAACGGGCGGTGGCGTTGTCAGCACTTAGTTTGGATACATCTTCGGGGCGTGGGCCGTTTGGAGCAGTGATTTCATATAATGGTAAGATTATTGCCGAAGCCACCAATGAAGTGGTGAAAAATAATGATCCGACTTGCCATGGGGAAATTAACTGTATTCGTAAGGCTTGTGAAAAATTAGGGACATATGATTTGTCGGGGGCGGTGTTATATACCTCAAGCGAACCTTGTCCGATGTGTTTATCTGCCTGTGTTTGGGCGGGGATTTCTAAAGTATATTATGCCAATACGGCCGTCCAAGCAAGTCATATCGGATTTAAAGATGATCATATTTATGAATGGATAAAAGGGAAGCAAAACGTACTTAATTTAACATTGGAACATCATCCGGATGTACAGGCGGAAGAGGTGTTTAAACTCTATCAAGAAAAAGGAATAATTTATTAAAGGAGAAAATATCATGACAGAAGAAAAAAAACAATTATTTCATGATTTAATGACATTGGATAAAGTTGTCTTTGTCCCGAAATATGCAGCAAAATTGAAAAAATATGTAAAATCTGTTTATTTGATTTTATTGATGTTTTTGGCATTATTTGCTTTTGTCGGTTTGGTTAACTTATTAATGGCCAAAATATCCGTTGCTTTAATTGAATTTGTTTTCGTTTTTGTCGGTTTTATGGTTGTGCGGATGTTCTGTGAGTTTTTAATGACCTATGAAAAATAGGTTGTTATGAGGTGTTCTCGTAGCTCAGCAGGATAGAGCACAGGATTCCTAATCCTGGGGCCGTGGGTTCGACTCCCGCCGAGAACGCCACTTTTTTAAGAGGATGTGATGACAGCTTTTGCCATTCATGCAACCAGTGTTTTTTTTAATAAGCAGGGTATTTTAATTATTGGGGACTCTGGTGTTGGTAAGTCGTCTTTGGCATTAGAATTGATTGAGCAAGGGGCTGTATTGATTGCGGATGATATGACATTCCTCACTGAAAAAGAGGGAAAAGTGTATGCCTCTTGCACCGAAAAGTGGCAAGGCAGTATAGAGGCTCGTGGCCTTGGTATTATTCAAAATATGCCTTTTAAGCAATCGGCTGAAATTGATTATATCATTGAATTGGTTGATGAAAAAATAGAACGATTGCCAACTGGTATAGATGAAAAAATCTATTGTGGTGTAAGAGTCCCCGTTTTTAGAATGAATAAAGATGAAAAAAAATTGCCGACTTTGGTAAAAATTGCTGGAAAAATTATTTCAAAAGAGGTATCTTTATTACCGCTTGAGTTAAAATAAAGAAAAATAGGTGAAAAAATGTTAGGAATAGTTTTGGTTTCACACGGAAATTTGGCAAAAGAAATGTTGAAAGTGGCCGAACATGTTGTTGGTCCTCAGACCGGTATAGAATGTGTCAGTATTTTTACCGAAGATGATGTGGAACAAAAGCGCCATGAAATTTTGGAACGGACTTCGGCCGTGGATACCGGTGATGGTGTTGTGATTGTTACCGATATGTTTGGTGGAACGCCGTCAAATTTAGCATTGTCTATTATGGAAGAACGCAATATTGAAATTATATCCGGTATGAATTTGCCCATGTTGGTTAAGTTAATTCGTGAACGTTCGGAGCCTAAGAATGATGCCGCTACAGCCGCTCAAGAGGCGGGGCGTCGCTATATAAATATTGCTTCACATTTATTGAAATTGGATTCTTAAATCATGGCTATTATCTCCCAAAGTGTTAAAATTCAAAACTTGAAAGGGTTGCACGCTCGGGCAACATCGGCTTTTGTAAAGGTTGCCGATTCGTTTGAGGCTGAAATTTATGTTCAAAAGAAGGATTTAAAGGTAAACGGTAAATCCATTATGGGATTGTTAATGTTGGGGGCTCCTTTAGGGGAAACGATACTTATTTCGGCAGAAGGGCCGGATGCAGAGAACGCCGTTCAAGCTTTGGTTGAGTTGGTTAACAACAAATTTGGAGAAGAATAAAAAAAAATTAAAAAAGTCAAAAAAAGTACTTGCATTTTATTTTAAAATAGGGTAAAAGAACTTTACATTGCATTTAGGGTGTGTAGCTCAGGTGGTTAGAGCGTTACGTTGACATCGTAAAGGTCGCAAGTTCGAGTCTTGCCACTCCCACCATAAAAATCAAAGACTTAGGCGATATAGCCGTAAGTCTTTTTTTAATTTGCAACCATATTGCAACCAAATAAGTAAAAAAGTTATAAGTATAGATATAACAGTTTAAGTATATAATTTAATTTGATTTTTCTTTGAAGATTTCTTTGTATGCTTTTGTTTTTGCATCGAAATCTAATTGTTCACGTCTTTTAATGGATTCTGGATCACTAAAACCTCGTATATATAATTCTACCGGTTTAATATCTTCAGAAAATTCTTGAGGTAAATTGCGAGGTAATATCTTTGTAAGTAATTGTATAAATAAATTATCGGGCAATTCCTTTAAATAAGAAATTCCCCCTTTGTCCTGAAAAGCTTGTAAAATAGCTTCTTTCAATAGTTGAGTTGATTTATTAGGAGTGCCAATTTTTCGTCCTCCTGTTTTTTGCCTTCCCATTTGAAATGTCATATCTGCCCCTTTTAATAAGTTCTACTTTTGTTCTATTATAGAACATTTTTAAAACAAATTCAAATATATCTGAAAATAAAACTATAAATATCATTATGTTTTTTGTAAATGCAATTATAAGTTTTTGAAAAATAACAATATTTATGAATATTTTCCTTGACATTTGAATAAAAGTGTGTTATATTCC
>JAFTHM010000082.1 GCA_017457425.1 Alphaproteobacteria bacterium
ACTGGATTTTTGATATGTTATGAAAATAATTTATCATTAAAAAAAGGGGGGAGTAGTATCCCCCAAAAAAGATAATCTTTTATTTCAATAATCGTTTTAAATACTGTCCCGTATAGCTTGCCGGATTTTCGGCCACTTGTTCGGGGGTTCCAGTTGCCACAACCGTTCCGCCACCGTCTCCGCCTTCGGGTCCCATATCAATGATATAGTCAGCTGTTTTAATAACATCTAAGTTGTGTTCAATAACCACGACGGTGTTGCCTTGTTCCACCAAAGCGTGTAAAACCTCTAACAATTTTTGAATATCGGCAAAGTGTAATCCTGTCGTTGGTTCGTCCAAAATATACAGTGTTTTGCCGGTACTTTTACGGGATAATTCTTTGGATAATTTAATGCGTTGTGCTTCACCACCGGATAAGGTAACGGCCGATTGCCCTAAGGACATATAGCCCAATCCCACCCGTTGCAATAATTCGCATTTATCCCGAATAGCAGGGATATTTTGGAAAAAGTCGGCGGCTTCATCAACCGTCATATCCAATACATCGGCAATGGATTTGTCTTTGTATTTGACCTCTAACGTTTCTCGGTTGTACCGTTTGCCGTGGCACGTATCGCATTCTACATACACGTCCGGTAAAAAGTGCATTTCAATTTTGAGGACACCATCACCGCCACACGCTTCGCATCGGCCTCCTTTAACGTTAAAGGAAAAACGACCGGCTTTATAGCCACGCTCTTGAGCCTCCGGTAAGCCGGCAAACCAATCACGAATGGTGGTGAACATACCTGTATAAGTGGCGGGATTAGACCGAGGTGTTCGGCCAATTGGGCTTTGGTCGATATCAATAATTTTATCAATGTATCCCATACCTTTGATTTTTTCATAAGGTCCGGCCGGTTCATGTGATTTATTAATCAGTTGATTTAACCCCTTATACAATGTTTCAATTACCAGTGAGGATTTTCCACCACCCGATACGCCCGTTACACACGTAAAGGTGCCGAGTGGAATATCTACATCCACATGTTTTAAGTTATTGACCGTTGCCCCACGGATGGATAAAAATTTGCCATTGCCTGTTCGTCGTGTCTGAGGCACAACAATTTTACGCATACCCGACAAAAACTGCCCTGTCGTGGACATCGGATTATCCATAATCTGCTGAGGCGTTCCTTCGGCGACCACATACCCGCCATGGCGACCGGCTTCCGGACCGATATCAAACACATAATCGGCAGCCCGTATAGCATCTTCATCATGTTCCACAACAATAACGGTATTGCCTAAATCACGTAAACGGTTTAATGTGGCGAGTAATTGGTCGTTATCCCGTTGATGCAACCCGATAGACGGTTCATCCAACACGTATAAGACGCCCGTTAATCCCGACCCGATTTGACTGGCCAACCGAATGCGTTGCGATTCGCCACCCGATAAAGTGCCACTCATACGGTCAAGCGCTAAATACCCAAGACCGACATTATTTAAGAATGTTAGCCGTTCAATGATTTCTTTTAAAATACGGGCGGCAATTTCCTTTTTTTGAGGTGTCAGTATATCATTTAATCCGCTAAACCAATCAAGAGCAGATTTGATAGAGGTATGTGTTGCCTCGGCAATATTTTTGCCACCGATTTTAACGGCCAAAGCTTCAGGGCGTAATCTGGCTCCATGACACGTTTCGCAAGGAGAGATTGCCTGATATTTTGAAATTTCTTCTCGCATCCAATCGGATGAGGTTTCCATAAAACGCCGTTCCATATTGGGAATAACGCCTTCAAAGGATTTGTACCCATACAACACGGCATGCTTTGTGTCTTCATCCAATAATCGCCATGGTGTATCTAAATCTAAGGCTACCGTCCGCATTAAGGATTTTAGGGCCGTATCGTACCACATAAACATATCGCCGCCACGACTGGCCCAAGGGGCAATCGCCCCTTGACGAATGGTTTTATTTTCATCCGGAATGACCAGAGCAGGGTCCACATACTGTTTAAATCCAAGCCCCGAACATGTCGGACAGGCCCCTTGCGGATTATTAAACGAAAATAGGCGAGGTTCTAAATCTGTAATAGTAAATCCCGAAACAGGGCAGGCAAATTTGCTGGAAAATGTTTTGATTTCCCCGGTGTCCATGCGTTCTGCCAAAGCCAATCCGTCGGCTAAATCCAATGCTTTTTCTAACGAAGCGGCCAATCGGCTTTCAATATCGGCACGCACAATAATTCTGTCAACCACGACGGATATATCGTGTTTTTTGTTTTTATCCAAAGTGGGTGTGTCATCAATATCATAAATGGTGCCGTCAATTTTAATGCGCTGAAATCCTTTTTTTTGCCAGTCTTGCATTTCTTTACGATACTCACCCTTACGACCACGCACGACAGGGGCCAAAATCATCAATTTGGTATTTTCCGGCATTGTCATGATACTATCCACCATTTGAGAAATGGTTTGCATTTCAATCGGCAATCCGGTGGCGGGAGAATAGGGTGTGCCAACTCGGGCCCATAGCAATCTCATATAATCATAAATTTCCGTAATGGTTCCAACAGTGGAACGAGGATTTTTGCTGGTTGTTTTTTGCTCAATGGAAATGGCCGGAGATAATCCTTCAATGGAATCCACATCCGGTTTGTTCATTAAATCCAAAAATTGACGGGCATAGGCCGATAAACTTTCTACATACCGGCGTTGTCCTTCGGCATAAATAGTGTCAAATGCCAAAGAGGATTTTCCCGAACCGGACAGACCTGTAATAACCACCAATTTATCTTTGGGAATATCTACATCAATATTTTTTAAGTTATGCTCTCTGGCCCCACGAATTTTAATGAATTTACCGCTGTCTGATGGTATATCCTTTAAATTCACATCGGTGTGTATATTGACAATAACGTTGTCTTCTTGAACATATGTTTTATCTGTCATATTGGTATCCTTATAAAAATTTATGTTATTATATAATTTTTTATCTAAAAAAACAAGGGAAAATTAATTGCGCGATTCACATTGGAAAATCATTGACAAAACAAATGATATATGTTATACTCTTGCGTATTATTACGAAAGGATAACCTGAATGACAATACTTATTCAAGATTTTCAAATGCCGGATGAAATTAAAGGAACTAAGATTACTTTAAAACGTGTGGATAAGAATGATATAACAACCATTCAAAATATCAGCGAGGCTTTATTTTCCGGTCAAACGTCGGAACGCATTAAACAAACACTGGCTTCTTTTGCAGACAGTCCCGAAGATTTACAGTCCATCATTAAAACCTTAAATCAATGTTTTCAAAAAAACGGATTTAATTATTTTATTTTTCGGGGACTCAAAGCTGTTGGTCAAATCTATGGGTATCCGTGTTGTGGCAGTGCCGGAAAGACACCAGTTTCTATATGGGGATGGATATCGGATAATGCATTGCGTCACGGATATATGAAAGAAGCGGTCCAATTGGTGGAAAATGAACATTTTTTAAAAAGTTCCGAACCATTGGAAATGTATGCTCATTCTAATTTAATTGTTGAATCATTTGCTAAAGCTGTTAACTTTAAAACTCAAGATAAATCAGAAACTCGTTCCTATTTCCGTATTCGTGAAGAGTGGCTAAACGAACAACAACCTCGTGTGATTATGTCCCATGAGGAACATAGGATTGTATCACAAAATATCAGAGAGGGGCGCGAATAAATGGGTGTTGTTTTTGAGCATAATCACGAGTGTTGGCCTGATGTGATTAACGGGCCTCGGATTATGCTGAAAAAAATTAATCCCACACTTGAAAATGCTCAAATGTTTTTTGATGCCGTTCAAAACAATATTCATCATTTAAAAGACAGTTTTGATTTTTTGGTTCACAAAATAACAACTGTTGATGAAACTTTGGCGTATTTGACCGAGTCTCAAAAAGAGGCTGATTTGGGGCGCCGTGATAATTATGGTATTTTTTATAATGATACATTCATTGGTATTATTTTTGTGTGGGGTGGTCGTCATACAGAGCGTGAAATTTTATATTGGTTAACAGAGGATGCTTGCAGGCATGGCTTTATGAATGAAGCATTAGAGTTGGTTGAGGGGGAACAAGCAAAATCCGCTCCTCGCAGAGAGTTGTTTGCTATTGTGAATGATAAAGCTCGTGCTTCTGCTTCGTTGCTGATGAAACGAGGGTATTCTTGTGATGGTGCTTCATTTTGGAAAATGCCAAAGCTTAAACATAAACCGGTAGCGGTTGCCAAACAGCCGATGAAAATTGAACAAACAGAAGGACGGATATATGGATAGAGTTTTAAAAGGAAAACGTCTTCGGTTGGAAATTTTACCACCGCTTCCGGAATATGCCGAGGAGTTGGCTGCCTTAATCAGACACAATCGTCAGCATTTGGATATGTGGCGTGGGGATGTATTAAAGTATGAAACAGACGAACTGGCCTTTTACAAGCTATTAATGGATAATTATTATTATGAACGAAAAGAAGGGTATTTATATCATATTTTAAAAGGCAAAAAAATTATTGGACACATCAGTTTATTGTCCGCCGGTAAATTTTGGGAAATGGCATATTGGTTAGATAAGGATCATACCGGTAAAGGATATATGCGTGAAGCCTTAGTAATTTTGGAAAAGGCATGGTTTGAAAAAAGTACAGAACCTCTGACAATACTGGTTAAACCGCATAATGCCGCCTCTTTGAATGTTGTGCATAAAATGGGCTATGTTTCCTTTGGGCAAAATAGATATTTGAAAAATTTTGCAATGTTTATGGGGCATCAACGACAAATAACAGAGCCTGAATGTATTGTATCTGCTCAAAATTCAGTAAAGAAACAGAATATTGGGCATGGGTATCAACGGGGAGAGGATTAAACCGATGTATCCAAAAGAAATTAAGGGTAAAAATATTATTTTACGGCATTTAAAACCGACACTGGAAAATGCTACAGCACTCAGTCATTTAGTTTGTGAAAATGCCCTTTATTTACGGTCTGTTTTTGATTATATGGTACAAGCCTATGAAACACCAAAGGACACATTAAACTGTTTAAAATATGATGAAGAATGCCAATTACAACAAGAAATGTTGCCCTATCATATTTTTCAAAATGGTACATTAGTGGGGGAAATAACTGCCGAATGGAAAGATAAAGAAACAATGACGGAAGTCATATATTGGTTGGGTAAACAATATATGGGAAATGGGTATGCTACAGAGGCTTTACAGTCGATGGAACGGGCGTTGTTTTGGGCGGGGCATCAAGAAATCAGATTGTATATAGATGCCACTAATTGGCGGTCGGCTGATGTGGCTGGGCGGTGTGGTTATCAATTAAGTGAAAATACCGATTATTATTTTAAAACACAAAAAATGTATCGTGAAAACAATATGTTAGTTTGCCGACATGATACTTGTCCAAAATGGGTTGAGATAGGGCGACGCTTGTTTCGTTAATTATTATCTCTTTATGAAATTCATTTATAATTAATAAAAAAACATACCCTTTTGAAAAGCAAAAGGGTAATGAGTGTCTGTTTTATAGACTTTAAATAAAACCAAGTTCTTTGGCTTTTAGTAAAATTTGCACCCGATTTTGTACGCCGAGGGCTCTGAGTAATGCACTGATATGCATTTTAATGGTTGGTTCGGCAACACCTAAATTATGGGCGATTTGTTTGTTGGCTAATCCCAAATTCAGTTGTTGTAAAACGGCCACTTGTCTGGCGGATAAAAACAATCCGTTGCCTAAGGCATAATCTTGTTTACGATAGGGTTTATGAGGGATTGGTGAAAAAGTATCTTGTGTCATCATATTATTTCCCATTTATTTTTTCATTTAATTGATCTATTTGCCATTCTTTTTTGGCGATTTCTCGGGACAGTAAGTTTAAAATTTCATCATGTCCGTTATCTCTGGCCCATCCTTCGGTCATATACATTGTTTTGAGTTTTTCTTTTTTCGTTTCTAAAATACGCTCTTGCAGTTCAATCGGAAACTCATCAAAAACAGCATATATTTTTTCTTTTAAGATTTTTTTCTCTTCGGCATTTAATCCTAATTCTTCATTCATATGAACGGTATCGGTCATAATTGTCCTCCTTTATCTTTAATTAAGAGGGTACGCAGACCAATGATAACGAAAATTGTTGCCAAGCCAACCAAAGCAATACATTTTATCAGTGTACTGACAACAGATGTCATTTGTCTCCCCCTTTTGACATTTAACATCTAACAAGTATGTATTTTTTCCCGTAAAGTCAAGAATGACAGCTAAAAAAAACTGTATGGGTCAATATCAAGACGCACATCAACGCCATTCGGTATTTTTATCAGCCTCATCCAATGCGATAAGATGCTTTGTAATTTGATATCTTTATTTGTTTTAATCAGCGCCCGAAAACGGTATTTTCCCCGCAGTTTTGCCAGTGGTGCCGTAACAGGACCCAACACATCAATGCCCTCCATAAACGGAGCGGCCGCGACAAAATTTTTAGCGGTGTTGTGCGTTAAAATTTCATCAGAACCCGAAAAAATAACACCGGCGAGTTTTCCGAACGGCGGCATATTTAACAACATTCGGGCATTAATTTCTTCGGTTAAAAAAGCCGAGCGGTCATTTTCCTTTAACGCCTTGATAATCAAATTATCGGGTAAATAAGATTGCAAAATGGCACGGCCTTTTTTGCTTTCACGGCCGGCCCGTCCCATGACTTGGTGGAGTAATTGAAAGGTGCGTTCGGATGCTCGTAAATCTCCACCGGCCAACCCCATATCGGCATCAATGATACCCACTAATGTTAAATTGGCAAAGTGATGCCCTTTAGCCAGCATTTGGGTGCCGATTAGGATATCCCACTCGCCGGCATGAATTTTTTGAATGAGTTCATTAAATTCAGTAG
>JAFTHM010000083.1 GCA_017457425.1 Alphaproteobacteria bacterium
TCGCCAAGGTTAATACCGGATTTTCAAAAATCTGCCCGCCTTTACGGCGGCTTTTTTTATACTGTTTTATAAAATCCCCTCTCTCTAACAACAAAGAGAAAGGGAATTTTTTATTGTAAATCAAAAAAGAGGTTGATTTTCTCAATTCATTTTGTTAACCTTGTATTCAAGGTGAGTGATGTGCGCCCCGAGGTGTGGAAACCTCTTTTTCTTACGCATCCGTTTGGGATGAAATGCTTTCCGGCAAGGGCTGGAAGGCGGCCAAATAAACCAACTGCGGTGAATACGCCGCACTATAACTCGTAAGAAAATAGTTTCCAACTTCCAGTCGCCACTCATCACGGCGATTTTTTTGTTAATTTGTAAATGGAAGGGAAAAAATAATGCATAAACTATTTATGATTATGGTCTTAATTTTCGTAACATTACCTGTAAAAGCAATAAACTGTCCAGAAGAATACGGCACTATTATAAAAGGAGCCGTAAATGGGAAAGAATATTGTTGGGGAAAGAAAAATTCCAATTGGTGGAATGCTATTACATGGTGCGAAGGATTAGGACTCCAGCCAATTAACATGAAGGAAGATTGCGCATGTTCAGATACTGTAGCCAATTGCATTAATAAATGCCCTAATTTTGCTGGTTTAGGTAGAACTGATCAAAAACTTTGGCTCAATGATGTACCGAATAAATCACAAGCTTATATCGTTCAATTATCTGGAGGAGCATTACTTACTGGGAACAGAAGCGCGCTAGGTATGCATGAATTTCCAGGATGCAAATAATTTTTCTACTGACTGACCCACAGGACACGCTTCATCCACAAAACGTCTAAGGCCGGCACGATAATATCTTTGTGGTTGGGATTTAGAGATTTGAGTTCTACCTGACGGGCGGATTCTCGCAGTAATTCTTTGACCATAACCTCCCCCGTCATCAGTTTTACAACGACTCTATCTCCTCTACGAACTTCGGCATCGGGGGAAACGATTAATTTATCGCCATCCCGATAAGTTGGTTCCATACTGTCGCCACACACCTCTAACGCATAGACATTTTTATCCAAAACCAAGGGGAATTCTATCCCATCCCAATCATCTGTACTTAAAGGATACCCATCCGAATCAAAGTACCCGTCCCGACCGGCTTTGGCTAAGCCCAGCAACGGAATCATTTGATTTTTAGGGGGCATTGGCGATTCGCCGGCCAGTTCCACAAATTCAAAAATCGTTACATTCATCGCTTGCAACAACTTATTCATACTTTCCGTTGACGGCCACCGCTTGCGTCCATCCGGTCCAACACGCTTAGATTTATTGAAACTGGTCGGATCTAATCCGGCCTTAATCGCCATAGCGGATAAAGACAAACCATTTTTGGATGCCAAATTTTCAATACCCGCCCAAATTTCAGAATAACTTAATTGCATAAAAGACTCCTAACGTTATGATAATATAAGATAACATTCTTTTTATTCCTTGTCAATAGGAAAATTATCTTATTTTTTCTCTTGACAAGCCCATACTTTTGAACTATTAGATAACTTGTTCTTATTTTGTTCTTATCATTAGAAAGGGAGGAAATTGATATGAAACATTATAATCCAATCACTCATTATAACCCAAATATGACACCGTTTGATAACTCGGAGGAGGCTTGGTTTTGGTGTTGTTTATGCGAATCGCTCGGTTGTAAAAGGGGACAGGGCAATCACAAAACAATCATCAGACCGTGCGAATCATCCGACATCATTATTGCCGTTAAACGTTTACTCGGCAGTGGGATTATTTCTCAAGAACATGCCAAAATTTTATCTAAATACGGTATGCAACAAATGCCGCCACATCCCAATTTCGGAGATAGTCCACGCATTTGTAAGTTGTGGAATGAGGCTTTAGACTTTTTAAACAACATATTAAAACAAAAAGGAATTGTCGCATGAAAAACACAAAACTTGCTGGATACAGATATCCATTTGCCTATGTTGGTTTTGGGGGAGAGCCCAGATTTTGGTGGATGCGTTTTTTAAAGAAAGACTTTTACCATTGTTTCGTTGTTTTGGGTAACGGATATGAATGGATTTTAATTGACACCCTATCTCATTTTACCGATATTTTGGTACTAAAAAATGTTGATATTAAAAAAGCGTTAAAGGCTCACGGCTATAAACTCATCCGAACAACGCCCCATATTCCTGAAACCTCTCGAGCCGTTTTAATGCCACTGACCTGTGTAGAATCGGCAAAAAGATTTTTAGGAATAAAAAATCGTTTTATTTTAACACCTTATCAACTTTTTAAATTTTTATCTCAAAAAAAAGGAAAATAATCCTTGACAACGGAATAAAAATGTGCTATATTGAGTTCAGTTAACAACCACCAGTGTATCCATTTTTTGCCCTTGGGTCAAATCCCAAGGGTATTTTTGTTGGTTGAAGCTAAAAAAAAATTATAGTCCAACATTTATTATAGGAGAAAACAATGTCTGACGTACAGCAAATTTACGCCAAATACAAAAAAGCTCTCACCAAACGAACTGTTTGGGACAGCACGTGGGAAGAATGTTATGAATTTGCCCTGCCCCAACGGGAAAGCACATTTGCCCAAAGCTCATCAAAAATCAATCGCCTGTTTGACGGTACGGCACCGGATTGCGTTGATCAATTAGCGGCTTTAATGTTATCAGAAATGACACCACCTTGGGGAAAATGGTTTCACTTAACGGCCGGAACGGATTTATCTCAAGCCGAATTTGCCTCCATCAGTCCGACATTGGAAAAAATTTCAGATACGTTGCAAGCCCATTTTGACAGGTCCAATTTTGCCTTAGAAGTTCATCAATGCTATTTGGATTTAATTACAACCGGCACAACGTGTTTGTTATTTGAAGAAGCCCCCGTCGGTTATGCATCGGCCTTTCGCTTTTTATGTGTACCGTTATCCGAAATTTGCTTAGACGAAGGACCGTCCGGCAGATTGGATTGTACATTCAGAAAATCTCAAATGGATTATCTGACGCTTAAAAATCGGTTTCCGACATTTGAGCTGACCGATAAAGCGGTCAAAGCTTTAACCGAAGACGAAGCAAAAATATCGGTTATTGAAGCGGTCTTACCTCGCATCGGCGGCGGTTATACATATACCGTATTTTTGGAACCGGACAACCAGCATGATTCAATAAAAGGCGTGCCCTCCTTATTAAAGGAAAGTGTTTTTTCAACGTCGCCTTTTATTTCCTTTCGCTGGGTCAAAGCACCGGGGGAAGTTTATGGGCGGTCGCCCGTCATGAAGGCTTTACCCGACATTAAAACGGCCAATAAAGTCGTGGAGCTGATTTTAAAAAATGCCTCCATTGCCGTTACGGGTATTTGGTTAGCCGAAGATGACGGCGTCCTCAACCCCGCCAATATTAAGCTGACCCCCGGTGCGATTATTCCAAAAGCCGTTGGGTCTAAAGGATTAACCCCTTTAGAAGCCCCCGGTAAATTTGATGTATCGCAATTGGTTATTGAAGATTTACGATCTCACATTCGTCATGCCTTATTGGGAGATAAATTAGGACAACTGGATCAAGAGCGTATGACCGCCACCGAAGTCCGAGAGCGGTCTGCGCAAATGATGCGGATTTTGGGCGCAACGTACGGGCGTTTGCAAACGGAACTGTTAATGCCTTTGGTAGAGCGAGCCGTTGCCATACTACGTAGACGTGGAGAAATCCCCGATATTTTTGTGGATGGCAGGTTATTAAAAGTTGCCTATAAATCTACAAAAGCAAATGATCAAGCTCAAATGGATGCCGAAAATGCCCTGACTTGGTTCAATACGATTGTTAAAATGGGGGATAATGCTCTGCAAAATGTCAATGTGCCGTTATTTGTTAAATGGTTGGGGACAAAATTAAATGTACCGGCAGATATTTTACAGCTTGCCGATGCTTCAAACTCTGGCAACACCCAAGGCAACATCATTGATTTATCCGATTATATTAAGGATGACGCATGAAATCGCCGGCTTGTCAATGTACCCGATTATTTTCAACACCCGAAGGCAAAGAGGTGTTGACTTATTTAAAACACCTGACCAAAGAACGGGTTTTATCTGCTTCAGCTTCGGATAGCGAACTGCGTTTTTTGGAAGGACAGCGTTTCTTGGTTCATCAAATTGAAACTTTGATACGCCAAGGAAAAGAACAACCACAAACATAAGGAGATAAATATGGTTGAAAACACACAAAATCAAAATAAACAAAACGATATGGATATGTCAAAAATACCCAGTAAATTTAAGGATGCCAAAACCGGCGAAATTAACGTTCAGGCTTTGTTGAAATCTTATTTAGAATTGGAAAAAAAGCTCAGTAATCGGTCAAAATTATTGCCTGCCACAACGGTTGGCACAATGCCAAACAGTCCAGATGAATATAAAATCGTGATGAAAAATCCAAAATTAGTAATGGATGAAGATATGAACAAACACTTGTTTGAGCTTGGTTTTACGAATGAACAATTGCAAGCCGTCTATGATTTGGCAGCCGACAAAATTATTCCGTTATTGGAAAATTTGTCAGCCGATTATCGGGCCGACAAAGAAATGGCCGAATTGGAAAATGAATTTGGTGGCGCAGAGGCTTTTAACACCATTGCTCGTCAAATTTCCGCTTGGGGTGAAAAGAATTTAAACCCCGAAATTTTTAACGCTCTGTCAACCAGTAAAGAAGGTATTATGACCATTTACAAAATGATGAATGACCAAAGCGAACCAACTGTTTTATCCGTTTCCTCACCAAACTATGAGCCGGTATCGGAAGACTCTTTACGCAAAATGATGCAAAATCCAAAATATTGGAAAGAACAAGATCCGGCTTTACTGAAACGTGTTGAAGAAGGTTTTAAACGCTTATACAAATAATTTTTGAAAGGATAACTTAATTTTTTTAAGCCCCGTAAATCCCCCTTGGTTTATGACGGCAAGGATTTTTCCTTACAACCATAAATAAACCTTTTTTTGATATTAAACAAATGAAAGGAATATTTTATGACAACAACAATTGACAACTCTTTTATTAAACATTTTGAAGCCGATGTGCATAACGCTTATCAACAACAAGGTTCCAAATTGCAATCTACAGTCCGGTCCAAATCCGGTATCAAAGGAGCCAGCACAACTTTCCAAGTCATTGGAACGGCTACGGCTTCCACAAAAACACGCAATGAACAAATTGCCACAAATGACATTTCACACGTACCGGTTGAATGCACACTCACGGATTATTATTCCGGTCAATGGGTGGATTCTTTGGACGAATTGAAATTAGGCCACGATGAAAGAAAGGTATTGGCTCAAGCCGGAGCCTATGCGTTGGGACGCAAAACAGATGAGTTAATTATCAATGCGTTAAATGGGGCCACTCAATCTATTGGAGAAGGTGCCTTAACAAAAGAACGCATTATGCAAGCCTTTACCGTATTGAACAAAAATGATGTACCGGATGATGGCGAAAGATACGGGTTGCTTTCTCCGGATGCATGGAATCAACTGATGAGCATTGAAGAATTTTCCAATGCCAATTATGTTGGTGAAGCCTATCCGTTCTTAACCGGCAGTGAAACCCGTAAATGGATGGGTATCGTTTGGATTATGCATACGGGATTGCCGGCTACGGATGGGGCTCACAGCTGTTTTATTTATCATAAATCCGCCGTTGGTCATGCCTCCGGTCAAGATATTAAAACAGATATCACATGGCATGGTGATTATGCCGCACACTTTGTGGGTAATATGATGAGCCAAGGGGCTTGTTTAATTGACGACAAAGGCGTTATTAAAATGGATGTAAGCGATACAGCCGCCTAAATTCATTTTTCGTTTTCCTGCTTTACTCCGCCGGACGGCATAAAACCGTCCGGTTTTTATTGACTGTTTTTTTTATGGAGAATACCATGCCTTTTTCATCTATTGATTTATGTTCCAGAGCCTTAATTAAAATCGGCGCAAAAAGCATTTCATCATTTGGCGAAAATTCCGCAGAAGCCAGTATCGCCGAACAATTATATACGCCCGTCATTGAAGGATTATTGTCCTCTTATCCGTGGCGTTTTGCCACAGCCCAAAAGCAATTGGCTCGTTTATCACAAACACCAAACGGAGATTATAAATATGCCTATGCTCTGCCAAATGATTTTTTACGAGCCATTTCTGCCGGACCTATCGGCATTGGTAAAGGATTAGATTATCGCCTGCAAGGAAACCAATTGCACACTGACAGCGAAACGGTATTACTGACTTATTTATTCAAACCGAATGAATTGGATTTTCCACCGTTTTTTTCGCATTTAGTCATTTCCTATTTAGCCGCCGAATTTTGTTTACCCTTAACCGAAAGCACAAACCGAACAGAACATTTAAGACGTATGGCCGAAAAAGATTTTACGAGTGCCAAAAACATTGATTCGCAACAATCCGTTCCGCCGTCTTTTCAAGATTTTTCATTAATTGAGGTACGTTTATGACCAGTATTTTTACAGCAAAAACAAATTTTACCGCCGGTGAATTATCACACGATTTATTGGGACGAGTAGATTTAAAAGCCTATGAAAACGGCGCATTGGAACTTAAAAATGTCTTTATTGAACCCACTGGAGGTATCAAAAGACGACCAGGGTTGAGATACGTTGATACACTGGCCTTTGGGGGCAAACTCATCTGTTTGCAATACTCGGCCAATGAATCATACTTGGTCATTTTAGGCCCCGAATCTTTATTGATTTATAAAGATGATGTGTTAGAGGCTGACGTATCAACCCCTTATACAGCCACACAGTTAAAACAAATCCGCTGGTGTCAGTATGAAAATAAATTATTACTGACACATCCGGATATCTGTCCCAAACAATTGGAAAAATCCGATACAGGGTGGACATTAACGGATTTTAGCTTTATGACGGAAAATGGGTGTATTTTACAGCCCTATCATAAGTTTTGTGCGCCGGAAATAACCATTAAAAGTTCTGCTGTTTCCGGCTCTGTCACTTTAACGACATCGGGGCAATTTTTTGAAAACAGGCACATCGGTCAACAATTAAAAATTGCCGAAGGGTATGTTCAAATTACGTCCATTACCAGTGCAACCGAAGCCAAAGGGGAAGTTAAGAAAAAATTGGTGGCAGATGCCGATAATTCATCCGCATTAGAGGACACTCGGTCGTTTTCGGAACCCGCCTTTAATGATACATATGGGTGGCCGGTTTGCGTTGCCTTTTACCAATCACGTTTAGTTTTTGGGGGCAGTCCCAAACTACCCAATACGTTGTGGTTCAGTCAAAGTGGGGACATTACCAATTTTGAACTGGCAGACGGATACGATTCACACGCCATAGAATTTACCATTATGGCAGACGGATTAAACGCCATTTGTGCTCTGTACAGCGGTCGTCATTTACAGGTTTTCACCACCTCATCCGAATGGATGGTATCGGGTGATCCGTTAACACCGACCAATATTCAACTCAATCGCCAAACACAGGTCGGGTCAAGTTCAACACAGTATATTCCCCCTCTGGGGGTAGACGGGGCAACCATTTTTGCCGCCGCAAACGGTCATGAAATTCGTGAATTTTTGTTTTCGGATATTGAACAAGCCTATCAAGCGACTGATTTATCCTTATTGGCCGCTCATTTGATTGACCATCCGATAGATTGCGCCTACGACAAACACAATCGTTGCGCCTATATTGTCATGCAAAACGGTCATATCGGCGTTTTGTGTTCTTTCCGATCTGAAGATATTCAAAGTTGGACCGAACTCATTACAAACGGCGCTTTTTTATCCGTTTGCACTGTCGGTACAAAAACTTATGCTTTGGTATTAAGAAATGGCACTTATTATCTGGAACGATTTGATGAAACACTGAACACAGATTGTGGTGTTGTAGCGTATCAAGAGACACCATCCGAAACCTTTTCGGTGCCGGCTCATCTGATAGGTAAAACCGTTAAAATAATGGCCGATGAGATTGTACTGCCGGATGAAACACCACAATCGGACAGTATATCCTTACCCATTACGGCAAAAACACTGGAAATGGGATTGGGATATACGCATATTGTGTCCCCCTTGCCTCCTGCCGTCGGAGCCAGCAACACAATAGCCCCGATATCGGCTTATCGTTTAGTCAAGGCGTGTTTTCGGGTAATTGATACAAGTACGTTGGAAATTGATACCGGCACCGGTGTTCATCAAGAAATGCCGTACGCGTTAAATTCATATATCTTAAACAGCTCGGTTCAAAAACAAACAGCCGATATCGTTATTCGGGCCCTTGGGTGGAATCGCAATCCGACCACGCCCCCATGGCGCATTATCGGAGATTTGCCAAAACCATTTAAAATTGTCAGTGTTACTCAAGATTTAAAAATAGGAGGTTAATCATGGAAGTAGCAGCCATTACCGCCGTTGCCACAACGGCAGCATCTGTATTTTATTCAAAAAAAGCCGCAGATGCCCAAAAAAAACAAATTAAAGCATCTAATGCCGCCGCTCAAAAACAATACGAATTGGAAAAACAACAAATCAATTTAACATTGAAAGATGAACAACGCAAAAACCGTAGTTTACTTGCTCAACAACAATCAGCCTATAAGGCCAAATTGGGCGCTGTCGGATTGGATGAAAGTGGGTCGGCCGGTGTCGTATTGGATACAATGAAAAAAGAACATGATGCCGAAGATAAATACTTAACATCCAGTGCCAATATTTCATTAGAGGCTTTACAAAACTCAATTGATGAAACCAGAACTCGCAATTTGTTATCTTTAAGCCAACATGCCGCTACGACAACGGCCGGCTATTTTAATAGTGCAACCGATATGGCAAACGGATTAGGACGCACACTGCTGAAATAAAGGAGGACAACATGAGCGATAATCAAACGCTCAAACAAACGTTGCGCCCTTATTTAAATCAGGCTTTGGCCAGTTACGAAACGTTTCTGGCCAAAGAAGATTGGTCCAATGCCAAAGAATTTAATGCTTATCATTCGGCATGTAAAGCCGTTTTAGGACATATTGCGTTGCTGATGAAATTAACGCAAGACCCACCAACACCAACGACAGATAGTACTCTATCCGATTGGCTCAAAAAAGCAAAAGAGGCAATGACCACACAGGAGGATTTAAACGATGACTTTGATTGAATTCGTATGGATTTGGATGCAAATGCAAGGCTTAAGCATTCCTAAACATCATAAAAAAATGTGTACGTTTTTATGGGATATTTATCAAAATCAAGCGGATAAAAATGCTCTGTTAATGGCTTTTCGTAATTCGGGAAAATCAACCATTATCGGTTTGTTTTGTGCCTATATATTATGGCACAATCCCAACACCCGCATTTTAATTTTATCGGCCGATCATGAACTCGCCAAAAAAATGGTCAGAAACATTAAACGCATTATTGAAAAACATCCGATGACAAAAGGATTAAAACCACCTCAAAAAGAAGAATGGGCTTCGGACAGATTTACAATTGTACGCTCCAATGATTTACGAGACCCATCTGTCTTGGCCCGAGGGTTAATGGCTAACATTACCGGATGTCGGGCTGATTTAATTATCTGTGATGATGTTGAGGTTCCTAAAACATGCGACAACTCCTCTAAACGCAAAGATTTAAGATTAAAACTGTCCGAATTGGATTATGTGTTAACCCCGGGAGGCATGATGATATATGTTGGGACCCCCCATACGGCAGATACAATTTATAACACGGATACGGGTGGTTTTTTAAGTGGTTGGCATCAATTAAAAATTCCCGTTTTGAATAAAAAGGGGCAATCAAATTGGCCTGAACGTTTTTCAACGGCGAAAATTGAGTCTATTCGCAAACGCTCTGGACACCATAAATTTTTAAGTCAAATGATGTTAGAACCCGTTCCCATTAATGATAGCCGATTAAATCCTGAGCATTTATCGTTTTATTCAGATGAACTGGTATACCAAGAAGCCAATGAAACCGCCCGATTATCTATTGGCCCTACCCGATTGGTATCTGTATCGTGTTGGTGGGATCCGGCTTTTGGGACAAAAGACAAAGGAGATGACAGCGTTATCGCTTGTGTTTTTTCGGATGAAAACGGATTGTATTACCTGCATGACATTGAATATTTAACCGTTCCGGAAAATCAAGAGGCGGCCACTTACCAATGCGAAAAAGTGGCTGATTTTATCAAACGTAATTTCATCACAGCTGTTCATTTGGAAACCAACGGTATCGGTAAATTTTTACCAGCATTATTAAAAAAAGAATTGGCCAAAAGACACATTCCATGTGCGGTTTTGGAAAACACATCACATCAAAATAAGGTGTCTCGGATTTTATCGGCCTTTGATGCCATTTTAATGAACCATGCCCTAAAAGCCCACAACCGTATCAAACTGACACCATTTTTGGAACAAATGCAAGAATGGAAGCCAAGCGGACGTAGCAAAGATGATGCTTTAGATGCCGTTGCCGGATGTCTGCTCAGTGAACCAGTCCGAATAGGATATCAAACATATCGGCATTTTAATACACACAAAGAATGGAGGTTTTAAATGGATAAAGATATTCAAATACTGGCAAAAGCCATTTATGGAGAAGCCAAAAATCAAAACATCAGCGTTATGGAAGCCATTGCAAATACCATCTTAAATCGTGTTCGGTTAAGTCAAAATGGTATTAATACTTGGTGGGGGAACAACATTCGGGAAGTCTGTTTAAAACCGGCTCAATTTCAGTGTTGGGAACGCCCTTCTGAGACACCCGAAATAAACTCATCTGATGATGCCATTTATCAAATTTGACACCGGATTGCCGTTCGAGCCGTAAAGGGGTTATTAAAAGACAACACACACGGCGGATTATATTATCATGATATAAATGACCACCCCAAGTGGGCTTATGCTGGTGTTCCATGTGCCCAAATCGGGCCCCTATTGTTTTATGATATCATTTAAAGGAAGCGCAACATGACACAATATACATTAGAAATCGGAAAATTAATGGCACAGGTAGATACTCTGCAAAAACAATTAACCGATATTAAAAAAGAGGTTTGCAGTACCAAAAAACAAATTGTAGATGTCCATACTGAACTGATTAATTTTATGGGAACCGTTCAACTGAAAGGAAATTGCCAAATATTATACGATAAAATCGGCAAGGATTTTATTTCTCGTCAAGAACTGGCTCCCATCAGAAATGTTTTAAATATTATGGCCGCCACCGCCATAACCGCTATTTGCGTGGCATTAATGAATTTAGTTTTAAAATAAAAAAGGAGGGAAAAACTATGTTAAATTTTATTATTAATCACCTAAATGACTTATGGATTGTTATTTCATCTGCCATTACCGGTGCCAGTGCTATTACAGCCTTGACACCAACCCAAAAAGACGATAATATATTGGCACAATTTAAAAAATTGATGAATGTATTGGCTTTAAATATCGGAAATGCCAAACAAGCGTAAAGGATAAAAAATGACTCACCCAACCTCCCTCTTTGCTCAAAAAACAGATACGATAAAAGACAAATTCAAACGATTGTTTTTCACACTTATCGTTTATATACCGATATTAAGTATTGTTTATGGTGGTGGGTGGTATGTAAATCAGCAAATACCGAATTGGGTGAGTCATTATTTTAATGTAGCCTCTGCCGAAAAAATGGCTTCATTCACGAATACTCGTGTTCAAATAGCCGAACGAGCTATGTCTTTTCCAATTGGGGTATCCACTTATGTATCGGCTCAAATTGACCACATGGCCGCCTCTACTAAAGCGGCAACATTGTCTTTTGCGGCTCGTACAACCGCTTCCATTTTAAAAGGTATTATTTATATACTGTTTTTAATTTTGGGCATTTATATTATCTTCAAATTTATCAAGGCCTATAAAACACGCTCATCAGAAGATCGTATTGCCAGAAACGTTGTCAATATGTTATTGCCGGTTTTGGAAGAAATAAACGAAAATATCAAAAAACAAAATCAATCCACTCAGTAAAAAAGAAAAAAGACTCAGAAAATATGAGTCTTTTTTTGTTATTTATCCACCTTTAATTGATAAGGGTTAAAGGACGGCTTTTTACGATTTTTTGGTTTATCTACCGTCTCAGCCGGCTGATAATCCATTAATCTTAAAATCGTTTTGAAAAAGTCAATCCGGCTGATAATTTCACGTTTTGCCATATCGGATTTTAAAGCCCCCAAAGCCGCTTCAGATTCGGCCAATTGAACGGCAATTTTTTCGGGGTTAACCTTGTCCTCTCGTACCCCCCAAGCAAGTACCGGACATAAGTTTCGACGCACTTCACTCACGCCCGCCGATACAAAGTAAGAAATCGGTTTTTGCCCTTGATTATAAATAATCATCCGGCCAGCCTTTAGGTACACAAATATCGGTGCCCGTTCGGGTAAAATCAGAATGTCCCCCTCAGCCCCTGGCAACAAAACACTGTCGGCTTCGGTTTCAAAAACCTCAAACAACGGACAAATCAAGCGAACTTTGATTTTGCCGTTTGTCGGGGCTTTTTCCGGTTCCCCCAAAGAAATAGAAGCGGTATCTCCATTATCAAGCATTTTTAATTTTTCCTTCTAATGCTTTTAATTCATTTCCTTTTTGAACAGCCTCTTCAATTTTACCGACCATAAAGAATGCTTGTTCCGGCAAATCATCATAATCACCGTTAATAATCCCTTCACAACCGGCAATCGTATCGGGTAAATCCACCGTTACACCTTTTTTACCGGTAAAGACTTCACCAACCGCAAACGGCTGAGTTAAGAAACGTTGTAATTTACGGGCTCTAGCCACCGTCTTTTTATCTTCGGCAGACAATTCATCCATACCCAAAATGGCGATAATATCTTGCAAGGATTTGTAAACTTGTAAAATACGAACCACTTCAGAGGCCACCTTGTAATGGCGTTCACCCACAATGGCCGGAGATAAAATACGGGATGTGGATTCCAACGGATCAACCGCCGGATATAACCCTTGTTCGGCAATAGAACGAGAAAGCACTGTTGTCGCATCTAAGTGTGAGAAAGTCGTTGCCGGTGCCGGGTCAGTCAAGTCATCGGCTGGCACATAAACAGCTTGCACGGATGTAATAGACCCTTTTTTCGTTGAGGTAATGCGTTCTTGCAAAGCTCCCAAATCCGTTGCCAATGTCGGTTGATACCCCACGGCAGACGGCATACGGCCAAGCAAAGAAGATACTTCGGAACCGGCTTGCGTAAAACGGAAGATGTTATCAATAAACAACAGCACATCTTGAGCCATATTGTCACGGAAGTATTCAGCCACCGTCAAACCTGTTAAAGCCACACGGGCACGAGCGCCAGGGGCTTCATTCATTTGTCCATAGACCAAAGCGGCTTTGGATTTATCCCCTTTTAAATCAATAACGCCGGATTCCACCATTTCGGTATAGAGATCGTTTCCTTCACGAGACCGTTCCCCTACCCCTGTAAAGACAGAGAACCCACCGTGCATTTTAGCGATATTGTTAATCAATTCCATAATAATAACGGTTTTACCCACACCGGCACCACCAAACAAACCGATTTTACCGCCCTTTGGATACGGGCAGAGCAAGTCAATCACTTTAATCCCCGTTGCCAAAATTTCGGTATTCGGGGCTTGTTCCATAAAGGTTGGCGGATTACGGTGAATACTTTCACGCAGTTCTGTTTCAATGGGGCCTCGGTTATCTTGCGGTTCCCCCGTTACGTTCATAATACGGCCCAGTGTTGCCGTTCCGACCGGCACGGAAATCGGCTTACCCGTATTAACCACTTTTTGACCACGCATTAAACCATCCGTATCGGACATAGATAAACAACGCACTACGTTACCGGCCAAAAGTTGTTCCACCTCTAACACCAAACGTTTACCGTTATTTTCGGTTTCAAGCGCATCAAAAATACGAGGCATAGACCGTTCATCAAATGCCACGTCCACAACGGAACCTGTTACCTTGATAATTTCACCTTGGGCTTTTACTTCATTTTCTTTTGTTTTTGTCATTGTTACACCTATATTTTCTTAAGACTGCTCACTCATCGCACCGGACACAATTTCAATTAAATCAGTTGTAATTTTGCTTTGTCTGGTTCTGCGATATTGTTTTTGTAAACCTTTTAACATTTCACCGGCATTACGGGTGGCATTATCCATAGCCATCAAACGGGCGGCGTTGTCTGCGACCTCTGTTTCCAATAACACACGGCACATATAAGACACCATATATTGCGGCAAAACATTTTCTAAAATTTGTAAATCCGACGGATCATAATCATATTTATCCGGCGTTCTGGTCGGCGGTAATAAAATTTCATCTCTGTCAATAGCGCCTAGCGGAGATAACATCCCCACACCACCAAAAGCCGTCAAGAATTCGGACTTGTGCAAATTAATTTTCTTTTGCCCCATGGCATCGCGTGTAATATAATCGGCATCATTGGTATCAATTAAAAATTGCCATGGATTTTTTTCGGAAAACAATTTATTCGGTATCACTTGTTCAATCGTCGGTTTTTGAGATACAACGGATTTAAATTCATTATATACGAATAAACATACATCAAATTGGTCTTTACCAAATGCACTGATTAAGGTCATTGCCATCCGTTCGGCATCTAAATACGGACCGGCACTGGTATGCATTTTACGCTTCACAACCTGAATGCGCATATTCGGATATTGACGACGCAAAATATCCCCGCCCCGTGTTCCAAAACAAACTAGAGTGATTTTTTTATCTTGTTCTTCCAAATACTTAATCACTTCTTCTGTTTTTTGAACAACCTGCATATTGGAAGACCCGCTTAAGCCGTCATCAGATGTAATCACCACAACGGCATAATGGTCATCTTTGCCATTTCCCTTTAACAAAGCGGGAATGGGGATAATTTCTGAGCTACCTTGTTCGGCCAAAGCCTCCTGCCGATAGGAAATAGACCGAATAAGACGGCGAATCATCCGGCGGATTTCCAACGTATAAGCCCCCGTTTGCAAAAAGTTTTCGTGCAACTTTTTAAGTCTGGACACAGCCACCACCTTCATGGACGCGGTCACTTGATGCGTTGAAGAAATCGTCTTAATCCGATCGGAAATTTTCTTTAAAGAACTCATTCTTCTTCCTCTGATTTAACACCGACAAACTCATCCGTAAATTTCTTAATAAAGGCATGTAAGCGTTCTTTATTATCTTCGGACAAATCTTTTGTCTTTTCAATTTCCCCGATAATTTCGGCCCCTTCAATTTTGATTTTTTCTTGAAGTTCTGCTTCATATTTGGAAATATCTTTTACATCTACTTTGTCCAAATATCCGTTCACACCGGCAAAAATGGACACGACTTCTTGAGCCATCGTCAGAGGCATATATTGTTTTTGTTTCATCATTTCTGTCAATCTGGAACCACGATTTAACAAAGCTTGCGTTGCCGGATCCAAATCAGAAGCAAATTGTGAGAAGGACAATACTTCACGGTATTGAGCCAAATCCAATTTCAACGTACCGGCCACTTTTTTCATCGCCTTTGTTTGAGCCGATGACCCCACACGGGACACAGACAACCCAACGTTAATAGCCGGCTTGACCCCTTGGTGGAACAAAGCACTTTCTAAGAAAATCTGACCATCCGTAATGGAAATGACGTTGGTTGGAATATAGGCAGACACGTCGCCCTCTTGCGTTTCAACCACAGGTAAGGCCGTCAAGGAACCACCGCCTTTTTCTTCATTTAATTGAGCGGCACGTTCCAACAAACGAGAGTGCAAATAGAACACGTCCCCCGGGTAAGCCTCACGACCGGCCGGACGTTTCAACAACAAGGACATTTCACGATAAGCCACAGCGTGTTTAGATAAATCATCATAGAACACAATCGCATTCATCCCGTTATCACGGAAATATTCCCCGATGGTACAACCGGCATACGGTGCCAAGTATTGCAAGGACGCACTGTCGGCCGCTGTTGCACATACGATTGTTGTATATTCCATAGCGCCTTTTTCTTGTAGCACACGCATAATATCACGCACCGTAGATTGTTTTTGACCAATAGCCACATAGATACAATATAATTTTTCTTTCGGATTTTCGGTGGCATCATTAATGGCTTTTTGAGATAAAATCGTATCCAAAATAATGGCAGTTTTACCCGTTTGACGGTCGCCGATAATCAACTCACGTTGCCCACGCCCGATTGGCACCAAAGAGTCAATTCCCTTAATACCCGTTTGAATCGGACGGCACACTTTGTATCTGTCCACAATCCCCGGAGCCGGTGCATTTACGGGCATTTTCGGCAAACTGTCTAAATTTTCCCTGTCATCCAGCGGTTCACCCAGCGGGTTAATCACACGGCCAAGCAATTCCATACCGACCGGCACGGAATTCATTTCATTAGTGCGGAACACCTTTTGCCCTTCACGAATATTTTCGGCATCATCAAAAATCACCACATCAACCGAATCGGGATTGAGGTTCAACACAAGACCGTGTTGATGACCTTCAAACACCACCCGTTCACCCGAGGCAATTTCCTTAAGGCCGCTGACCTTTGCCACACCATCGGAAACGGATTGAACTTGTCCGACCTCTTTTACAATCGGTTTATCATCAAAGCTTTCCACCTTTTGCACAAAAAAGTCCGTCAATTTTGCCGGTGTCATTTCACCGGAAAATTCGTTTTCAACCTCTTTTTGAAAAGCGCTTAAACGTCCCTTCACGGAGGCATCAATCAACAACGAATTAACCCGCATGGAAACACCACCGATAAGATCCGGATTAACCTTTAACTGAATCATAAAGTTTTGCGTTTCCAATATATCGGACAGTTGATCCCGCATACCGGCCAGTTGTTCATCGGTGAGCGATACCGCACTTTCCACCTCAACCACAACAGTTTTTCCGATTTTTGTCATTGTTTCTTTTGTTTTTTTATCAGACATTTTTTATTTATCCTCTTAATTTAAAAATATGCCTATACTTACCACAAAGCCCCTTATTTTGCAAGTATTTTTTTACACATGACACATAAGAAATACAAATCAAGCCTTCCCTGTGCAGGAAGGCTTAATAGACACATTTTTATTATTGACCTTTTTGTATATCTTGATTGAGGCGATTATTGTACTCTTCATACGGATCAATACCGTGGAATCGGTCTTGAGCCCCTTTTAAATGTTTTTCGCCCATTTTAGCCAAGCCCGAACCGGCATCTTTTACATCACCGGCAAATCCCGTAATCCAATGACCGATTGAGGCAATCCGATTATATGTTGTACTGGCCCCCTCACGCGGATGAATGCCAAGCAACACCCAAGCCAATATCAAAAAAACAACATACACGATAGCCAAACGCCACATTAAACGTAATAACGCACGCAACATATTCAGTAATCCTTGCATTTTTAATCCCTTTCAGTTATAATTAATCTGATTGAAAGATAACGCCAAAAAAACAATTTGTCCAATGAAAAATGATGTTTTTGATAATTTTACGATAAAAATCACAAAATCGGCTCGTGCCAAAAATTTACGGTTGAGGGTAGATAAAACCGGCACCGTGCATTTAAGCATGCCCAAATGGACATTAAAAAGCACCGGATTAAAATTTGTTCAAGATAATTTAGAGTGGATACACACACAGTTAGA
>JAFTHM010000084.1 GCA_017457425.1 Alphaproteobacteria bacterium
ATTGATGACACAGTTCCGGTTGGCACGGATGATTCTGAAAATGTGGAGTTAGAACGTTTTGGAGAGCCTAAAGTTCCAAACTTTGATATTCCTTATCATGTTGAAATTATGGAATCTTTATCCGGCATTGATTTAGACAGCGCCAGACGTGTATCGGGTAATGGCTTTTATTACTTAACAGGCGATATTGCCAGATTGCATTCTGCTGTTTTGTCTTATGCGCGTGATTTCATGATTGACAGAGGTTTTACATACTGCTTGCCGCCGTTTATGATTCGGGCTCAAGTGGTTGAAGGTGTGATGAGCTTTGCCGAAATGGATGCGATGATGTATAAAATTGAAGGTGAAGATTTATTCTTAATCGGGACATCTGAACATTCTATGATTGGTAAGTTTATTGATCAAATCATTCCGGAAGAAAATTTACCGTATGCTCTGACCAGTTATTCGCCGTGTTTCAGAAAAGAAAAGGGCGCTCATGGTATTGAAGAACGGGGTGTCTATCGTATCCACCAATTTGAAAAACAAGAAATGATTGTATTGTGTAAACCGGAAGAGTCCATGGAATGGTATCATAAATTGTGGCGCAATACGGTGGATTTGTTCCGCTCAATGGATATTCCTGTCAGAACACTTGAATGTTGTTCGGGTGATTTGGCAGATTTGAAAGTGAAATCTGTGGATGTTGAGGCTTGGTCCCCACGTCAACAAAAATACTTTGAAGTCGGGTCTTGTTCAACCTTGGGTGATGCCCAAGCTCGCCGTTTAAAAATTCGTGTAAACGGTAAAAATGGTAAATATTTTGCTCATACACTGAATAATACGGTTGTAGCCTCTCCTCGTATGTTGATTGCCTTTTTGGAAAACAACTTGCAAGCCGATGGTTCCATTAAAATACCGGAAGTCTTACGTCCGTATATGGGAGGAAAAGAAATTCTCATTCCAAACAAAAAATAAATCATTTCCCTCTTTTTAGAGGGATTTTTTTTAAGCCAATGAAAGGAGTTCTTTTTATGATATCAATAATACCCCAATTAGATTGTAATAAAATGAAACAATCCATTGTTTTAAGTTTGATGGAAAAAATAAAAACAAACAAAGAAACAGCATTTGAAATTGATGAATATGGAAATACATTATTACATCATGCCGTCAGATGTGATGGTGCCAAGGATTTAATTGTTACTTTAGTTAAATGTGGTGTTAATTTAAAGGCTAAAAATCATCAAGGAAATACAGCTTTACATATTGCTGCGGCTCATTCGGCCGAAAATGCCATTTTGTTAATGAGGTTGGGAGCAAAAGATAACGTTATCAATAATGACGCTTTGTTGCCGGAAGATATCTTTCACAAAGCATTTCCTGAAAAATGTTGGTTTGATATTATGCCAAAACCTCGGATTATTTTTAAAGGGTCTCATTATGAAATAGTTTCTTCACCCATCAATACCAGATGATTTTATAAGCTCTAAAAATAGAAGAGGGCGTTCGCCCTCTTTTTTTAATGCATTGATTTTTAATATAAAATATATTTTTTTTAGAAAAATGCCGATTTTCAGCGAGCTGAGGCCTAAAAAACGGATAATGACACGTTCAAGTGGCTGAAAATCGCTGTGGTCTATATGAGTGAATTGGGACAAAATAAAATAAGCTGGAAGACATACAGACCTAAATGCGCGTACAAAACACCTTAAATGGGTTTATTGTAGCCCAGGAGGTTTCGTTGAAATTTTGAACATTTATTAAAATCATGCCCTTGAATAGCTAATCATATTTTTTATTCAATACGCCAAAAGATACAAATCACAAAAAGAAAATTTTCAAATAACTAATTGAAAAATAAAAAGAGAGTGTATTCCCCTTTGCTTTGTTTGTCGCATAATTTTTATTATGTTAACTGTAATTAAAAGGCAATGTCAATAGAAAACATTTTTTATTTATTTTCAAAGAAAAGGAGAAAAATATGATTATAATTTTTATTTTTATTTTGAATTTTATAAAGCAAAAATTAAGACATTAAAGAAAAGGTTGGCGAATAATTGGCTGACCAACTTTAATAAATCATCATATGATTACATCCGAATAATTTCTTTATTCTTTAAAAACTCAAAATTTTTATCTGAGGCGGCTAAAATGCGGCAGGCTCGTTTAAAACAATCATTATCATCCATATCAATTGGTAAATAGATATTTTTAAAGGCTGATATAATTTGAGGTGTTTGCGCATGATAAATTTTTAAGCGTTGTTCAACGTGTTTTAACTCATCATCATTGCGCCTGAACAGCTGTTGACCGCATAAATCACAAATGCCTGCGACCTTACTGGGTTTTAACACAGGCATATATGAGGCGCCACATAAGCACACTTCTCGCAAACTGGTACGATATAAAACGGTTTCATCTCGGCATGTCAAATGAATAAAGCGTGTTAATTCAATATTTGGACAGGATTTTATAAAATCAATTTGATCGGTCGTTCTGGGATAACCATCTAAAATAACAAAAGGAACCCCCTGCCGGCTTTGTATTTCCCTAACCAATAACTTGTTTACAATCTCGGAAGATACCATATTAGCCCCATCTGTCAACTGATGTTGGCGTAATAAATGGCCCATAGAAACGATATGTTTGTCCTCAAACAGCTTACATATTGTCCCCTTCCCCGATGTTGGAGCGCCGTACAGCATATATACTTGCATCATTCTATATCAATCTCCATACCATCATAAACCGGTCTGATATGAGGCGGTAATTTTTGACAAAGTGTATCATAATCCATCCGAGTTCCCATATGGGTTAAAAAAACACGTTGCGGTTTAATTCGTTCAATCCATTCCAATGCTTCTTCCAAATTAATGTGTTTAGGGTTTTGTGTCGGTGTTGTAACCCCTAAAATCCATGTTTTAATCCCTTTTAGCGCCTCAAATCCTTCTTCATCCATTTTTTTGACATCGGTTGAATAAGCAAAATCCTTAATGCGATAGCCAATGGAAATATTCGTATTATTGATATCATGATATTGTTTTATCGGAAAAATTTTCAAACCATTTATATCAAACTCTTGATAGGGTTTAATATTTCTGATATCAAACAAAGGAGTATCCACAATTGGTTTAAAGGCAAAATACAATAAATTTCTGAATTCCCGCTCATCAGTATGCGTCAAATACACGGGTAATGGTTGAGGAGCGTCTGTATTGCCTAAAGCTTTACGTAAATCCTCTGCCCCACCCATATGATCATAGTGGGCATGGGTATAAACGACGGCATCAATTTTAGGCGTTCCGGCTGCAATTAATTGTTGGCGAATTTCGGGACCGGTATCAAAAACAATGTTTCCATACTCTGTTGTCAGCAACATAGCCGTTCGTAAACGAATATTTTTAGGATTATTTGGATTACACTCGCCATAGCCTCGAGACAATGATGGCACGCCATAGGAAGGGCCACACCCTAAGATTCTGACTTTCATTGATTTTGTCCTTTAAAGAATAAGTTATAAAAGTTTTGTGTTGTTATAGCATCCATTTCGTCTACCGTCTTGACCTTTAATTCCGCTAACTTTGCAAGTGTATACGGTAAATAGGCCGGCTCATTAGTTTTACCACGCATTGGAACGGGTGCCAAATATGGACTGTCCGTTTCCACAAGTAATAATTCGGTTGGATAAGACGCAAACGTATCTTGCAAATCTGTTTGATATTTTTCATTGTTGAGGTTTTTCTTAAAGGTAATAATACCGGAAGCCGACAAATAAAATCCTAATTCTTGAGCGGCATTCGCTAATTTTTGAGAGCCGGTAAAACAATGTAAAACACCCTTTAATTTATCGTTTCTATTCCCTGCGCGCAAACATTCTATTGTATCTTTTTCGGCATCTCGAGTATGGACAATCAATGGTAAATTTAATTCGCTGGCTACTTCAATATGCGTCATAAAGTTTTTAAGCTGAATTTCTTGAGGGGTTTCATTGTAATAATAATCCAATCCGGTTTCACCCACGGCAATGATTTTGGGGTGGGATTGGATTAATTGGCTCAGTTTTTGTGCCGATATAACTTCTTGAGCCTCAGTTGGATGGATACCAAAGGCCCCATATACATTATCAAATTTATCTAACACATGATATAAATCGGATAAATGCTCTTCGCCACAGCCAACCGTTAATATTTTTTCAATACCAGCCTTAGAGGCTCGTTCAACGATATCCGCAACATTATCCTTTAATTCATCAAATCCAATATGGCAATGACTGTCTATCATTTTATTTCTTCCGCTATTTTTAAAAAAAGTTTCATTATAAATTGTTTTTTATCTAAATATAAGGTATCAATCTGGCGAAATACTTGGGTTGCCTCTTGATACAAATCAGTCCATTGTTCTGCTTGTTGTGTACCTGCTTTTGCTTCTTTTTTGGCTTGCTCGTTAATGACATTCAGAACAAAAATTTTCATCAGAGCATATGCTTTATCATCTTTTTGCATCATATCGGCAAAAAGACTTAGTTTTTCAATGTTTAATTGCCCCGCCGGCACACATAAAGATAACACAGTTTGGTATAGTTCTATCCCTTGATTTTCAATAATATCTTTAGCTAAGCCAATAGACCCATCGCATAATGCCCCAATCAGTTCCACATCTTGACAGTTTGGAAACTCACGACGAATTTGTTCACATATTTCGTCAAAAGGAAATGGCCTTAACATAATTTTACGGCAACGAGAACGAATCGTTGGTAATAATCGCCCC
>JAFTHM010000014.1 GCA_017457425.1 Alphaproteobacteria bacterium
AAAGGGATTCCGATGGGTGCCGGCTCCTTGGTTGAAGAAGGTATGATTGATACAGCAAAATCCATTATGGAAAATGCCGGCGATTGCAAAATCGTATTACCGGTTGATTTGACATGGGCCGATGAATTTGGTGAAGGTCAAGAAGCCCACGTATCTGATGCCGACAAAGTGCCGGCCGGTAAAGTATTAATGGATATTGGTCCGAAATCTGCCGAAGAATTTATTGGTGTCATTGAAAAATGCAACACCATGATTTGGAATGGCCCTGTGGGTGCCTTTGAAATCAAACCGTTTGATACACAAACAAATGCCATAGCCCGTGCCGTTGCCAGATTGACAAGTGAAGGTAAATTAACTTCCGTTGCCGGTGGTGGTGATACGGTTTCTGCCCTCAAAAAAGCAGGCGTAGAACCGGATTTAACTTATGTATCGGCCGCCGGTGGTGCTTTCTTAGAATGGATGGAAGGTAAATCTTTACCTGGCGTCGCTATTTTGGAAAAATAAAAACATTTTGTGCCAAAAAGACCTCCAGCCCGAACAGCCGGAGGTCTTTTTTTATAGTTAAACAATCCTTGAACTCTAGTTCATCTAGACGACAAATAGCTTATTCAAAAAACACGCCAAGTACCCCAGGGGCAATAGAACTTAACGTATTAAATTCCACTTTAGGATTAAAGGCTGTTCCCTTTAATTCATACCGAACCCCAAGCAATCCACCACCGGCTCCGTCCTTAAATAAATTACCGATGAGCGGTATTTTCCCAGGCAACGAATTAATAGCATAGGCCGGTATCACTTGACCGCTCAAGGCCAATTTACCCAGTGAAACACGTCCTTTAAACGTTAATCCCAATGATGTGCCGGATGCATATCCGTCATTAATATACACATTTTGATATGGCGTTAATTCAAACGGAATAATGGCTTTTTTAAAGTTGAGTTCTTTCCCACGAATACCGTCCACAATACCTAAAACCGTTACCGCTTGGATAATAAAGCCCGGGTCCTTCAAATTAAATTGACGCACGGCAATCTCTCCAACAAAACTGCCCGCATTATTTTGTTTGGCATTAATACGCATTTTTCCGCCAAAAAATCTGTCTGTTGCATTTAACCGAGCCAACAAATCCCCAAGATCATCACTTTCCCCTTTCAGCTCTTTTGTTTGAGGAATATAATGAATTTCCAATGGTTTTGACCCAAAAGCCGAAATATTTAAATGTTGCCACTTATATCCTTTTCGTTTACCCCTCATTTGAACAAATTTTAATGGTTTTTGAACATTTAAAATCAGTGATTTTAAATCTACATTTAAATCAATATTCGGTGGGGCAATTTGTACGTTGGCAATTTGTTCTTTTTCTTCACCGTTTTCATCCAACTCAGGGGGGGTCCGTTTAAAAATCGGCATATCAAATAATTCGGACATATTCCAAGACGTTCCCTGCAATTTAATATTGCTGTTTAAGTCTTTATCAACAACAACATATCCGGCAAAATCATTTTTAGGAGCAATCACCTTTTCTAATTGCAAATTGATACCGTTTTGCCAATCAACAGACCCTTTAATATCTATTTTAGGACTTGTTCCACTCATTTCAAATGCCACTGATGTCGGCGCTTTTGTATCCTCCATATGCGTCAAAATTGTTGCCGTCATTGGATTATTCATATCTTTTGTAATCCCAATCGGATAAATGGGAACAGTTGCCTTTGTTAAATCAAGTTGAGCCGTTATTGTTGTTTTATCATCAAAATCTTTAGTAATAATGGCCGATACAGGTACCTCGCCAGTAAAATAAGTATCTATATCTTCAAAAAATGGTTTAATTTGCGCATCCGATATAGTCCCTGAAATATCATAAATAGACCGATTAACATTTTGTTTTGTTTTTTGAAAATATTCCGTCCACTTTAACGTTATCGGAACTTGGCGTATATCGGCCGTACCGTTTAATTCTAAACGTTGATTATTAACCGATAACTGGAATTTACCGTTTGAAATATTTTCTCCGTCTATCGGTGTCGGGAAAATACCCTCTTGAATTTCAGCCGATACATCAACTTTTACCTGATTAATATCCAATGAACTGATTAAAGGGAAATTTAAGGTCGTTTTTACTGTTCCTTTACCCCCAGTTGCCGCCGGATTAATACCAAATGCCCGAGCAAACTCCAACGGTTTAGAATCAATTAATTGCATAACCTCTTTAACGGGTCCCTCTGCCTCAATTATCATATTGGCATTTGAAATATCGTCTTGTAAATCCGTAAAATGCAAATCGGCTTTTTTCAATTTAATAGTTCCTAAATCCCCCGAGGTAGCAAAAATATCCACCTTATCCGGATATAAATGAACCGTTGCCGATACATTATGAACAACCGGCATAGGAGCCAAATAATCAACCGATACACCAGACGCTTTAATATCTCCAAATAAATCCACCAACTCTGCACCATCAAAATACAACGTAAAATCGGCCGTTTTTAATCCTCCATTGGACAAGTTTTGTTTAACCCATGTATGCGCATCCGGTCCCAAAGCAGAGGGCCACAAATTCGGCACTTGTTCGGTTTTAACATTTTTAACAACCGATTTTAAAACCGTTTTGATATGACTTAACTCATGTGTATCCAAAAAGGCACCGATACCTGTAATATCCACCTCTAATGACGCTTGAACTTGACCGGTTTTTAAAGAGGATTTATCAATTTTTAAGGCCTCTAAATGTGGAGCAAATGCCCCTTGGATAAGCATACCATCTACTTTATACTCATTCGTCAACGGTGCCGGTAAATTAACCGTTCCGGGGCGTTCATTGATAATTTTAAAGGACAATTCCGATATAATGTTGCGGATATTTTTATCACTGTTTTTTAAATCAAGCGTTCCATAAAATCCGCCCTTAATATTAATTTTGGCGTCTTGAAGCACCGGTATCAATCGCCTGAGCGAAGACACGTTTAATGAATCAAATGTTAGTTCAAATGGCATTTGACGTGTTTTACCATTAAATACAGCTTGCAAAGCCAAATTAAATGTTTGATTTTGGGCCATAACCTCGGCATTAACACTTAGTACATGTTCGTCTGACCCATCGTTTTCCAATAATAAATTTAACCGAGGTACCGAAAATTGCTTATCTTGACGTTTATCATCAATTAACACTTGAGCATTTTCTAAAGCCAATCGGTGAAATTGCATTAAATAACCGATAAATCCGTTAAAATCAGATACTTTAATGGGCGGAGTCTCTTCGCTACGTTCTCTGTCCGTATCTTTGCTTTGCAAGTATAAATTACCCTCTTCATCTAAAACGGCTTGCAAAAAAGCATCTTTTAATACCAACGCATCCGGCATATAGTTTAAGCTGAGAATACGCCACAAACCATATGATAATTCAATATCGGGTAAATCTGTAATGACACTGCCGTCCTCTCGTAAAACGGACAAATCTTTAATTTGCAAATGTAAAATACCCTCATCACGCACTTCGGCCCGCAAAACAATAGAATTCACATCAATATTAACGGGCAAATCTTTTGGTACAAAGTGTTCTTTCAGCTGAGGCACCAAAAAATCCACATTCATTGGAGATACACTTAACCGCCAAAAAAACAACCCTAAAAGGACAATAATCAATGCCACCGTGATTTCAATACCACGCAAAAACAAACGAACGGTCTTTTTTGACATTTTCCACAAAAACTTTGCCATGCTACAATTTCTCCACAAATGACCAAATTGTCATTAAATATATGCACGTCATACCGGCAACAAGCGGTGTAAGACACCACGATAATAAAATATGTCCAAGCATTTTATATTTCAAGCCATATCCACCTTTGGCAAAAGAAACACCGATAATTGACCCGATAACGGCACTAGTCATCGGTACCGGCACTAATGGAAATGCAGGCAATCCATAATAATCTAATACCGCTTTTAATCCACCCCAAGAAAATAAAAAGAGAGTTAAAGCCGCCGAAAAAACAACAATCAAAGCCTCTAACGGCGTTAACGGAAACAATCCTGAGCCCATTGTTTTCATTACCTTTTTATCGGCTGTCCAAAATCCGATACCAATCAGCCCACAAATTAATAAATTAACCCATAAATTATTCCACCCACTGGCTGAAATAAATGGCGAACTGATCGTTGCGACATTATTTGCCCCTAAAGCATAAGCCGAAAAAGCACCAACAATAATCAAACCCGCTCTGGTAAACACATCACGGTACAACAATGATATCGGAAAATGTTTTAACCACCATCGTATCAATTTAAAAACAATAAACGCCACACCAATTGCCAAAAAGGGGCTGTATATCCATGCCCATATCGTTTTTTTTAAAACATCCGTATGCGTCAAACTGTTATGAAAAATACTAAAGGCTACAGTTGCCCCTACCATTGCTTGAGCAATGGAAACCGGAATACCTTGATGTGTCATCCCCCACAGTACTAAACCAGCCGACACTGTCAAAATAAAGGCATCAGCCATTGTTTGGGGGTTTCCTAATTGTTGCATACTGGTTGATGTTCCGCTACCACTGATAACAGCCCCCAATATAACAAATAAAATGGCAATCATGGTTGCCGTACGCAAACTAACCATACGAGTAAAAACAGCAGCTCCGAACAAATTACTGATGTTGTTTCGTCCGAAAACCAATGCTAAAAATAACCCACCGATGAGAAAGATTACGTTCATTTGCCCTCTTTATAACGCATGTTTAACAGACATAACCTGCAATCTGTCCGTAACATCTTCTGCCCGATCAGAAATACTTTCAATCCGATCTATCATATCTCTGAGTTGCAATTTATGAGCTAACTCCATTTTTTTATCGGCAAAAATTGCCCGTTTAAGAGCCAACACCTTTAAATCAATTTCGTGTTCATAATCGGATGTTAAAACGGCTGACTGTGTCAGAGGTTCTCCCGAAAAAAAACATCTGGCCGCTTCAATCAAAGTATCGGCACAATCGGCTGTAGGTTTTAATAATGCACGAATATCTTCACGATATTTTTCGGGTATTTGAACTTGCTCAGCCGATAAACTCAGCATATTTTCCTCATAGGCATTAATAACCCGATCGCATCCTTCCAATAAACGCAAAATATCCGACCGCACATCCGGTAAAATCATCTGAGCATATAATCCGATTTCTACGGCACGGCGCAATTCATCATTTTTGGCTTCATGCGCACTGATTTGAGCACATACACTATCAAATTCGGCCGTAGCCCCCTTGCTTAAATAAATTTCAAAACCCAAAGCAAACAAAAAACCACTATGAACAATATTAGATAAAAATTCGGATATTTTGGTTTCAACCTCTTTCGTCCGTTTAAATAAGACAAATGTATGTTCTGCCATGTTTAATCCTCCTTCTTTAATCCGGCCAAACAAGACCGCATAAATCCATCTAAATCCCCATCTAACACACCGGATGTATCAGATGTTTCATAACCGGTACGCAAATCCTTAACCATTTGATAGGGCTGTAAAACATAGGAACGAATTTGATTCCCCCAACCATTATCGCCTTTAGAAGCCTCTATAACCCCTTGAGCCTCTTGCCGTTTTTTGAGTTCCAATTCATACAATCTGGACCTTAGCATTGCCCAAGCCTCATCTTTATTTTGAAACTGACTGCGTCCCGTTTGACTTTGGACCACGATACCGGTTGGAATATGCGTAATGCGAACAGCACTTTCGGTACGATTAACGTGTTGACCGCCCGCCCCACTAGCCCGATATAAATCAATTCTGCAATCGGCCGGATTAATATCAATTTGAATGGACTCATCTACCACCGGATACACCCAAACCGAAGCAAAACTCGTATGTCGTCTGGCATTAGAATCAAACGGAGAAATACGCACGAGCCGATGCACACCGGATTCGTTTTTTAACCACCCATATGCATTATGTCCCGATACTTTAATGGTGGCAGATTTAATACCGGCTTCATCTCCGATACTTTCTTCATTAAGTGATACTTTGTATCCTTTTTTTTCAGCCCACCGAGAAAACATTCTAAGCAACATCTGCGCCCAATCTTGCGCCTCCGTTCCACCGGCACCCGCATGAATTTCTAAGAAGGTATCATTTTTATCGGCTTCCCCATTCAATAAACTTTCTAATTCGGCACGACTGACAGCTTCTTGTAAAGCCATAAACGCTTGCTCGGCTTCCATCATTAAGTCGGCATCATTTTCCATTTCGGCCAACTCTATCATATCATAGGCATCTGTAATTTGACGTTCCAATGCCGTAATGTCATCTAACGCATTCACTAACACGTTGCGTTCGCTGACTAACTTTTGAGCATATTCGGGATTATTCCACAAATCCGCCTCTGAAGTTAAAGCATCTAATTCTTCACGTCTAAGCAGGGCATTATCCCAGTCAAAGACGCTCCTTCAGCAATAAAATTGCTTGTCTGTATTTGTTATTAAGTGCGATAATTTCGGCTTTCATTTTTTTCTCCTTACTTAATATAATCCACCAATATCCGGGGTGTTTTCATCATCATAAATAGTGATATCATCCCCAATAATTTTTTGTTCTTTATCAAAGCTTGTTCCAACACGGAAAGCTTCCGTAATAACGTTTTTATCTTCACTGGTTGCCGGTTTACCGGTTGTGGCATTGACCCGAACCAATTGCACACCTTCCGGCACACGGAAAGGAATATCCGGTTCATTTTTAAGTGCTTCACGCATAAAATCACGGAAAATCGGACCAGCCACAACACCACCCGTATCATTGGGTCCCAAAGTCGTCGGCGTATCAAAACCGACCCAAACACCAACAACTAAATCCGGTGAAAAACCAATAAACCACGCATCCAAACTGTCATTAGACGTACCCGATTTAGCTCCCAAGGTACGTTTCAATGAACGAGCC
>JAFTHM010000085.1 GCA_017457425.1 Alphaproteobacteria bacterium
TTTAAAAAACGCTGTACACGGACCGGCATAAGTGCTTGTAAAATAAAGACTGCGCAAATAAAAACAATCCAGCGAATTGGTTTTATGCGTAAAGCAATGAGACACAATGAATTCAAGCGTTAGCGCAAAATTAATTGATGTCGGAATTTAAGCTATTTCTAGCGACTTATCTGACTTGGCTGGGCTGGCTGGATTGCTCGGGATAAATCCCTCGTCCTCACTTTGTTCGGACCGGCTCATTCTTCGCCGTCCACTTCGCTGACGCTACATGACCGAACCAACTATTCGTTGGGCCGACCCCAAACACCCTCAATCCAATAAAAAAACCTCCACAAGGGAGGTTCTTTTATTGGCTGGAGATGTCTGGTAATACACGGACTGATTATCAATACCTAATTAAGATTAATTACATCTTTTATTTTAACATAAAAAATAAGATATGACAATTTTTTTATATATAAATCATAAGAGATTATTTTTTCATAATCATTAATTTTTGAAAATCAATTTCTTTTTCATTCGTTATTTTTCCTGATTCATCAAAATATTGGATAGTATATTGCGCAGAAAATGGTTTAGGATAAATTGTTTTAGTTTTTAATATTCCTGTTTCATCAAATTCTTTTACCTCAGATGGGGCACCATTTAAAAAAGGATATTCAGGCTCAAGACGAAAATTTTTATCATAATCATTCGGGGAGAAAAAATAGGAATCTTCTTTTTTTATCTTTTTATTGGGATAGTATTCTCTTTCAATATAGCGGGTTCCATTTTTGAATGTGATTTCAGAAACTACTTGAACAGGTTCTGTATCTGAATAAAAAACATAAGTGCCATCTGCTATTTGACCATTATGAATGGGGAGTTTTGTTTTTATTTTGCCATTTTCATGAAACCAAATTAAATCACCATCTACCATTGTGTCATTGTGATAAGATATTTTAAGTTCTAATTGTCCATTTGCGTAATAGGTTTCATGAGAGCCTTCTTTTTTTGTGTTTTTATATGCTGCAACTTTTTTTAGAGCACCATTTGTATGATAATCCTTTTCATAGGTTATACCATTTTCAGCATATGTTTCGGATTGTAAGTTACCATTCCAATATTGTGCACGATAAATTTCTTCATGGAAATTTGTATATTTTATAATTTCGCTCACTTTACCATTCTTGTCATATTTTTTATGTATTTGGGATGATGGATCTTCTGGATATAAGGGGGCATACGTATCTTTTATTTTTCCGTCTTTATTGTACGATTTTGTTTGAACAATGGAGCCGTCCACGTAAACTAATTCTGCTTCTAATTCACCTGTTTCATAATACTCTTTATATAATCCATGACGTTTTCCGTTTACAATAGGAATATCCTCTTCTATTTTTCCACTTTTATATAGCCTTCTTTCTCTTTCTATTACACCATTTGTAATGACATACTCTTTATTCTTACGTCTGGCAATGCCTGTTATTTTTTTACCAGTTTTACTATGACAAAATAGATTGGTGCCGCATTTTGTAATATCATATTGGGTATATACTTTTTGTTCATTTATTGCTATTGTTTCGGCCAATACTCCATTAATACTTCCGATTAAAAAAAATGCTATTAAAAAAGAAAATTTTTTCATGCTTTATTGTTCCTATATTTGTTAATAACATATATTTGTCTAACATACCACCAAGGAAAACACAACTAAAAACAACAATAAAAAAAGTCACTGTTTTTTGCTGGATAAAGGTCATATTATAGAAAACGGATCAGAAATTGAATTTTTCCTCTTTTTTTGTGTTGCAAATACCAGATGAGGGAGCAAAAATTGGTGCTTACATAGAGTTAAATAAAAATGGTAATATTCTTATTGTTATTCGTTTGGGATCGGCAGAAAGAAGTGGTGGTAGCATGGCCGCTACTTTGGCTCATGAAATTTGTCATCAGATAGTACATCAAGAATTTAGTCAGCAGTGTAAATATCAAAGCTGTCTTTTATCAAATGATGGCTCAAAAAAGATCTAGATAATCCATAAAGAACCATCTTTTAATCAATAAGTGGTAATTCGCTATTTCTAGCGACTTATCTGTTTTGGCTGGGGTGGCTGATTGTAAATTGCAAGGCAATTTATCCCTCGTGAACTTGGGACTGCCTTCGGCATCTACTACGCTGACGCTCCGTGAACGAACCAACTTCATGCCATTCGTTGCTCAAATCCCCACAACTCAGCCAACAAAAAAACCTCCACAAGGGAGGTTCTTTTATTGGCTGGAGAAGTCTGGTAATACACGGACTTTATTATTTTACTTTCTGAATATATTTGGGTGGAATAACGCCACCTTTGATAACGATAAGATAGTAACGAATAAAAGCAAAACGCCATCCCTTTTCATCATCTAAAATAGTGTAATCATTCGCTGTAAAATCAATTTCAGTTAAATCAGAAATTTTATATAAGCCTTCATCATTTTTATTTTGAGGTTCTTTTTCCAACACAGAAGGACTCACATAAACGGCTTCTATCAACCCATCTTTTTTAAGGGCGGAAATATCAATTTTAAATAAATCTGATGTTTCTATAAATTTCCTTATGCTAGGTGTGTTTTGAGTGTGTTGCAGTGGTTCAATCAATAACCTAATACCTCGGCTACGTCCGGCAAAGCAACTTTCCATCCACTTCACGATATCTGAATGTGTCGTTTTTCCTGAACGTTTTATATAGTAATTAATATCTGCTTTTGGATTTTTGGCAAAAGACAGAATCCCTTCTGATAAAACATTATTCCTTTTTGCAACGTAATGGTAAAGATACATACTATTCATCCTTTTTTGTTTTATGTTATACTTAAATATTATAAAAATCAACTATAATTACCATCCCCAATCTCTGGGATGATTTTTTGACATCCCAAGACAGAAGGATTGTAAAATAAGGCTTTTTTGAAATGTGAGTCCGTGTAGGGCTGAAAAAATAGCTTTTTGAAAAACACTGTACACGGACCAATATAAGTGATTGTAAAACAATAAAAAAGTCGCTATTTCTAGCGACTTATCTGTTTTGGCTGGGCTGGCTGGATTCGAACCAACGAATGCCGGTATCAAAAACCGGTGCCTTACCACTTGGCGACAGCCCAATTTTATTGGTACTTGCCTTTATATACTATTTTTACGAAATATGCAAGTACTTTTTTCAAAAATAATACATTTTTATACACCTTGCACAATAACATCATAAAATATTGTGTTTTTTATAAAAATCATTTGACATACAATACTATTTTTAGATAACATAAAACCATATGAAACAATAAGGAGTTTTTTTATGAAATACAAAGCACTAATTTTAGCAACTGCCCTAACCTTAACGGGATGTTCTTTAACACCTCAAAAAGCCCCTGTGTGTACCGGTAATTTACTCAGAGGATGCCAACCCGTTGTGTATTTTGATTTAAATTCAACAAAATTAACAACCGAAACAAAACAAAATTTAGACTGGGCAACGGCAAAGATGAAACGTTGGCCGTCTAAATACATCAAATTAACGGGACATGCTGACTGGCATGGAGAACCGGACAAAAATTTGAGCTTATCCAAAAAACGGGCATTGGCCGTAAAAAATTACCTTGTCAAAAATGGGGTTAACACCGACCATATCGTTGTAGAGTTCAAAGGTGAAATGAATCCGGTTTGCTATAAGGCCTCATGTCAACACTTAAACCGCCGTGTTGAAAGCAATATCTATTCCCCATACGGTGGATGGGTTATTGAAGAATAACTTTAATTATTCCGACAAAGGAGAACGCTATGACTTTAAAATTATCAAAAACAGCTTTACGTGAATTAACTCGCTTATACCGTGGCATATTGGTTATCGGTTTGACTTTAACCGTTTTTTCGGCCCAAACAGCAATGGCCACCATTACTGAAGGAGATTTAGCAAATTACACATTAAAAACCGCCACAAATGAACAAACGAATCAAATCGCCACCGTTGATGCCATCACCGAGGAAATGGCGGCTTTGATTGCACAAAAAGAAGCCAATATTTCTGACACACTTGGGTTTGATGTTTCCAATAATCCGGCAAACACAGAGGTTCCAAACTCGTTGGTTTCCAAATTAACTGGAGAAATAGCCGGTAATGAAACATCTGTCGTTGGGGCCATTAATGCTTTGGATTCTGCCGTTGCACAAAAAGCCAACTCCGCCGATGTGTATACAAAAGACGAAGTAAACACATTATTTAACACTGTCGGTGGTATAGGCTCAACGCAAATTGCAAATGATGCCGTAACGGCCGATAAAATTGCAGATGATGCCGTCGGGCAAAACCATATTGCAAACGGTGCGGTCGGAACTGCGGAAATTATAGATAGCTCAATAACTAAAGCAAAATTAGACACTAACTTACAAGCCAGCATTGATCAAGTAGATACAAATAAAACAGCCATTGAAACACTAAACGGCGATGCAAATACTGTGGGTTCTGTTGCCAATACCGTAAATACAGCTGTTAATACTTTAGCCACCGGCGCAGTCCAAGATAATACAAATGCCATTGCCATACTAAACGGCAACGCAAGTACAGAAGGGTCTGTTGCAAAAACAGTTGCCGATGCCGTATCAACAAAACAAGATACCTTATCTGCCAACCAAATGAATGCGGTTAACTCTGGTATTACTACCGATAAAGTGGCCACATATGATGCTTATGCGGCAAAAATTGAAGCTAAAGCGAATACAGCCGATGTCTACACAAAAGCCACCATTGACGCTAAATTAGGGGATATTGACAATAATAAAGCCGATGCAACGACCGTTGCAACAAA
>JAFTHM010000086.1 GCA_017457425.1 Alphaproteobacteria bacterium
ATATCTTTCAATCGGTGTTGTACGAGCCATGTGTTCCCCCTACCATTTAAAGTGAGCAAAAGCTTTGTTAGCATCAGCCATACGGTGTGTATCTTCACGTTTACGGATGGCATTACCACGATTGTTATAAGCATCTTGCAATTCGCCGAACAAACGTTGTTCCATTGTTTTTTCACTGCGACCACGAGCGGCGGCAATAATCCAACGAATGGCTAAAGCTTGTTGACGATCCGGACGAACTTCTGTCGGAACTTGGTAAGTTGCACCACCAACACGACGAGAACGAACTTCCACTTGAGGTTTCACATTGTTCAAAGCTTCTGTAAAGATTTCCAAAGCCGGTTTTTTGATAGCGGCTTCTAATCTGTCAAAAGCACCATAAACAACAGCTTCAGCAATGGATTTTTTACCATCGTACATTAAGCTGTTCATAAATTTCATAACGACAACGTTGCCATATTTGGCATCCGGTGTCACTTCACGTTTTACTGCTGCGTGTCTACGAGACATAATTCACTCTCCTATTTAGGGCGTTTAGCACCGTATAAAGAACGGCTTTGTTTACGTTTAGCAACGCCTTGAGTATCAAGCGTACCACGGATAATATGATAACGAACACCAGGCAAGTCCTTTACACGACCGCCACGAATCATAACGACTGAGTGTTCTTGTAAGTTGTGACCTTCACCAGGAATGTAGCAAGTCACTTCGAATCCATTTGTTAAACGAACACGAGCTACTTTACGCAAAGCAGAGTTCGGTTTTTTCGGTGTTGTTGTATAAACACGTGTACAAACCCCACGACGTTGAGGGCATTCTTGCAAAGCTGGCACTTTATCTCTGGCCACTTTGGCTTTCCGCGGTTTGCGGATTAATTGGTTAATTGTAGGCATTAATTTATTCCTTTTTATCTACCTATTACAAAAAATCTTTCAACAACCTATTTCAGGCGGTCAAAAGCACGAAATTTCAAATCCATCAAATTAACTTATTGATTTCATTGACTACTTTGTTAAACAACTTCACTTTAAAATACCCAAAAATGGGACGAATCGTTTTCTAAAGTACGCTTATTAAAGCATATTTTTGTCATTAAGTCAAGCACTTTTTTGAATAAAAAGACAGTAATTTTTCATTATTTACACAATATATATAATAAAAAGACAGCCATTTTATTAAGCTGCCCTTTTGTAAAACAATTAAACAAATCTTCTCAATTAATCCCTTGGTGCTTTTATCAAATTGCGAATCGCACGTACATATTCGGGATTTTGATCTTGAAGTTCATGCATAATTTCCACCAAATCAGATGATAAATCTTCAATGGTAAGCAATGGCGCCTCTAAAAACAACTGATAGACCTCAACACCCAGCACATCGGCAATTTCATTGACGGTAGAAATTTTCGTACTGGAGATACCATTTTCAAGTTGACACACCATTTCAACAGTTTTGTGGATTCGCTGCGCCAGTTGCGCTTGTGTAATCTTTTTTAACTTGCGATACTTACGAATATTTTGTGATAAAATCAAGCTAGCGCTGTCTTTTGCCATTTTTTTTAATTCCTTTTAATTTTTATATTGCAATTAAATTTAAAATATGCTCAAATCATTAATAGTTGGTTAAAATATGCAATAAAATTTCAATCAATGCAAGTTTTTTTTGAAAATATTTTTTTTGAAAAGGAGTAAAAAAATGCTTGACATACCCCCCCCCCCCCGTTATATTATATACATCGGAGCGAATCGTTTTCGGTTCGTAAAGATTTAATCTAAGGCAACTAATAGAGAAAGGAGACTTTATGAAATACTCAAATACAGCCTTAAAAAACCTGAGCGCCCGTTATGGCAAAGTTTTGCGTAAGTGCGCTTATTTAAATGCTATCGTTTTAACAGCCGCAATGATGGCAACACCGGCAATGGCCGAAACAGGCATCGCCTCAAGCGATTCTCCTGTTACTAAAACATGGGCAGCCGATATGACTAGTGGCAAGTATCAAGAATCATTAGGACATAGATTGCAATTAATCGGTATGACCGAAGGAAAATACAGTTATGATGCAGATAACTTGGCCTTGACTGTTTCCGCATCTGATAACAACAAAATCAGTGCCACAAAATTCCATACAGGTATTCAAACATTTAAAGCCGAAGACAAACACCCGACTTTCACAGTGGTTGGTGATGCCAATACAACAATTGACTTAAGTGCAACCGGAACAGAATGGAATATCGTTTCCCGCTTTTCCAAAATGAATATCGGCTCGGCGAATTCGGCTATCGGCACACTTAATGTTACAAACGAAAATATCGAAACCGGCAGTCTAATTTACGTTACCAGCGGAAACAGCAAAGCTGACGGAAATGTACACGAATTAAACATCTATGCCAATAACATTTCACTGAAAACGAATGGTACGGCTATTACAGGTAACGAAGGTAAATTAACTTTGGTTGCCAATGAAAAATTGGACATTACCGGTGATATTAATGGATATAACGATGTTTATGGCGGACATGCCGATTTAACATTTAACATCAACCAAAATGCCGGCAATACCGCCATCACGACAATCAAAGGCAATATCGATGCCGCCAAAGGATCCGTTGTCAATATCGGATTAAAAGGGGCCGGTTCTTCCATTACAGGTGATTTATTGGTCAGCGCCAACGGAACAACATTACCGGGTGGTGAAATTAATTTAGGATTCGGAACTGGTGGTTCAATTACCGGTAATATGACGGCTCAAGATGAAGGCCATATCTCCATTTCCGGTGATGATTTAGTGGCTGTAAACGGCAACATCAGCATTGATGACAAATCTTCATTAACAGCCAGCAATATTTCCCATAATTCCGGTACAATCGCTAACGATGGTACATTAACATTGGGAAATAACATTGTCTTGACAGAAGGTGTCACAGGTACCGGTTCCGTTGTATTTAAAGAAGGTTCTTCATTGAAAACAGCTCTGAACAATTCTACCTCTTTGATTTCCGGCAATACTGTCACAGGTACAACTTCTTTAGTCATTGACAATGGAACAACAAATGCCACATTGAATATGTTTGATGCTTCTCAAAGCGGATTTACATTTGCCAATAACACATTGTATGATATTATTGAAGATACAACAACCGCCGGAACATATAACATTTCTAAAAAATCCACAGAAGCTATTACGGAGTCTTTGACATCTGCCGGTGCCGATACGACAACGGCTGAAACAGTGGCTGCCGTTACAGAGGCTCAACCGACGACTCCGGAGGCTGCCGCCATTGTAGAAGCTATTACAACGGCCGCTCAATCGGGTGATATCGCTGCGGTTGCCGAAATCACGGAAAAAATCAATCCGACAACAACACCAGTTGTGCAACAACAATCCGTTGCTATGGCTTCCCAAATCTTCAACGTAACGGGTAATCGTATGAGTGCTCATGGTTTTGGACGCAGCGGTGGTGACCTTAACATAACGGTTGGTCCGTGGATTCAAGGGTTATACAACAAAACACACAACAGCCAAGGCGTCGGTTTTGACGGATACAGCCAAGGTTTTGCCCTCGGTTTAGACTTTGATGTTTGCAAAAACTTCATGTGGGGTTTCGGTTACGGTTATACGGCAACAGATGTTAAATCAAACGGCCGTAAAACTCAAATCTATGCCGATAACATCTTCTTATACGGTAAATATCAACCAAGTAAGTGGTATGTCAGCGGTATTGCCAACTATGGCCATTCCAACTATAAGGAAGCTGCCTTGGGCTTAACCAGCAAATACAACGTGGACACATACTCTGCAGCCGCTACAGTCGGTTACCAAGAAGGTATCTTTGATAACTATGCTGGACTTCGTTATAGCTATATCACACCGGACAGCTATTCCAATGGCTTAACAACGGTTGAAGGTAAAAACGCTCAAGTCGGTACTGCCGTTATCGGAACAAAGATTTCCAAAGCTTACAAAACAGATGGAGCCGTTTGGAAACCGGAAGTTCGTTTGGCTGCCACATATGATATCAAATCCGATAATTCTTCCAGCATTGTCGGTATCGTCGGCGGTTCCAGCACTTACATGGTGGAAGGCAAACGTCAAAAACGCTTTGCTGTTGAAGCCGGTGTCGGTTTAACAACAACAGTTGCCCGTAATTTAGATATTACGTTAAATTACGATGCTAACTTGCGTTCAAAACAAACATCTCAAACGGGTTCTGTGAAGTTGAAATACAGCTTCTAATCCTTTGGGATAAAACAAAAGACACTCTCACAAAACGTGGGAGTGTTTTTTTGTTGCATTTCATTTTTTTTGGCGTTATAAAAAAGTCAACTCAATCAATATCGGAGAAAATCCCATGGCAAATATCACAACAGAATTTTGTTTTGCGTTGGATGGTCAAGGCGGTGGCGAAAAGCTGGACTTGGAACAAGAAAACGTTTTTAAACGTAAAAATATTTGGATTCATATTGACTATAAAGACCAAGAAAATCAAGAATGGCTTGAGGAAATGGGTCTTGATGAAACCGTTATTGAAAATTTAACGGACGAAGATACCTCCCCACGGTATTTTGCACATGATAACGGATTATTGGTCGTGATGCGGGGTGTTAAAACACACAAAAAAGATGACGTAGACGATATGATTGCCATTCATATGTGGATTGAAAAAAATCGTATTTTAACACTGTCGCACCGCTCTATGCCGGCCGTTAAAATGGTCAGTTCAAAAATCAAACACGGTGAAGGTCCCATATCCCCGATTGATTGCTTTGTAACACTTGCCGAAACAATGACGGACAGTATCACAAAAGCCATTGATAAAATTGATGATGAGGTAGATGAAATTGAAGAAGCCGTTATTAAAACGGACAGTTTTAAGGATAAACACTTGCGAGATGACATTTCCGATTTACGACACAAAATTGTGGGATTACGTCGGTATTTGGTCCCTCAACGCAATATCGTTAAAATTATGAAAAATATTTCTCATCCTTTGCTCAGTGAAGACGATTCGGTTCGTTTGCGTGATGTGTATATGGATTTGGCCAAAGCTGTGGAAGATTTAGATTTTGCCCGAGATCATTCAACCGTGACTCAAGAAGAATTGGATTCAAAAACTAATGTAAACTTAAACCAAACAATGTATATGATGTCCATTGTGATGGTTATTTTTACGCCGTTAACATTTATCACAGGATTGTTAGGGGCCAATATCGGTGGTATTCCGTTTGCTTCCAATCAAATGGGATTTATTTTCATATCCTTGATTATGTTGATTATTGTCATATTCCAAATTATTGTATTCAAAAAAATGAAGTGGTTTTAGTATGAAAAAATGGTTGGCCGTATTTTTGTGTTTTGTGTGGTCAAATGGTGTTTGGGCGGCATGTCCAAATGATAAACCGTATGTTTTACTGACAACCTCAAAAGGGTCGGTAAAATATATTACCAATATGGCCCGAAAAGACTTTATTGCAAAATACCCAGGGACCCCCAACACAACTTTAGGTCTAACCGTTGCTGATTTACAAGTTAAAATGGCCGGAAAACCCAGAATTTCACAAAATGGTCGGCAGGCGTGCGTCAGCTTAAAAGAAGTCAATTTTCAAATCGGATATGATGATATTTTAGTGTATATTCACAAAGATTATAAACCCGGTTCATGCCAATACCGCGTTGTCAAAGACCACGAAAATTACCATGTCGGCGTTCATCGGCAAGCTATGACTTTCTTTAAATCCGACATTGAAACAGCCTTAAGAAAAGCTGTGGCTAAATTAAAACCGGTACCGGTTCACTCTTCGGCCCAAGCTCAACGTGTTGTGGACAAACAATTTGCTCAAATACAAGCGGAAATTGCGCCTTTATTAAATCACATTAACAAAAAAATTCGGGAAAAAAATGCCGCCATTGATACACCCGAATCCTATAAAGCTTCCAGTAAACTCTGCAAAAGTTGGTAGTATTTTCGGCCCCATTCTTTTAATTGACTTTTTATCCGTTTTGTGATAGGATACTCAGCAATTTAAAGGAAGTCAAAATGTATCATCAATTAACACTCACCGATATTCAAAAAAATAAAAAATTAGCAAAAACATGGGATTTAGTCTGCCAAGCACATCAAGGCCAAACCCGAAAAGGTCATAATAAAAATGGCGAGACAATCCCCTACACTGCTCATTTATTTCGGGTGATGGAAATTACGGCTAACGCCTTGGGTAATCCTCATTTAGTTTTACAAAATGAAAAATTAACCCCTTTTTTAATAATGGCCTTAACACACGATACCATTGAAGATACAGTTTTAAACTCTAAGAAAAAATTAACCGATGCGTTAACACCGATTGTCGGAGAATATCGGGCTATACAAATTGCTCATGTTGTTATGGAGTTATCAAATCCGGCTGACGGTTTTCCGGGGGCAACCAAAACCGAGCAAGACACCAACAAAAAAATTTGGCAAACAAATCATACTCAAAATATGTCATATCCTGCCAAAATCATCAAAATGGCAGATCAAATCGCCAATACAGCCGATTGCGTAGATTTACAAATGTCGTGTAAAGAAAAAAGCGGTTGGTCCGATGATAAAAAGAAATCTTATACCGATAAAGCATTAGCCGTTTGTGAAGCCTGTCTTTGTCATACAGAGCGTGTTTCAGATGTTCAAAAAAATGTGTTTGCTTTTTTAATGAATTTAGAAAAACAAGTATATCATTATGCCATGCAAAAAATACAAATACCTCACACTGATGATATGACATTTTTTGAACAATTAAATGGCAAAATGCTCCCCGAAAACGAACCGATGTATTTATTGCATCAGCCTAGTTTACCAAGCCAATTTTCAAATACCACCACTTTTTCACAAACACGAGTATAAACACTTATAACCCGATAAATATAACCATTTTGATGATATCAGAGTGGTTTTTATCTTATTTACCTCATTTAACGAAAAATACCTATTGCATTTACGGATAAAATTTGGTACTGTACAGCCAAGGCATGTATTATGCCCCGAGGTTTAGAAGCCTCTTGAAAGTTGTCTGAGTGCAGACGTAAAAAACTACCTTTTTGCCATTGGCAGGAAGGTAGTAGAATAAGGGTTTTATACCCCAATATACTACACTATTCTTTCAATAGCTTCTAACTTCCTGCCACTTTTAAAGTGGTTTTTGTTTTAACGTAATGGACAAGAAAGGGAATTTTATGACGATGAAACATTATGACTCCGGTCGTTCTATGGTTGAAATGCTGGGAACATTGGCGATTATCGGTGTTCTATCTGTTGGCGCTATCGCAGGATACAGCTACGGAATGGATAAATACCGTGCCAATCAAACGATTAATGATGTGATGCTGTTGGGGGTGGATGTAATTACACAAGCCTCACGAACTGCCGGAATGCCGAACTTATCTGCCGATTGGGGAACTAAAACAACAGCCGGATATGATTTTACGGTTGTACCAAACCCCTCAGATGATACGCAATACGGCCTTCAAATCAGCGGGGTTCCCGCCCGAGTGTGTAAAATGGTGGGTGATGCGTTAAAACCCATGGCCTCAGTTTATGTAAATGATGATGAACATATCACCGAAGAAGACCCGTGCGACGAATCGGACAACAACACCATGGAATTTTATTTTGACGTTTCCGCCACTTCGGGAGACCAATGTAAAATTGATGCCGATTGTGGAACCGATAAATATTGCGATATGGGATTATGCTTTAGTGGGAATCACCCCGAAGTAATGGCCAATATCGTGGGTGGAACGTGTACCTCGGATGCTGATTGTAATAAGGGGTGGACAGGAACGAATTGCGCGTATTGTGATGCGACCTATGGATGTGTGGAAAAGTTTAATAATCACAATAAAGCGTGCACCTTAACGGATGGCAATATCGCCGGTAAATGTGCTGGTGGCCAATGTTTACCAACAGGTTGTACCTACGATACGAATAAATGCAGCGATAAAGAATATTGCGCCAGTCCGAACAATAGCTGTACCGAAGTCTTCCAAAGTGGAGAAACAGGTATGTGTGTGCCTATCAATACTACCTTTTCTAAAATCTCGGGAACCGAGTATTACATCTCCAATGGTCTGCTCAGTTGGTGGGATGCGGATGCCGCGTGTAAATCCATTAAAAAAGAGTTGTTGAGTGTATCTGACCTTGTTACGGAAAAGGATGGTAGTGCTTGGAAAGGAGATAATGGCGTTCACACCACAACGGCTCTTGCCAATGAATTATATAGTAAAGGATGGAACAGTACTGGGTATCCGTTCATCTGGACGAAAAACTGGCTAAATGATTCTTGCTACGCGTACGGCGTGTACCTGCGTAATGGTAACGTCTACAACGGCAATCGCTACGCCGAGGGCTACTACGTAGTCTGTAAGTAGTTTTTCGGCTTTTTAATAGGGGGGACTTTTGTCTATCGCCGATACTTATAGGCATCGGCGATTTTTTTAATTCCATATTCCTCTTATCTCACGCACGCATCGCCGGACCAAGAATAATCCACAATAATATCGTTTTCGGTCGTAAATGTGGTTTCGCAGTAATACAATGTTTCGGATTGCATGGCATCATTGGCGGGGCTGTACAGAGAGTAATTACCAAAATTCACATCTTGCGGATTCATCCCCGTTTCCATGACCGTTTTTTGTTTCATATAGGTAAACAGCTGACGCCCAGCTCCCAAATTTTGCATTTGTGCCGGAGCACCCCAAGTGGCGACCAAATCGGCCTCACTACGCCCAACCCAACTTTCCAAATAATCATCATAATTTTGTACCGAATGACATGCCGTCAGCATCATGAGGCACCCTGCCCCTAATACCCATTTTTTCATTGTTTCCTCCTAAAAAAAATAGGGCTTACTTTTTTTAGCAAGCCCCCTTTTCACTTAATCATCATACACGATGACATCTTCTACAACCGCCGATGTATCAGAAGATTTTGCCGGTGTATAGGTCAGCTCAATCCAATCATCTTCCTCTACCATTGGTTTATAGTAAGAGTCCCCTTTTTTATACATTTTTCCGTGTTTTTTCTTAGCATGTTTCATCATTTTTTTCTTGCGATACGTTGTATCATCCGTCAAAATCATTGTGGCTTGTTGCCCTGCATCCGTTTGAACGGTAATCATATTCCCTTCTTGTGAGACAACACGTCCTTTTGCGGTTTCGGCACTGGCTCCAAAGGCCACAAATAAAGCTGCCATGGCAACTGTCAAACATAATTTTTTCATTGTTTCCCCCTTTTTTGTTATGTTAAACACATTTTTCACATAAGCGTTCTTTTAAGGGCGTGCAATACCGTTTAAAGCATAGTTTTACCCCCGATAAATTCATCACATAAAATCGCATTTTTTGCTTGAATTTATAAATTTTTTGGGCTAAAATCACACCCATGACACAAACAGATTTAGAACAAATTAAAGAAACAAAATTGGCAGATGCTTTGTCTGAACGGTATTTGGCCTATGCCATGAGTACGATTGTGGCACGGTCTTTACCGGACGTTCGGGACGGCTTAAAACCGGTACACAGACGGTTATTGTTTGCCATGCGTGGATTAAAATTGGACCCCGCTACAGGCTTTAAAAAATGCGCTCGTGTGGTCGGGGATGTGATTGGTAAATATCACCCTCACGGAGATACCGCCGTTTATGATGCTATGGTGCGTTTGGCACAAGATTTTGCCGTGCGTTATCCGCTTGTGGACGGGCAAGGAAACTTTGGTAATATTGATGGGGACCGTGCCGCCGCTATGCGTTATACTGAGGCCAGATTAACCTCGGTTGCTATGGCGATTATGGACGGGTTAGACGACAATGCCGTTGATTTTGATAAAACCTATGACGGTACGGAAGACGAACCCTCCGTTATGCCTGCCGGATTTCCGAATTTACTTGCTAACGGTTCTAGTGGTATTGCCGTAGGTATGGCAACCAATATTCCGCCTCACAACGTTGGGGAAGTATGTGATGCCCTCATCCATTTGATTAAACATCCGGAGGCTGATGTAGCCAAATTAATGGATTTTGTGTTGGGACCTGATTTTCCAACCGGCGGGTTGTTGGTGGAAAGCAAAGAAAGCCTCATCAAAACTTATACAACCGGTCGTGGGGCGATGAAGGTGCGTGCCAAATGGGAAAAAGAAGAATTATCCCAAGGCCGTTATCAAATCGTCATTACTGAAATTCCGTATCAAGTTCAAAAATCCGACTTGATTATGAAAATTGCCAAATTATTGGCTGAGAAAAAATTACCGCTACTGGCCGATGTGCGTGATGAATCGGCCGAAAATGTGCGTATTGTGTTGGAACCGAAATCTCGTTCAGTGCAACCGGAACAATTAATGGAACATCTGTTTAAATTTACGGATTTGCAAGTTAATTTCAACTTGAACATGAACGTGTTGGATGCCGATCATACCCCCAGAGTCATGAGTTTAAAAGAGGTCTTACAAGCCTTTTTAAAACATCGTGAAATCGTTCTAATTCGCCGTTCCAATTATCGGTTAGATAAAATCCGTCATCGTATGGAATTGTTGCAAGGTTTCATCTTGGCCTACCTCAATTTAGACCGTATTATTGAAATCATTCGCAACGAAGATGAACCCAAACCCATTATGATTGAGGAATTCAGTCTCAGCGAAGTTCAAGCCGAAGCCATTTTAAATATGCGTTTACGGTCTTTACGTAAATTGGAAGAAGAACAATTGCGCCGTGAATTTGAAGATTTGGCTTTGGAGAAAGCCGGCCTTGAAACAATGCTGAGTGATGAAGGATTGCGTTTCAAAAAATTATCCGAAGAAATTTCGCTCATCAAAAAACAATTCGGACAAAAAACGGAACTTGGTGCCAGACGTACGGTTGTAGCCGATGCTCCGATTGATATTGATGTGCCGATTGAAGCGATGGTTGAAAAAGAACCCATTACGGTTGTATTATCAAAACTCGGCTGGATTCGTGCGTTAAAAGGGCATACCAACATATCCGATTTGAAATTTAAAGAAGGCGATAAGATGAAATTATCGCTGACAACCTACACAACGGATAATATCTTGTTCTTTGCCACAAATGGGCGTTTCTATACGCTTCTTGGTGATAAAATCAGTGGTGGTCGAGGCTTTGGTGAACCCATTCGTTTATCCATTGATTTACCGCAAGATGCCGATATAATCGCTATGTTTGTGTATAAACCAGATGAAAACCTATTTGTCGCCTCATCAAAGGGTAAAGGCTTTATCGTTGCTGCTAAAGATGTGATTGCTCAAACACGGGCCGGTAAAATCATTATGAACATAACGGATGATAAAGCTATTTTGTGTACGCCGGCTAACGGTAATCATGTCGCCGTTATTGGTACAAACCGTAAAATGGTGGTCTTTAAGGCCGAAGAAATTCCGACCATGGCCAGAGGCAGTGGCGTTATCTTGCAAAAATATGCCGGCGCCACGTTGTCTGACGTCAAATTCTTTAATGTAGAGGATGGTTTAGCTTTCCCATCAGGAAATGGCACACGTATTGAACGGGATATTACACCATGGCTTGCCAGACGAGCAACGGTCGGTAAAATTCCACCGGTCGGATTCCCACGTTCCAATAAATTTAAATAGGAGAAAATTATGTCCGATACCTCCCTATCCGGTCATATCAGAACAGCTACCTTAGATGATGTCCCCACAATTTTAAAGCTTATCAACGGACACGCTAAAAAGGGATTAATGTTGATGAAATCACCCGTTGATATTTATCATAATATTTTTAACTTTGTCGTCTTTGAAACAGATGGAAAAGTGGTTGGATGTTCCAGATTATCCGTTTTATGGAAAGATATCGGAGAGGTAGCCTCTTTGGCCGTATCGGATAATTATAAACGCCGTGGCATTGGGAAACTGTTGGTTAATGCGTGTTTGGATAAAGCAAAAAATATTGGTCTGCCTCAAGTTTTTACACTGACCTATCAAGTGGACTTTTTCAAAAACTGTGGGTTTAAAAAAGTAAAAAAGGAGACACTGCCCTACAAAGTTTTTGGTGATTGTTTAAAATGTCCAAAGGTAGAATGTTGTGATGAAACGGCGATGCTGTACACAATTAATACAGCTAATTAGTTTTTAGCTTGCCACATATGTTCTAAAGCATAATAGTCACGCGTTTCTTCGGTAAAAAGATGCACAATAACATCACCGGTATCCACAACAACCCAATTACCATCAGAATTTTTGCCCTCTATATAAGCCGAATATCCGTTCATTTTTAATTCTTTTGCTAAATTATCGGCCAATGCCATCACATGACGGGTAGATGTTCCGGTTGCGATAATAAGATAATCGGCAAAACCTGCACGACCTGTCAAATTAATTTTGATGAGATCTAAGGCTTTGCCGTTATCTAAACAGTCAAAGATAAAATCAACTATTTTTTTTTAGCTGTTGTCTTTTTAGCCGGAGCTTTTTTGGCAACGGTTTTAGTTGCTGTTTTTTTAGCAGGAGCTTTTTTAGCAGCCGGTTTAGTTACTGTCTTTTTGGCCGGAGCTTTTTTGGCGGCTGGTTTAGCGGCTGTTGTTTTAGCCGGAGCCTTTTTGGCAGCTGTTTTTGTAGCTGGGGCTTTTGTTGTTTTAGCCGGTGTTTTTTTAGCAGCCGGTTTAGTTGCTGTCTTTGTAGCAGCGGCTTTAACCGGAGCGGCTTTTACAGTTGTTTTTTTAGCCGGCGCTTTTTTGGCAGCTGTCTTAGCTGCTGTTTTTGTGGCACAGGCAGTCTTAGAACAAGCCTTTTTAGCGCATGTTTTAGCAGCTGATTTTGCTTCTACTGTTTGTTTACAACATGCTTTTTTGGCACACGCTTTTACCGGTTCGGCTTTTTTACAACAAGCTTTTTTTGTACATGTTGTTTCTGGCTTTACGGCAGATGTTTTTTCAGCAGTTTTTGCTGTTTTTTTACCGGCAACTTTTGCTGCCACTTTTTTAATTAATTTACAAACCATCAGTGTTCTCCTTTTGAATATATTGGTAGGCAGCCCGCAGCATCTCAGTCAACCCTTGTTTAGATATACCCGAAACAGCAAAAACGCTTTTCTTGGATGCTTTTTTTAGTTTTTTGAGCTTTTCCTCCACTTCTTCGGGGGATAAAGCATCAATTTTGTTCAGCCCGATAACCTCTGGCTTGTCGGCCAAAGCCGGACTGTACTTTTTCAATTCTTTACGAATTGTTTTATAGGGTACGGATACGTCTTCAGCCGTTCCGTCAATCAAGTGGACAAGTACTTTACAACGTTCCACATGCTTTAAAAACCGAGTTCCTAATCCGGCACCGTCTGAAGCTCCTTCAATCAACCCCGGAATATCGGCAATTAAAACTTCTTTCGCATCTACTTTCGCTACCCCCAAATGAGGATAAAGCGTTGTAAACGGATAATCTGCAATTTTTGGTCTGGCACGAGAGACAACCGACAAGAATGTGGATTTACCGGCATTTGGCAATCCCAACAATCCGACATCAGCAATAATTTTTAATCTCAGCCACACCCATAATTCTTCACCAAGTTCTCCTTTATCGGCTTGACGAGGCGCTTGGTTCGTAGAGCTTTTATACGATTCGTTTCCACGACCACCCATACCACCACGAGCAGCAATAAAAGTTTGACCAGCCTCTGTTAAATCAGCCAATACACTGACACCATCATCCGCAACAATTTGTGTTCCCACAGGAACTTTAATAATCATATCATCTGCACTGGCACCGGTACAAGAACGACTGCCTCCGTTTTCACCACGGGGCGCTTTAAAATGTTGTTGGTAACGAAAATCAATGAGTGTATTCAAATTGGCAACGGCTTCAAAAACAATGTCGGCACCTTTACCGCCATTACCACCATTCGGCCCACCAAATTCAATGAATTTTTCACGACGGAAAGAACACGCTCCATCGCCACCATTTCCGGCCTTTAAATAAATCTTTGCTTCATCTAAAAATTTCATAATTCACCTTTTTCATTTACCTTTTATAATTAAAAAAAAATCTTGTCAACATACTTTCGTAAAAAAATTATTTTTTTTATCTATTTTTCAATTATTTTACGTTTAATATTTGGCACCTTCACAAAAAATATCTCTCTTGACATTATATTCTTTTTAATAGTATGCTTTAGGTTAGAAAGGATATTTGACTATGACAAAAATTGCTATTTGGTGTCGCCATACAAACGATAATATTATCGGTATTGGACCCAATATTCCTTGGCATATTTCATCTGATTTCAAACGTTTTAAACGCATTACATCCGGTCATCATTTAGTCGCCGGACAAACAACATATGAAAGCTTTCCGAACAGAACTTTGCCAAACAGAAAATTACATGTTTTAACTTTTGAAAAAGATTATCAAGTTTCCGATTCAGACAATCATTTTGTACACACAGATTATCATGATTTTGATGCGTTTAATCATGATTTATTCATTGTCGGCGGTGCCAGTATTTATAAGTTATTTATGGCTGATGAAACAGCTATGCCGGACATTATTATTGATTCGGAATACTTACCGGATTTAAGTACTGAATTCTCCGGTATGCCCGTCAATATCACCCCTTGTATTGAAGCCATGCGATTGCATTATGAACCAATCGGAACTCCACAAAGATTAGACGATATTATCACAACTGTCTGGGTTAAAAAAGGCATTCAAACACCAAAAATTTTAGAACACATTTTAAACGCCATTCACCAACAATAAGAAAGGACATATTATGGAACAAGCAATGGAACAACTATACTTAGATGTACTGAAAGACATTTTACAAAACGGTACCGATAAAACAGACAGAACCGGCGTCGGTACACGCAGTGTTTTTATTCGCCAAATGCGTTTTGATTTAAGTAAAGGTTTTCCGCTTATCACCACAAAAAAAGTCCATCTTAAAAGTATCATTCACGAATTATTGTGGTTTATTAAGGGCGAAACAAATATTAAATATTTAAAAGACAACGGTGTTACCATTTGGGATGAATGGGCCGACGAAAACGGCGATTTAGGACCGGTCTACGGATATCAATGGCGGAATTGGAACGGAGATGGCATTGATCAATTAGGTAATTTAATTGAACGCATTAAAACAAAACCAAATGACAGACGTTTAATTTTAACGGCATGGAATCCATCCCAAGTGGATAAAATGAAATTACCACCGTGTCATATGATGTGCCAATTTTATGTCGCAAACGGTAAATTATCTTGCCATTTATATCAACGCAGTTGCGATATGTTTTTGGGCGTTCCGTTTAATATTGCCTCATATGCCCTGTTAACCATGATGATGGCTCAAGTATGTGGATTAGGATATGGCGAATTTATTCATACATTGGGTGATGCCCATATTTACAACAATCACTTTGATCAAGTCAAAGAACAATTAACCCGCACACCTTATCCGGCTCCTCAAATGAAAATCAATCCAAATGTCAAAGATATTAATGATTTTGTGTATGAAGATTTTACGTTAGAAAATTATCAATGTCATCCAACAATTAAAGCACCCGTTGCGGTATAAAGATGAAACGGAAGGCTGTTCCTTCCGTTTTTTTACATAAAAAAGGATAGACTTTTAAAAAATTGTATGCTAACCTATATATGCATTCGGCATGATACCGAATGTGGAGGGCTCAAAACCTCCTCAAAGACGCCCTATCGCATGGGGCTTCCTCCAATTATGCGACTTCCGTCATGGCTGGAAGGTGGTAGAATAGCCCTAGGTCAATATACCACACTATTTCTTTGAGTAGTTTTGAGCTTCCAGCCACTCTTTTTTTAAGTGTGGCCTTTTTCTTAAAAAAACAGGTGCCTCTAAACACCTGAAAAAAAATTAAATGAACGAAAACGGATACTGTGACGGTATCCGTTTTTATATTTGAATAATATGGGGCTATGCCTATTTTATAGCCGCTTTATCGCACACAAATTCGGCATATTCGTGATTTTGCAACATACTGGCCGGACAGTTGACTGATACGGGGGCTTGTGTAGCCAAACGAATGGCCTCGGCTTTTTTAGGGCCGGTCGCCAATACAATCACACGGCGTGCGTCAAAAATGGTTTTGAGTCCGATTGTAACGGCCCGAGTTGGTACGTCTTCTATTTTATCAAAAAATCTGGCATTTGCCTGAATCGTGCTTTGTGTTAAGCTTTGTTCATGTGTCGGCGTATCAAACGGCGTATTTGGTTCATTAAAGGCTAAATGCCCATTTTCACCAATACCGGCCAATTGAATATCTATTCCACCGGCGTTTTGAATAGCCATTTCATACGCTCGGCAAAATGCGGGAATATCATCGGCCATACCATCCGGAATATTGATATTTTCGGGATGAATATCCACATGCTTAAATAAGTTTTCTTGCATAAAATAATGATAACTTTGCGGATGATCCGGCGTTAATCCGACATACTCATCCATATTAAAGGTTTTAACGTTTTTAAATGAAATATCGCCATTGTTATAGGCTTGCACCAATCGTTCGTAAACCGGTATGGGTGTGGATCCCGTGGGCAATCCCAAAACTAAATAGGGTTTTGCCTCGGTCGGTACAAATGTTTTAATGGCCTTTATCATTTCACCGGCGGCATAGTCGACTACTTCGGATACTGTTTCAAATGATATAACTTTCATGAACTCTCCTTTCGTTTTTTGACAGTATAATTAATCTGATGCAGTTATGCAAGCACCCATATAAACCTTTTGCCGTATTTTCTTTATTTTTAAAATATGCTTTCTTATAGACTGAATGATTTTTCAAAAGGGGGACAAATGAAAAAAATATTCTTATCGGGTGTGATGTGTTTACTGTGTGTACCGGCTTTGGCAGATACGCATGAAGCAAAATCCATTGCCCAAAAATACAATGATTTTAAACAAGAATTACAAGATAAAATAGGTTTATCTTATTCTGTAGATGTGTCGGCTTTGATGCAACGAGGCGCTCCAAATGGCAAAGGAACAGCATGGCAAACCATGTATTATGGTGAAGCCAACTGGGATATGTTTAACAGCGATACATTTGGGGCCGGGTCTGTACAGATAGCTTATAACGCCGTACGGTATTGGGGCAAAAGTGCAACGTATGTTGGCAACCGAATCGGTGTAATTACGGATATCAATGATTACCCAAGCAATTCCAATGAATTTGACCAGCTCAGTTATACACACCAATTTCCCGGCAAGATGAAATGGTTATCACTTACACTGGGTCAATTTCCAATTTACAATTTTGACGGTAGTGCCTATTTGGCCAATCAACAAACGAACTTTTTAAATTATGCTTTATCGCAAAATGGGTCATCCACTTATCCAACCGCCAGTTTAGGGGCCTATGCCACAATTACTCCGAATAACGAATGGTCATTCAGTGTTGGTATGCAAGATGCGCATAACATAGACGGCGAAACCATTTCTTCCAATAAATTCGGTAAAGGCAAATATACATCCTTTGCCAGTGTCAGCTATACCCCGACCGACAAAAACGGCAACCAAAACCAATACAGTTTGATGGTATATAATCAACCGAGTGTTCCTCAACAACCGGGGACCAGCAATGGATGGAGTGTGAACTTTTTGCAATATTTAACGGATAAATTTGCCGTAACAGGACGTGTTAATGGAGCTAGTAATTCCCCCGAAACCATTAAGCAATCTTATGTGTTAGGTGTTGTTTACAATAATCCCTTCAATCGCAACAAGTTAGACCAAATCGGATTTGCCGGAGCCGTTAATAAACTCAATAAATCCGTCAACGGTGCGGGAACTCGGTCGGTTGAAAATGTGCTAGAGGCCTACTATGCTTTTGGTCTGTCCGATTTTATGACTATTACGCCGGATATCCAATTTTATATTAACCCCGGTGATAACCAAAAATCCAATACAGCTACCGTGGCATCGGTCCGAGCCACTATGATGTTCTAAAAAGGACCAGCATTTAAAAACCTCTGGCAATTTGTCAGAGTTTTTTTTATATCCGTCCGAAAAGCATAGCGCTTACTCTTGTCGTTCGTTTTGAGATGAATTACCACTGCCTACTGTGGTCGGATAAGAACACACCTGACGAATATGGTTGCATCTTTCTTGAACCGCCGCCATTTTTTGTTGTACAGTCCGTACCTGTTGTTGATATTCGGGAGAATTTCTAACTTCTTGTATAGCGTTAGCCACTTCCGGATTTTCATGTTCCATTTTGCGTACAGCCTTTGATATATCACGGCTAACACGGTGCATATCCCCCATTATGGCTTGAAAATCTTCTCTTAAGCCCCCGACAGATGATTGACGTTTTTTATAGCTAGGTAAACCATCGTTTTCCCCAATATCCTTAGGTTCTTGATAAGGTCTAGGTCGGTACTCTCCAAAAGTGATAACGCAGGCCAATCCTTCAAAAAACGGATGAAGCTGTTTATCAATAAAACGACATACTTTCAAAATTGCAGGGCCGTATTTTTCACAAAAACGATCCAATAATGAGGGGCGAGGTCTTCTTCTTTTTTTCATATTTTCTCCTTTGAAAAAGGATATAATAAAATCTTTAAAAAATCAACAAAAAAACTTTGCTTTTTTGAAAAAAAACTGTATAATGCCGAATATTATTTGACTAACATAAAAAGGAAAAACAAATGTCTGAATATAATCATCTTGAAATTGAACAAAAATGGCAAAAATATTGGGATGAACACAAATCATTTCATGTTGAAATTGATAAATCCAAACCAAAATATTATTCGTTGGTGATGTTTCCGTATCCGTCCGGTGCCGGATTACACGTCGGACATGCCGAAAACTACACGATTTCAGATATTATGTCCCGTTATAAACGGATGCGTGGTTTTAACGTATTGCAACCAATGGGATGGGATGCTTTCGGATTGCCGACAGAACGATATGCCGAACGTAGTGGATTGCATCCGGCCGAAGTAACATCACAAAATGCCGATGTATTTCGCACACAATTAAAGGCTATGGGACTTTCCTATGATTGGGACAGAGAAATCAATACAACAGACCCAAGCTATTACAAATGGACACAATACATTTTTAAAATTTTGTTTGATAAAGGGTTGGCATACGAAGTTATCACTCCTGTAAATTGGTGCCCGAAACTGGGAACTGTTTTGGCTAATGAAGAGGTCAAGGACGGCAAATATGTGGAAACGGGTGATGAAGTGATTAAAAAACCCATGCGTCAATGGATGTTGAAAATCACAGCCTATGCCGAAAGATTGTTGCAAGACATTGATAAATTGGATTGGCCGGAAGGCATCAAAACCATGCAACGTGAATGGATTGGTAAATCCACCGGTGCCGATGTGAATTTTAAAGTGGCCGGAACCAATGCCGAATTTACGGTCTATACAACTCGTCCGGATACGTTATTTGGGGCAACATACTGTGTGTTGGCTCCGGAACATGCTCTTGTGAAAGAAATTACCACAGATGACAGACGTGCCGAGGTTGAAAAATACGTTGAGGAGGCCGGCAAAAAATCCGCTCAAGACCGTATGGCTGAGGCTAAAGAGAAAACAGGTGCTTTTACAGGGGCTTATGCCATTAACCCGTTAAACGGTACACAAATCCCTATTTACATTGCCGACTATGTGCTTGGCGATTACGGATATGGAGCCATTATGGCAGTGCCGGCTCACGACCAACGGGACTATGACTTTGCGAAAAAATTCAATATTCCAATCATTCAAGTGATTGAAGGTGGCGATATTTCCAAAGAGGCACACGAAGGCGATGGTGCTTTAATCAACTCAGAATGGTTGAACGGATTACATGTTAAAGAATCCAAAGCCAAAATGATTGAATGGTTAGAGGCCAACGGTGTTGGTAAAGGAACCGTCAACTATAAACTGCGGGATTGGTTGTTTGCGCGTCAACGTTATTGGGGTGAACCGTTCCCGATTATTCATTGTGAAGACGGCACAATTAAATCTTTACCGATGGAAGATTTGCCGGTCTTATTGCCACCGATGGCCGATTTCAGACCAACGGCAGACGGTGAACCGCCCCTCGCCCGTCAAACTCAGTGGGTGGAAACAATTGATAAAGAAACGGGAAAACCGGCTAAACGTGAAACGAACACAATGCCTCAATGGGCCGGTTCCAGCTGGTATTTCTTGCGTTACTGCGACCCACATAATGATACGGCTTTTGTCAGCAAAGAAGCCGACGAGTACTGGATGCCGGTTGATTTATATGTCGGTGGTGTAGAACACGCCGTATTACACTTGCTGTATGCTCGTTTCTGGCAAAAGGTATTGTTTGATGCCGGTTTGGTCTCTACGGATGAACCGTTCCAACGCCTTGTCAACCAAGGGATGATTTTGGCTTATTCTTACCGTGATGATAACGGCAAATACTACTATCCGAAAGATGTGGAACGCCGTGGAAATGATTGGTATGTTAAAGGAACAGACACCCGTGTGAATACGCAAGTGGAAAAAATGAGTAAATCACGTTATAACGTTGTTAATCCGGATGATGTGGCCAAAGAATTTGGTGCCGATTCCATGCGTTTATACTTGATGTTTATGGGACCGATTGAGGCCGAAAAGCCTTGGGCCTCTGATGGTATTAACGGTGTTAATCGTTTCTTAAAACGCACTTGGAATGTGTTTGAAACAGACGGTAAAATTGCCGAAACGGGCGATGAGGCTTTAACAAAATTAATGCATAAAACCATTAAAGGTATTACCGCCGATATGGAAGCTTTGTCCTATAATACGGCGATTGCCAAATTAATGGAGTTTTTAAATGCCGTTTATAAATCCGATAAACCGGTTTCTAAGGCCGATATGGAATCTTTTGTATTGATGTTGGCTCCTCAAGCCCCACATATTGCAGAAGAATTGTGGGAACGTCTGGGACATACTGACTCTTTGACTTATGCGCCATGGCCGACATATGATGAAGCCATGACTCAAGATAACGAAATGGAAATCGTTGTTCAGGTGTTGGGCAAAAAACGGGCCAATATTATGGTGGCTACAAATGCAACAAAAGAAGATGTTTTGGCCGCAGCCAAAGCCAATGAAAACGTTGCCACTCATTTAAACGGCAAAGAGATTGTCAAAGAAATCTATGTGCCAAATCGCTTAGTGAACTTTGTGGTGAAATAGATGAGTGAAAACGGTGCATTGTACGACATCATTGAAAAGGGCACTTTATCCGATTTAAAACAGGCTTTAGAAACCTACAAAATTAATACCAAAGATGAAGAGGGTATGAGTTTGCTGGCATGGGCTTGTGTTGCGGGTAAGAAACAAAAGGTTACTTATTTGTTAGAACAAGGGGCCGATCCGAACATCAAATGTAATGATGGCAGAACACCGCTGATGTATGCTGCCTCTAATGATTATCCTGAAATTATTCGGGTGTTATTAAAGGCTGGAGCCGACCCGAAAATCGGAGACAAAACCGGTTGGACGGCGGAAACTTGGGCCGATGTTTTGTGGAATGAAAAATCCAAATTTGTGTTGCGAGAACATCGCAAAGGACGATTATTATCACAAGCCCCAAAGGGCAAACGTCCCCATAACGATAAAGGCCATTCAAGGTAGAAGTTATCAAGTTTAATAGGGTAAAACGGAAGGGATTATTCCTTCCGTTTTTGTTTATTTCATATTAATTTCTTGCGTATAACAATTTTCGGTAGTGATGACCCCTAATCCCCATTTGTATTCAATTTGGCATTTTTCAATGACCATGTGATTTCTGTCTCCGGAAATATTGGTAACAAACGGAGCGGACCGTGTATAGGTTGATGAACACGCCGAACACATTAAACCCAAAACAATTAAATTGACATATTTCATTTGAAGTATCCTTTCTTTAAAGTTAAAAGAAAGCCACACTTAAAAAAAGAGTGGCTGGAAGCTCAAACCTATTATCACAAATAGTGCGGTGTATTCGTCCAAAGGATTTATTTCACCGCCTTCCAACCACGTGGAAAACGCACCTTTGTTTTTAATCCTCGTGCGTAAGGATATTGTGATATGAGGGTTTGAGTCCCCAACGCCCGAGAATTCCTCAGACGCATATATAGGTTAGCATACAATTTTTTAAAAGTCTATCCTTTTTTATGTAAAAAAACGTTTTAAAACTTTCTGGGATGCAGTGGTTTTGCGTCCCATTTTTGAACAAACTCAGTCAAATCCGCATTGGAATGTTCGGGTAAAACAATCATTAATTTAACCAATTGATCGCCTTTATCTTTAACGCCTCGTCCTTTTAATCGTAAGGTTTTACCTGAACTGGAATACGGCGGAACGGTCAAGGCTACCTCGCCATATGGTGTTGGCACCGTAATTTTTGCCCCCAAAACAGCCTCTTTTAAAGTAATCGGCACATTTAATAAGACGTTATTCCCCTCTCGTGTATATAGGGCGGACGGTTGCACTTTAATATTAATCAAAGCATCCCCCTTTTGCCCGCCATAACCGGCATCGCCCTGCCCTTTTAAACGCAAAGTTGACTCATTATTAACACCGGCCGGAATTTTAATTTTTAAATTTTTACCATTAGCAAGTCCTACGGTCGTTTCGCCTCCGGTAATGGATAAATCAAAGGCTACAGTCAAATTATAGGATACATCTTGACCGGCACCATATGCTTCATGCGTATGCGTGCGGCGGCGACCACTTCCGGCGCCCATACCGCCCATATTACCGAACAAATCGGAAAAATTAAATCCACCCATACCGCCACCAAACATACTGGCCAAATCTTCCGGATTGATGTTATAGGTTTGATACCGACCGTTACCACCACCGAAACCACCGCCAAAACCGGCTTGGTCATAGGCACCGGCACCAAATGGTGTCGGATTCCCGTTTTCATCAATTAAGCCGTCATCATAACGTTTACGTTTTTCTGCATCCGATAAAATTTCATAGGCGGCACTGATTTTTTTAAACTTTTCTGCGGCCGCTTTATCCGGATTCACATCAGGATGCAGTGAGCGAGCCAATTTATGATAGGCTTTTTTAATTTCCGCAGAAGTTGCCGTTTTTGAAACACCTAATAAATCATACAATTTTGCCATAATAAAATGCTCCTTTGATTCTAAATATACTACAATATAGTTTAAAATGCAAAAAAATCTATGGAAAAGTTTTTAAAAATACGCTATAAAAACACTATGATGCAAAAAAATATTGATAAAAACAAATTGATGAAAACGGCCAGTCATGCTTCTATGGCAACGGCCACTTTGTTGATTGTTTTAAAATTAATCACCTTTTTAATTACCGGCTCTATGGCCATTTTATCCAGCTTGTTTGATTCCATTCAAGATGCCATGACCTCTACGGTTAATCTGATTGCCATTCGTCATGCAACGGAACCGGCCGATAAAGAACACAGCTTCGGTCATGGAAAGGCCCATGCCTTAGGCGGTGTATCACAAGCCTTTATTATCGCCATTGCCAGTTTATTTTTATTAAAAGAATCTATCCACAGATTATTTGACCCGCAAGAAATCACTCAAATCGGGTTAGGGATTGGTATAACCCTTTTTGCATTGATATTGACGTTATTTTTAATTCGTTTTCAAAAATATGTTATTCGTAAAACAGGCTCTTTATCCATTAAGGCCGATATGGCCCATTACACCGGTGATATTTTAATGAATGTTGGTGTGATTGTGTCTATGGTACTCAGCTATTATTTGGGATGGACCTGTCTTGATGCATTGTTTGGTATCGGCGTTGCCGTTTATTTATTAGTGGTTGTTTACCAAATTACGATTGAGTCATTTAAAATGTTAATGGATACGGAAATGCCCCCTGCTTTTCGTAAAAAAATAACCGATATTGCTATGAGTTTTTCTGAAGTCATTGACATGCATGATTTAAAAACAAGACAATCAGGGGATTGCATTTTTATTCAATTTTGCATTCATATGGATAAAGATTTAACATTAGAGCAAGCGCATACCATCACTGATGAGATTGAACAAGCTATTATCAAAAAAATTCCGGAAGCTCAAGTCCTTATCCACTTTGAACCGCATTTACATAAGGAAAACATCGCATGATATTATCCGATCAAACCGACATTATTGAAGCCCTCAGCAATCCACAAACATATGGCAAATCCGTCAATAAGGTTGAGGTACATCGTTCTCATATTGCCATTATTTTCTTCGCCGGCGATTATGTATACAAACTCAAACGAGCCGTTATTTATCCTGGGGTTGATTTTTCTACCGCCGAAAAAAGAAAATTGGCCTGTATTGCCGAGATGAAACGCAGTACCGTGTATGCCCCTCATTTAATTATCGGTGTTAAACCCATTAAGCGTTTAAAAAACGGTACCATTAAAATCGGTGGGACAAACGGAGAGGAAATTGACACCGTTATTGTGGAAAAAAGATTACCGGATAAAGCTATTTTAAGTTTTGCCTTACCCTCCCCCGATTTTGACAGATTTGAAGCCATGGATTTAGCAGAACATTTGGCTGATTTACATTCAAAAGCTAAAGTTTTCCATAACAAATGGGGTGTTGACGTTATTCAAAATATTATTTTGGAAAATGAAGCCGTTTTATCATGCTTTCCAAGCTCTATTGACCTATCTCTATTAAACACTCTGACACGTCAAAGCTTAGAAATTTTAAAGAAAAATGAAAATTTGATAAAATTCCGTCAAAAAAGCGGATTCGTCAAAAAATGCCATGGTGATTTGTTGTTATCCAATATTGCCTATGACAAAGGGCAATTTTTATTTTTCAGTCCGGTAGAATACAATGATGCATTGGATTGTATTGATACCTTGTATGACTTAGCATTCTTAACAATGGATTTGGAATTCAAAGGGTTGAGACGCCTCAGCAATATCCTTTTTAATCATTACATGTCCTATATCAATGATATTGAAGGTATATCGTTGATGGGATTATACCAATCTATGCGAGCCCTCTCACGAGCCGCTGTTTGTGCAAAAACCAGCGCGTTATTACAAGGAACCGAAAAACAACACGCCATTAATAAAACCAAAAAATATTTTGAACTGGCCTGTCGCTTTTTAATTGAGTGCACACCGGTTTTAATTGCTTGTGGTGGATTGTCTGGCAGTGGTAAATCCCGTATTGCCCGTGAAATCGGGGGATTAATGAATCCGGCGCCAGGGGCCGTTATTTTAAGAGATGATGTCGTCAAAAAACAAATTACGGGACTGGCTCCACACCAACGCTTTAATAAAACGACTAACTCTCCGGCTTTTGATAAAATCGTTTATGAAGTCCTCCGGCAACAAGCCACCTGTGCTCTACAAAACGGTGCAAGTGTTATTATTGATGCTTTGTTTGATAATGATCTTGAACGCATGGCTGTTCAAGCTTTGGCAGATAGTCTCAATATTCCGTTTATCGGGTTATGGATGGATGCCCCGATTGATGTCAGAAAAAAACGTGTAGAAGCCCGAAAAAAAGCGCCCTCAAGCAATCGTAAAGAAAAAGAGTTAGAATGCCAACTATGTTTGGAAACGGGTCATATTACATGGCATCAAGTTAATACAGATATGCCAAAAAATGATACCTTACAACAAGTTATCAAAATTTTAAACGCTCATTTAAAAATGAATTTATGATATTTTTCAGTACATTAAAATTATAGCTTTCATTTTTTTCATAAAAAACACTTGCAATTATAAAAAAAATAGTGTAAAAGATATGTCATCACGATGCGCCCGTAGCTCAATTGGATAGAGCATCTGACTACGGATCAGAAGGTTGTAAGTTCGAATCCTGCCGGGCGCGCCATAAAATTAAAACCTCCTATTTCTAGGGGGTTTTATTTTATTGTGGGCAGTGGCGGATTTGAACTTACAAGGTAAGTTCGTATACGTCAGTAGACGCCTTTAGGCGGTCCGAACAACGTGAGGACGAGGGATAATATCCCGAGCAATCCTGCCGGGCGCGCCATAAAATTAAAACCTCCTTTTTTAGGGGGTTTTATTTTATTGTGGACAGAGAATAATATCTGATTTAAAAATGCCCCTTTGTAAAAGGGGCGCTATGTATATCTCAAAAAATAATTTTTGTGAAGGTATTTTTACAATACCTCCCCACTAAAAAAACTATCGTTCAATCGGTTTATATTTAATACGGTGCGGTGTATCGGCATCCGTACCCAAACGGCGGTGTTTGTCGGCTTCATATTCAGCATAGTTGCCTTCAAACCAAACCACTTTGGAATCGCCTTCAAACGCCAAAATATGCGTTGCCAAACGGTCCAAGAACCAACGGTCGTGGGATGTAATAACGGCGCATCCCGGGAAGTCCATTAAGGCCTCTTCCAACGCACGCAAGGTATCCACATCCAAATCGTTTGTCGGTTCGTCCAACAACAAAACGTTGGCACCGGATTTTAACATTTTTGCCATATGCACACGGTTGCGTTCCCCACCGGACAAAACCCCGACTTTCTTTTGTTGGTCCGGCCCTTTAAAGTTAAATTGAGATACATAGCCACGGGACGGCACTTCACGTTTGCCTAAGGTTAAAATATCTAAGCCACCGGAAATTTCTTGCCATACCGTTTTATTATCATCAAGTGCATCACGGCTTTGATCCACATACCCAAGTTTCACCGTTTCACCCACACGGAATGTCCCACTGTCCGGTGTTTCTTGACCAGTAATAATACGCATCAGTGTTGTTTTACCGGCACCGTTCGGCCCGATAATACCAACAATACCACCAGCCGGCAAATTAAAGGTCAAATCTTCAAACAATAACTTATCACCAAAAGCTTTACTTAAGTTATTAGCTTCCAAAACCACATCCCCCAAACGAGGACCCGCCGGAATAACGATTTGAGCCACATCTGGTGTTTTTTCAACCGATTTTTTCAAGAGTTCTTCATAAGCCGTAATACGGGCTTTGGATTTTGCCTGACGTGCTTTCGGAGATTGACGCACCCATTCCAATTCCTCTTTGAGTGTGCGTTGACGTGCTTTTTCGGCATTTTGTTCAACCTCTAAGCGTTTTTGTTTTTGCTCCAGCCAAGACGTATAGTTGCCCTCATACGGAATACCTTCACCACGGTCCATTTCCAAAATCCAACCGGTTACGTTATCTAAGAAATAACGATCGTGGGTTACCATTACGACTGTACCGGCATAGTTTTTCAAATATGTTTGAAGCCAAGCCACCGATTCGGCATCTAAGTGGTTTGTCGGTTCGTCCAATAACAACATATCCGGTTTGCTGAGCAACAATCGGCACAAAGCCACACGCCGTTTTTCACCACCGGATAATTTTGTCACATCGGCATCGGACGGTGGACAACGCAAAGCATCCATCGCAATTTCAATCGTGCGTTCAATTTCCCAACCGTTACACGCATCAATTTTTTCTTGTAATTCGGCTTGTTCGGCCAGCAACGCATCCATATCGGCATCTGGATCGGCAAATTTCATATTCACTTCTTCATAACGTTGCATCAAATCACGAATTTCACCGACACCATCCATGATATTACCCATCACATCTTTAGTCGGATCAAGTTGTGGTTCTTGAGGTAAATAACCTACTTTCACACCGTCGGCCGCCCATGCTTCACCCGTAAAATTATCATCTAATCCGGCCATAATTTTTAAAAGGGTTGACTTACCGGCTCCATTCGGACCCAACACACCGATTTTTGCCCCTGGGAAGAAACTCAACCAAATATGCTTTAAAACTTCTTTTCCACCAGGGAATGTTTTGCATAAATCTTTCATCACATAGATATATTGATAACTTGCCATAAATACTCCTTTTAGTTAATGATTAAATTGGGGGTATTATACAAAAACACCCTATAAAAGTCAAGAAAAAAGGGCTGATTAAAAGCCCCCTTTCTATTTTACTTTTTACCACATATTTTTTGTTTTAGTCTGGATAATTTATGTTTAATGAAATATTTTACAATTAAATACACATCCCGTTGTTTCATATTCCGATAATCCACATCTGCATAATGTTTAATAATCTTACGACGACGGGCTTTTTCAATTGGTCCATCAAAAATATTAGATAAGAATTTCAAAATACTTTCATCAGAATATCTATCCGGTAATTTTCCACCGACAAAGGCCGGTTCATTCAGCATTTGTAAATACGCTTCATCATCATTATCCAGTTGTTTGATTTTTTCTATAACCTCATCAATACTGGCATAATCATGACAATTAATAAATGCCTTAGGGTTAAAATCTTGAACAGCTGTTTCATCCCCATAGTAAATCGGAATCGTACCGGCGGCAAAAGATTCCAAAATTTTCTCTGTACAATATCCACGGGCAGCCACATTTTCAAAAGCAAATGAAAATTTATAGTCCTTTTGAAACTCAATTTTATCCGGAACAGGACCACCGACATTATTTTTATACTTACCACCAGAATCCACTTGTTTATAGGCCGACAGCTTTTCAAAAAATTCCTCTCTGAAACCATCCGTTTGTTTGATATTAGAAATCACCATACAGCAAAACTTGCGTTTTGTCGCCTCTACATCCATAGGGGATTTACTTAAAGTGGCATCCAAAGCTTTACCATACCGACGCCACAATGGCAAACGCATATAACGGTCTTCAAATTCTATATGATGAAATCCAAAGGCATAATCGCAATAATTAAAATTCGGCACAACATTTTCGCCCGTAAAGAAAATACGAATACCATCAAACGTATGGTGATTATTCCCATACACGCTATAGAATAAATAATCCGGATTATCTGTAATTTCTATATGATATTTTTGCGAGAGTAATTTGAAAAAAAAATCTTCCTGCGCATTATAATTACCACTATGCGCACAATCCAAATACCCTAGTTTAATTGTTTTCATACTTAACTCTACTGTTTTCCTGTTGACCCAAATCCACCGATACCACGTGTGGTATCATCATCCACACTGTCCACTGTGGCAAAGTCAACACACATAACTGGAGCAACAACCCCCTGAGCAATTCTGTCCCCCGGTTCTATAATAAAATCTTCGGCTCCATGATTAACTAAAATAGCACGTACTTCGCCACGATATCCCAAATCTACCGTACCGACACCGTTCATCATCGTAATCCCGTGCTTAGCTGCCAATCCGGATCTGGCCCGAATTTGGATTTCATAATTTAATCCCACCGGAATTTTTCCCGTTTCCAGTTGAAATTTAACACCGGTTGGAATTGGCCTATACTCACGAGGTTTTAACACAATGCGTTCCGATATGGCCGCTCGTAAATCAAACCCTGCATCACCGGCATGTTTATACCCCAGTTCACCCCAATCTTTATTATAATTTTGCAAATATTCAATATTTAATTTCATGTAAATCTCCTTTTTTATGGTAGGATACTTTTTTTCACCCAAAATGTCAAATATCAAAATGATTAAAACGACACAAAAACATAAAAAATAAGTTGATTTTTACGGCAAAAGTTGTATATTATTGCCATTATTATTTAATGAAAGGAAAAACATGTTTATATCTGAAGCAATGGCTCAAACGGTACAAACAGCCACAAATACAGCTGCCACATCTGGCAGTGGCATTGCCGCTTTTGCCCAACTGATTTTAATTTTCGGAATTTTATACTTATTACTCATCCGTCCGCAAAAGAAAAAACTGTAACGTCATGAGGCGGCCTTAAATGCCATTACTAAAGGCTCTAAAGTTGTTATCGGCGGAATTATCGGTACGGTATCAAAGGTAGAAGATAACAATGAATTGACGGTTAAAATCGCTGACAATACCGAAATTAAAGTTATCCGTGGCTATATTTCACAGGTTTTAGAAGAGGAAAAATAAGATGTTTGGATATTCAAAAGTAAAGTCTTGGACGGTTATCGTCACGATTTTAATTGGTATTATTTTTGCTTTGCCGACTTTTTTACCGGCATCGGTTTACGAAAAAACACCCAAAGATATGCACTCTTGGTTTAAACCGATTACGTTGGGTTTGGATTTACAAGGTGGATCCTACCTATTAATGGAAGTAGACACCAAAAATTTGGTATCCGAAAAACTGGAAAGTTTAGCGGATTTAACTCGGTCTGCACTACGTTCGGAAAAAGTTCGTTTTTCCGGTTTAAAAGTGGAAAATGATACTTTGGTCTTAAAGGTATTAAAGGCCGAAGATTTAAATAAAGTGCGTGAAACAATTCGCAAACAAGAATCAGGCATTCCTCTGCAAATTGATACAGAGGGGACAAACGTCAGTGTACGTTATACCGAAGATGCCTTGAATATTATGAAACGCCAAGCCGTTATGCAATCTTTGGAAATTGTTCGTAAACGTATTGATGAATTGGGAACAAAAGAACCTCAAATTCAACAACAAGGGGCTGACCGAATTGTCATTCAATTACCTGGCGTTCAAGATCCATCCGAAATTAAGGCTTTAATGGGTAAAACCGCTAAATTAACGTTTCATTTGGTTGATGAAAACACAAATGTTATTATGGCCAGACAAGGTAAAATTTCACCCGATTCCATGTTGATGGATGGTGATGAAACGGGACCAATCGTTTTAAAACGTGCCGTTGTTGTGGGCGGGGAAAGTTTGGAAAGCGCTAAAATGAGCTATGATGAACAAGGCCGTCCCGCTGTGGCCTTTGCGTTTAAATCCGTTGGCGCCAAAAAATTTGCCAATGCCACCCGTGAAAATGTCGGTCGTCGATTGGCTATTGTGTTAGATGGAAAAGTCATCAGTGCCCCCTCTATCAATACACCGATTACGGGCGGACAAGGTATCATTACGGGCAACTTTACGGTTTCGGCCGCTAATGATTTAGCCTTATTATTGCGTTCCGGTGCATTGCCGGCTCCATTAATTGTTCAAGAAGAACGTGTTGTGGGTCCGGGGCTGGGTGATGATTCCATTCGTGCCGGCACAACCGCTTGTATTTTAGGCTTACTGTTCGTCTTTGTCTTTATGATTGTGGTTTACGGCGGATATGGTATTTTTGCGGATATCGCCTTACTGACGAACGGTATTTTATTGTTGGCATTGCTCAGCATTTTTGATGCCACATTAACATTACCGGGGCTTGCAGGTATCGCTTTGACAATCGCCATGGCCGTTGATTCCAATATTTTGGTTTTTGAACGTATGAAAGAAGAAATTCAAAAAGGCGTTACACATCCGATGGAGGTTTTAAACCGTGGGTTTGAAGGGGCCTTTTCCGCTATTTTAGACGGCCAATTAACAACATTTTTTGCCGCATTATTCTTGTTCTGGCTCGGTTCCGGTCCGGTACGTGGATTCGGCATTACATTGGGTTTAGGGTTAGCTACCACAATGTTTACGGCCCTTTTGGTAACCCGTATGCTGATGACAATCTGGATTGCAGTCAGAAAGCCAAAAACAATTAATTTATAAAGGATACGACAAATGAAAAAATTATTTAGAAAACGTAATTTTAATATTAATTTTTTGGGAATGCGTAAAATCGGTTATTCTATCGCATTTATGTTATTGGCTCTATCCGTATGGGGATTATTCAGCAAAGGGTTAAATTACGGCGTTGACTTTGAAGGGGGAGTTTTGGTAGAAGTATCTGCCGAACAAGCCATTGACATGGATAAAATGCGGTCCGATTTATCCTTCTTAAAGGAATTGTCAATTCAATCCATTGGTATGGGTGATGAAATTAAATCCGTATTAATTCAAACACAAGCCGAAGATGCGGGTTTAACCGGACCTCAATTGGTTGAAAAAATCAAATCTGTATTGGGTGCCGGGTATACATATGACCGGGTGGAAACAATCGGGCCCAGAATCGGACAAGAATTAAAGGAAAAAAGCTTACTCGCCTCTGTTTTGGCATTACTGGCTATTTCCATTTATATTTGGCTGAGATTTGAATGGCCGTTTGCTATCGGCTGTATGGCGTCACTGGCCTATAACTTAATTGTGGTTGTCGGAACATTTGCCGTATTCGGTTGGGAATTTGATATGATTGTGGTGGCCGGTTTATTGTCTTTGGCCGGTTATGCCTGTAATGACACTATCGTTACCTATGACCGAGTTCGTGAAAACTTACAAAAATTCCGTAAAATGGGCAAAGATGACTTACTCAATAAAAGTATCAATGAAACATTATCCCGCACTATTTTAACAGGTGTAACCACGTTATTCGTCTTGTTGGTATTATTGTTCATCGGTGGACAAACCTTGCAAGGGTTCTCCATTTCTATGGCTTTGGGATTGGTGGTTGGAACATATGCTTCAATCTTCTTGGCCGTTCCAATGCTCAGATACTTTGACATTGCACAAGTGGCTAACAAAGGTGAAACAGGCCCCTATGCCAATGCCGAAAAATAGGATAAAATTAAAGCCGACTGCGATGGTCGGCTTTATGTTTGATTTCCAGAATATAAAAAAAACTCTCCAATTGGAGAGTTTTTGTTTCTTACTTACTCTTATAATAGACGTGTCCGTTAACACAACGGTGGACAAAAACCCTTGTTGGACGATGGTAAGAAGAATGATGTGTGTTACCTCCATAACAATTTCCTCCTCTACGCACATATCCACCTAATTTGTTAATAGCATTGTTATCAGTTGCAATACCACCCACAATTGCCACTCCTTGTAAAATCTGCCCTGCAGAAATACCAGAACTTTGCGTACGTTCCCAATAACCGGTAGCATTAGAGTAAGTTGTCGTTGTACAAGAAGACATAGACATAGCAGCACCCGCTAAAATAGCTAACTTACCAACCGTACTTTTAAAAAAATTATTCATCCATGAACCTTTATTTTCGTTTGACATAGTAAACTCCTTTCTATTTATCTGTACTTTCAATATAACATACTTTTAATCATTTGTCAATTAATTAAAAATAACCATTTGTTTTTAATAAATTTTATCTACAATAATGATAGTGACGGTGATGGCAATGAGAAGGAGAATAAAAATGACAATTTCTAACTCCATAAGAGTACATATAAACATCTCCACACCCATTAACGGCATTGTACGGTACACCACTGTTAGAGTAATTCATATTTGCTTCAATTACCCCCGGAGAAGGAACAATCATCGGACCATTATATCGGACTGGTTGTACATTCATCGCCGGTTGCACTTGAGAAAACGGACTTTGACGTACCGGTTGTTGATACACAGGTTGCTGTACCGGTGCTGTCAATGTCGTACCTTCGGCGCTGGTCGGTTGAATATACCCCAGCGTTCCACGAACTGTACCGCCATCTTTATAATTAACAACACGTGGTGCCGTAGCGTATACATTTTGTTGATTTTGTCTATAAGCGGCATTAGCCCCTTTATTACAACAACAAGAACTTAAAGCTGCAGACATAGCAACCATAGAGCCAAGTAAAACTAATTCTTTTTTCATATCCATCCCCTTTTTATTTTGGTTAAACGGCATTGTGCCTGAATTAAGTACAGTTTACCATTATTTTATATATTTGTCAACAATTTTTTAAAAATTTTAATAACATATTGTTTTTTTATAATAATAATTTTAATTTTTTACTATTTCTCATTTAAAAAGCGAAAAATTTCACTCATAAAACCATAGGCTGGTAATTCACGATGTCCCGCCTCAGCGCTTGAGAAAAATTCTTTTAGTTTCTTTGCTCGTTCAAATAACCGTTCGCCTTGGGCATAAGGAACCACTTTATCCGCCATACCATGCCCGATTAACAAACGAGTGTTAATCTGTCCGATATGCACCATACTATCGTAAGTATTCCCACATAAAATCAAACGAACGGGGAATAAATGGAAACTTTCCTTGTCTGCAACATCCGCCACACTGGTAAACGGCGCTTCCAAAATAACCGCGTCAAACGGATTAGTTTGCCCCAATTCTTTTGCACCATACACCGCCAAATACGTTCCCATGGAATGACCATACAATACGATATCAGTATTTTTAAAGCCTTGTTTATTTAAAAACGCTACCGCCAATTTGATATCTGTTTCCATTGAGGCTTGATTGGGTTTTCCTTTTCTACCGCCGAATCCTTGATATTCCGGCACTAAAACGGCATAGCCTTTATCCGCTAAGGATTTTACCCGATTTAAGAAATATGAAGCATTATCCGAATTACCATGAAAGAAAATGACAGCTTTTTTGGCATTATCGGGACACACATACCACCCATACGCATCTGTAGCATCAGATAACGATACTTCCCGTATATCCGGTATTTTTTCCGTCATTTTTTGTAAAGAGGGCTTAACCGTGTCAGGATGATACAAAAACACATGCGGCATAAAATAAACAAGTAACGCAAAACCAATATACGCAATCACACATCCCAATAAGACAATTTTCAAAAACGATATCATAATTTGAGTTCCTGTTCTTCTAAATGTTTAATTTTATCACGCAGACGGG
>JAFTHM010000087.1 GCA_017457425.1 Alphaproteobacteria bacterium
GAAAAAGTAGAACCGTTAGTTCGTTTTGCAATGACCAAAAATATGTCTCACAAAGACTTTGATACCCAAATGAACAGATTAACAAAATTGGGTAAAACACCTGTGGACTCTCTATCCGGCGAATTTTCCATTTCAAAAGGAATTGCCCGCTGCATGGACATGACATTAAAAACACCGGCAGGTATAGCCACACCAACACAAATCGTATGGAATATACCGACGTCTGCATTGAATATGTCTGCCCCTATACAAATTAACGGCTTAAACAATTATCCACCGATTATATTGACAATAGATACGAATCGGGCCAAAAAAACATACAATGTAGATTATACCGATTTATCCAATGTTATTTCCGGTCAGGTTCAACAAGTTATAGATGCTCAAGTCCAAGCAAAACAACAAGCTGAACTGATGGCGCAACAACAAGAACAACAAAAGCAAGAACAAGAACGGCAAAATCAAATAGAGGCTTTAAACAAATTGGTAGAACAAGCCCAAACAGCCGTTCCGCAAATGGCTAAAGAATTGCAGGATGTATCTGATGACAAAACAAAGGCATTAATCCAAAATGCTTTAGATGCCTTAAGCATTGTCAATCAGTTGGCATTAAAGGAAAATAAAACATCCGAACAAACAGCTATGCTGGCCGAACAAGCAAAACTGGCCCTCATTAAAATAAATGAAGCCCAAAAAGCGGCAGCCGAAGCGCCGGTAGATTATACTCAAACCGTTGCCAAAATGGAAAAAGCCGCCATTCAAATGATTGGGAAAATGTCTGAGTTGCAACGTTCTCTTCCACACATTGTGATTATTCCGAAATTAACGGAACAAGCAACCCAAAATCTGAATATTCTACAATCAGCAAAGACGAGATTGGGGACGGCTTCTCAAAATGAACAAACAACCATTTTAACAGAGGCAACAAATGCGTATAAAGCCATTGAGTCGGCTTATTCCAATGTGATGCGTTTTGATACATCCGGCGTTGTTTATACACCGGTATCTCCTTCTGCTACCCGTGGTGTACGCGGAACGATTTCAAAATAAAACGACATAAGAAAATAATCCTTGCCTGTATATTCAATCGGGTGTATACTATAGTTATATATCAAGAATAACGGAGGTTTCTATGTCGTATATGAAAAAAGTAAATTATTTTATCATTGCTATGGTATCCGTGGTATTGTTATGTATTGCGACACCATCTCAAGCCAAAAAATTAGAAATTATTATCGGCGGAGAAAATTTCTGTAATACAGATAAGGATTGTAAAGGAAATTCCTTTTGCCATACAAGCTCTCATATATGTATAGAATGCCAAACACCTCCATTTGTTTGGAATGGGACAACATGCGCTTGCCCAACAGATACCATTCAAACAGACGATAATAATTGTGTTCAATGTCTGTCTGACAAAGATTGTGCCGATAATAAAGGAACACCATACTGTAATACAGATACGAATATGTGCTTTAGTTGTCCGAATACTTACGAACGCCGTGATAACGAATGTGTCTGTCCGATTAGCACGCATGAATTAGGTAATTTTTGTGTATGCGATAATGAAAATAAAGAATTAAATGCCGATGGTAATTGTGAATGTACTTTGGACAAAAAAGACTGTAAAAACACCGATTGGACCGGAGAAAGTGATTGTAATTGTTGTCCTGCCGATAAACCTGTTTGGAATGGATTAACATGTAATGCGTGTCCTAAAAAAACACCTGTTTATGAAAATGGCCGTTGTGTTTGCCAAGCGGATTTAAATTGTGCCGGTAATGAAACATGTTCTGGCGGTGCCTGTATTCCTTGCCCTGGCGGTAAAATACGCTCTGCTGACGACATTACGTGTCATTGTCCTGCCGATAAGCCCGTTTGGGATGGTAAAAATTGCGTTGTTTGTACAAAAGATGAAGGATGCAAAGGAGACACACCAGTTTGTAATATAGAAAAACAAATTTGTGAAGCTTGTCCAACTGCTACACCAATCTGGAATGCGACAAAGAAAGTGTGCGAAGCCTGTCCGACCAGCACACCAGTTTGGAACATGGAGAAGAAAGCCTGCGAAGCTTGTCCAACTGCAACACCTTACTGGAATGGCTCTAAATGTGTTGCCTGTGCTACAGCGAATGCAACAACCCCCTATTGGAACATGGTGAAGAAAGTATGTGAGGCCTGTCCAACTGCTACACCAATTTGGAATGCAACTAAAAACATTTGTGAAGCCTGCCCAACCAAAACACCGGTTTGGAATGCGACGAAGAAAGTATGTGAGGCCTGTCCAACTGAAACGCCTTACTGGGATATGTCAGCTAAAAAATGTACCTCTTGTCCAACGACTACACCAGTTTGGAATACCTCTAAAAAAGTTTGTGAGGCTTGTCCAACCGACCATCCGTACTGGAATACAACCAGTAAAAAATGTACTTGTGCACCAGAATATGAAGACATAAAAGGAGTGTGTCATCGTATTTGTAAAACAGGTCAAGTGCGCAAAGGTACAACATGTGAATGTACAAATAAATGCCAAGTATATAATGAAGAAACAGGTGAATGTGATGATAAATGTCCGGCGGGGTCCATCTGTCAAACACAATATCTCAACAACGCTTGTGTTCAAAGTGATGCCTACTCTTGTAAAGTAAAAAAAGACAAATCTCAATTAACGAAATTAATCGGTCGTTATAACCGTGAAAGATTGTATATTTCCAATTACACCATGCGTTATCAAGATGCCGAAAGTTTCTGTGACGCTCATGATATGCATTTAGCCTCTGTTCAAGAAGCGTGCAATAAAGACAACATCAAAGATTCCGGCCATTCATGTTCAAATATCCAAGGACAATTTTCCGCCTATCACTTTAATGATTCCGGAGATCTTTGGATACGGGCCGAATCCGGCTGTAACGGATTGCGTGTTACCAATACATGTGGAAATAACCACTATGCCAGTGAGCAAAACAATTTCTATGCTCTGTGTGCCGAAAATGAGGGTCAAAAAACGGTAAAATATTCCAGCACGACACGAGCTATTTTGAAAAAATATGCCGGTTGGATTTCATATATTGATGAACCGGCCGCCATTTACATTGCCGAACAGAATAACTTTACCGATCAAGAAGTTGAACACTGCTCTGCCGCTAGAAATAATACAAAAAATACGACAAAAGCAAAATACGGCGAAGGCAATTATGGTTTGGAATGTTTAAAACGTGTTAAATGTCCGGCGGGTTATTATTGTACAAACAATTTAGCCTCTAAAAAATTATGTCCGGCTGGATCTTATTGTCCGATTGCGTCATACAATCCGATTCCATGTAAAGCTGGTACATATTGTCCGGCGGGGTCATCTAAAGAAAAAGATTGTCCGGCTGGGTCCTATTGTCCGATAAATTCATCAAAAGCAATAGACTGTCCGGCTGGGTCCTATTGTCCGGCCAAGTCGGCAACACCAACAACTTGTCCGGCTGGGTCCTATTGTCCGGCCAAGGCATCTAAGGCGATTGCTTGTCAAGGCCATAAAAAACAACAAATAGCAAACTGCCCGGCTGGTTCTACTGCTGATAAAAAACGCAGTACATGTCCAGCTGGATATTATTGCCAAAACGGCAAACAAACACAATGTTCTGCCGGATACTACTGTCCCATCAATTCCACACAACAAACACCGTGTCCGGCTGGGTCCTATTGTCCGAAAGGTTCAGCACGACCAACCTCTTGTCCGGCAGGGTCTTATTGTTCGGAAAAAGTAGGGGCAGCCACAAAATGTCCGGCTGGGGCTTACTGTCCGGCGGGTTCAGTTACGAAAATCTCTTGTCCGGCGGGAACATATCGTACAGCCACAGGCGGATATGACATATCGCACTGTACGGCTTGTCCGGCAAGCTATTATTGCTCAACAACTAAGGCAACAAAATGTCCGACGGGATATTATTGCCCACTTCGTTCAACACAAGCCACAGCTTGTCCGGCGGGGTACTATTGTCCGGCCGGTTCACACACACCTCAACCGTGTCCGGCAGGGTACTATTGTCTGGCAAAAGTCGGTACCTATACCCAATGTCCAGCAGGGTATTATTGTCCGGTTGGTTCAAGTAATCCGACAAAATGTCCTACCGGTGCATCTTGTCCGAAAGGTTCAAAAGAGTTTACAACGTGTGTGGCCGGATATTATTGCCCGAATGGTCTGAATTCTAAAAAAGAATGTCCGGCTGGGTATTACTGTCCAACAAACTCTCAAAAAGCTAAAGATTGTCCGGCCGGGTATTACTGTGGCAAAAAAACAGCCAACCCGCTGGCCTGTCCTGCCGGAAAATATTGTCAGGCAAAAACCATCACGCCAATAGCCTGTCCGGCTGGGTCCTATTGTCCGGCCGGGTCTGAGCAACCAACGACCTGTCCAACCGGCACCTATCGGACAAGTACAGGGGCTTCTGCCGTATCGCATTGTGCCAATTGTCCGGCCGGCTCTTATTGTAGTACAACAAAGGCGGCAACAGCTTGTCCGGCGGGATACTACTGTCCGGCTGGAACAATTACACCCAAAATCTGTCCCAAAGGGTCATACTGTTCCAAAGGAGTCAAAACACATACACTTTGCGGTTCCGGATATTATTGTCCAACATCGGGATTGTCCACTCGTACTGCTTGCCCGAAAGGAGCCTATTGTCCGAATGCAACAACAAAAACCTTGTGTAAAGCCGGCACATATAACAACGGTACAAAACAAACAAAGTCTTCGGCTTGTAAAACATGTCCGGCGGGATACTACTGTCCAAAAGACGGGCAAGAAACATACATAAAATGTCCGGCGGGATACTACTGTCCGGCTGGAACAATTACACCCAAAATCTGTCCCAAAGGGTCTTATTGTCCAGAAAAATCATCAAAAGCAACCCCCTGTAAAGCGGGATACTATTGTCCAAAAGACGGATTATCCACTCAAGCAGAGTGTCCGAAAGGATCTTATTGTCCAAATACAACGACAAAGACAATTTGTCCGATCGGGACATATAACAGCAGTACAAGACAAACAAAGTCTTCGGCTTGTAAAACATGTTCTGCCGGATACTATTGTCCGACGACGGGATTATCGGCCCAAACGGCTTGCCCGAAGGGATCTTATTGTCCGAATACAACGACCAAGACCTTGTGTAAAGCCGGAACATATAATGATAAAACGGGTCAAACGAAATCTTCGGCTTGTAAAACATGTCCGGCCGGACCCTATTGTCAAAAGGACGGATTGGCGACATACACGCAATGTC
>JAFTHM010000088.1 GCA_017457425.1 Alphaproteobacteria bacterium
AAAAATTATAAAAATAAGCAAGTTATAAAAGAACATAGGATGGGAGGCGTCACATTTTGCACAGCAAAGACCATCCACCAAATAACAAAATGCAAGACGGCCTTGAAGCAAGAAAAATACCACCCATCCCAGTAAAAAAATTAAATTTAAAAGATATCCGATGAGTTTTTGCATAAAATATTTATATCATAGATTGAGGCTAAAGTCTAGTATTTAACATGTAAAAAAACATCCGAATCATTTTTTATAAACCAATCGGCAAAACTATTCATTTGTCCTGTTAAATCAATGCAACCTGCAGAACCGGGAAACAAACCACCATGTACAGAAAAACCACTACGACCATAAGTATTCGTTTCATTGGATGGATTCATCCACACGCGTTCTGTTCCCCAGGCAATAGGAAGATTTGGCCATGGACCTTTATTCAACAATCCAGCACTTTTTTCAATAAAATTTGTATCACGCCACCAATTCTGATATTCTGATTTGGGCAGGACATAATTTCCCTCCGGAATGGGTCCCAAATCTCTTTTTCCTTGAAATTGTGGTTCTTGATATCCTTCTTGTCCCGATACACCTGCCCATTGTTTTTGCATTTCTCCGTTTTCATACAAAGTTAAATTTTCACCGTCAAAAAGCAAAAATTGATCTTCCTTAGTTTCCAACGGTATATTCCAAGTGGCATTATCAATACTGTTTTGTACAGATGGGATATCAATGTTCGTTTCTATCCCATTCGTTGTACTCACCAACAAATGTTCTTGACCTTCAAAGGGTTTGGGGCCAAAAACTATTCTGTCCACCATGATATCTAAGGCGGTGTGTTTTTGACCACATTTGCGTTGATAGGCTTGTATCAGTTTTCCTTCACGATAGTGCGAAGATACATAAATCATCTTTTGGCATTTACCGGACAGATCGTGTTCTTTGGGTGATAATTGATTAGTATTAACTTCTGGTAACTTCATCAACTCATTAGATTTTTGAAACAAATTAAATTCTTTAATGGCAACACTTTCGTTTTCCATATATTTCCTCCTTGTTAGAAATAAAAAAAGCCCGTTTAGGATTTTCCCAAACGGACACAAAAAAATCAGGATATAATTGTCCCGATTAACTAAAACTTATAATAGCATAAATTCATTCAAAAGTCAAGGAATATTTTCCTAGTATTTCCCAATCAACATAAACCGTTTTAATCTCCGCCACGGCCATATTTACGCATCAACCAAATTTGATTTAAATCCACACCTTGCGTATTTTGTCCTTTATCCGCCAACTCCCGCATAATTTGTTGTTCTTCTCCGGCTCGCCACCGATTATTTTGTAAATTAGGCGTTCCATCATAATTTTCATGATAACCGCCACCGCCTTCACCTTGAGCATATCGCCATTCCCATTCGGCAACTTGCGGATCAACAGGAGGATTTTTCTCATCCGGATGAGTCATTAGTTAGAATCTTTCAATATCTTCGGACAAAATGGACATATTCCAATCATAGGAAATTTCGCCGTCATCGTTATTTTTATAGATAACGCCGATAAATTCTTTGCCGACAAAAACTTCTGCCGGAGCCTGAACCCCCTCACCTTTTTGCACACGAATTTCCGGATTCCAGAAAAGTTGTTGCAAATAAGTTTGAACTTTTTCCATTTCTTCGGGTGTCAGCATATTTTTTCCTTTCTTTTTAGTTGGACTTCGTGTATTATATACCCATTATGACAAAAATTCAAGCAAAAAAAATATTGAATGCGACCTCAAGAACCGCCCAAATACCGGCGGATTTAATTTCTATTGCCCCGATGTTGGATTGGACCGATCGGCATTTTCGCTATTTTTTGCGCCTTATTTGCAAAAATGCGATGTTTTATTCAGAAATGATAGCCGCCCCTGCCCTCATTTTAGGGGATAGAGCCAAATTATTGGAATATGACGGAGCCGAACATCCCTTAGTCTTACAGGTCGGAGGCAGTGAGCCTAACTTAATGGCCAGATGTGCCGTTTATGGTGAAGAATGGGGATACAAGGCCGTCAACATCAACGCCGGTTGTCCGTCATCACGTGTACAATGCGGTAAGTTCGGGGCAATTTTAATGCAAACGCCAATGTTGGTTGCCGATTGCGTTGCCGAAATGAAAGCTAAGGTTAAAATCCCCGTCACGGTCAAAACGCGCATATCCTTAAATACCGTTGCCGGTGATGGATTTGAAAGTTTATTTAAATTTGCTGATTTAGTTCAAAAAGCCGGCTGCGATCATTTAATCATTCACGCACGACAGGCTAAACTCAACTGGTCCCCCAAAGACAATCGGGACAGATTACCCTTAAATTATGACTTAGTTTACAAGCTGAAAAAAAGCTTCCCCGATATGTTTGTTTCTATCAACGGCAACGTTAAATCTTTAGATGAAACGGCCGAGCATTTAAAGCACGTTGACGGTGTTATGATTGGGCGTTTTGCTTATGGCAATCCGTATGCCTTAAAAGATATGGACAGTAGATTTTTTAATGATAACAGACCCGTTTTATCTCGCACGGAAGTTTTGGAAAAAATGCTCCCTTATATTGAAAAATTTTCAGGACCCAAACATTACATTACCCATCATATGTTAGGCCTATATCATGGCGAACCCAATGCCAAAGCCTATAAACAAATTATGGCCGCCGGAGATGTAGAGGCTTTAAAAGAGTTTATAAAGAAGAATAAATAATC